>DATMNB010000236.1:0-7427 GCA_035569435.1 Gemmatimonadaceae bacterium
CTCCGGGCGTGAGGCGCCGGCCGGTGCACGCTGCCCCGCGCGGTCGCCACCCGCTTCGCCTTGCTTGTCACCTTCGATTTCGATCTCGATGCTGATGTCGACTTGGTCGCAAAGCGCTGCCGCGACGATCGCACCACCACGCGGCTCTTGACCATGCTCCCCCGCGGGGCCGTCGTCACCCGCCCGTACCCGCCAAACCCGATCAAGCCAGTGCTCCCCAGCTGCGTCCCGAGCAGGAACGAGGCTTGGGCATCGAGCGAGCTCGTGACGTTGCCGACGACGATCAGATACTCGACCGATGTATCGGACGCCGCGAACTGCAGGCAACTGAGCGCGGTCGGCCCGCTCAGCGCCACCACCTGCCCGACCTTGAGCGCCTCCGGCGCGATGGCCGGCACGACGCTGGCGCTGTCGCTCCCCGCGGAGCCACGGGCCACGACCACGAATTGTTGCACCTGCGCCGGCACGCATCCGACAGTGGGCACGATAATGTTGAGACGGTTCGTGTCCGCCGCGGTCGGCGTGATGCTATCCACGCCGACAACCACGACGTTCCCCGTCGGGAACCGGCTGAAGTTGTGGCCAAAGATGACGGCCGCCTGACCCTGGACTAACATGCCCGGCCGGATCGAATCGATGGACAAGGGACCCGGCGCCAGCGAGTCTACCGTGATCGTGATGGTGTCACTCACCGTACCTGACAGGCCGGTGATGACCGTCAGACCGGGCGCGAGCCCCTGGACGATACCGCTGTCGTTGACCGTGGCGACGCTCGGCGCGCTCGTGGTCCAGGTGACCGGCGCTTTGGGGATGACGACCCCGTTGACGTCAACGACCTTGACGGTCGCCTGCTCGACGCCGCCCACCAGGAGATCCGCGCTCGGGAACGAGAAAATGATCCCGGCCGCCGTCGTCGTCGGACTCGTAACCGAGTGGCTGCTGCCGCACGACGCCGCAAGGAGCGCGGCGCACAGGACGCCGCCAAACGTTAGTGCGCGGCGATATGGGCCGAGCACGCGATCATCATCCCCACGAGAAAGGCCGCCACGAAGCGGTGATACACCGCCCGGCGCCAAACAGCCGAGCGAGAACCGACGTGGGAGGGGACGACGAGACGCAGCATGACGTGAGACAGACGACACAGGGGCGGCTCGGGTTACGCCGGTTCCAGCCGGGCGTCATTGCATTTACGGAGAGTGCGCATGGCGAACGACACGGCACCGTTGACGTGGGAAGAGTATAACGAGAGCGGGCGCCGGTTGTTCGCCGCGGGCGACCTGGCGGGCGCCGACGAGGCATTTACCGCCGCGATCGCCGAAGCCGAGCGGGGCACCGCCAACCCCCTCCACCTCGCGTCGAGCCTGAGCAGTCTCGCGCAACTTAAATACCAACAGAAGGATGCGCTCCGGGCCGAGGAGCTGTTTCGGCGCGCGCTGACCCTGCGGGAAGAGGCGCTCGGGCCGGACGACAAGAGCGTCATCACCAGCATCAACAATTTGGCCGCGCTGTACGTGTCGCGAGGCGCGCTCGATGACGCCGAGCCGCTCCTCAAACGGGCCATGACGGCCAGCGTCAAACGCGTCGAGTCGTCGCAGGGCGATCTCGCGATCAATCTGAACAACCTGGCGCGGTTGTACTTCAAGCGCGGCGACTACGTCCAGGCGGAGCCGCTGTTGCTGCGGCTGTTGACGCTCAAGCGACCGATGGGGCCGGAACATCCCGAGGTGGCGACCGTGCTCGTGAGCCTGGCCAAGGTCCGCCAAGCGCTCGGCAAGAACGACGCGGCGGAGCGCGTATGGCGGCGCGTGCTCGCCGTGCGCGAACGGACGATGGCCGCGACCGATCCGGCCGTGCTCCTGGCGCTCGACGGACTCGCCGACACGCTGGCGGCCCAGGGCAAGCTTGCGCCGGCCTGCGAGCTCCGCGACCGGGCGCTCAACGCGCGGATCGCCACGCTCGGCGGCGAGCACGCCATCGTCGCCGCCGGACGGACCAAGCTCGAGGAAACTCGTGCGGCCCTCGCGGCATCGACGTCGTCCACGACGATCCCGATGCGCGTCAAGCGGCCCGTCACCCTCGAGACCAACGGCAGCAGCGGGCTCACTCCCCCCACCGACCGGGCCCCCATCGAGTTGGATACGGGACCGATCGTCGTGGCGACACCCACCACGCGGCGATCGTCCGCGGTGCCCGCCATCACGTCGGTGCCGGAGGCAACGGAGAGCGCCGACACGGGCTTCGGCGGCCGGATCGCAGCGGCCGCCGGCAATCGTGTGAGCAACGGCGTCGGGATCCCCGCGGCACGCCGACAGTCGACAGAGGTGAAGCGCGCCACCACCCCCGCGCCCAACGCGACACCCGCCGTGGACTGGATCGAGCCGGAGAGCAAGCCGGGTCGGACCTCGCGCACGAGCACGCGGAAACGCGTCCTGAACTTTGGCAACGTCATAGGTGGCGGTGAGAGTGGCGGTGGTGGCGGACGGACCCTGACGATCGCCCTCGGCGTCTTCGCCGTCGTCGGGTGCCTGGCCGTCGGCGGCATCGTGTTCGGCCCGTCAGTACTCGCGCAACTCCACTCCACCGCGCGTCCAGTGGCCGTGCTCCCCACGCCTCATCCCGCTCCGCCACCACCCGCACCTCCGGTCGACTCGACGCCGGCCCGGTCACCCGTGGCCGTCGCACCGACACCGGTCGCGCCGACGCCCGTCGCGCCCACACCGGCCCCCGTCACGCTTGCGGCAAAACCAGCCCCCGTCGCCACTCGGCCCGCGGCAGGCCCCGCGGTCCCGGCCAACGGGTTCGCCTCGCACATGGGCAGCGCCCCAACCGTCGACGCCCCCGCACCGGACCAGGATCAGCTCCCACCGCCCCCGTCGGTGGACATCGACAACAACAAAAAACCCTAGGACGCAGGGCCCCGCCGTCGGATGGCCCGCGGCTATGCCCCTGGCATAGCCGAGCAAATAGACCCGGGATTGTATTCCGTCAGGAATACAATCCACTCACGTCGTCGGCGTGGAGCGTGAACCGGGGAATCTGCGCGTCGAACGTCGACCCGTCCGGCCGCACAAACCGGTAGTGCCCCTCCATGTACCCCCGCGGCGACCGCAGCTGACACGAGCTCTGATACTCGTGCACGTTCCCCGAGAGAATCAGCGGCTGCTGCCCCACCACGCCGTCCCCTTCGACGATGCTATCCTCTCCGTCATTGACATCGTCATGGATCAACCACCGCCGCCACACCAACCGCGCCGCCATCGGCCCAACGTTTTCAATGCGCACGAAATACGCAAAGAGGAAATATCCCCGCGTCGGGTGTGACTGCTCGCGAAGATAGACCGGACGGACCGTGATGCGGATGCCGAACGTCTCTTTGTAGAAGAACGGCATTCCGCGCATGCAGCCAAATGTAGCTACTGCGTTATCTGGAGCAATCACCGGCTCCGACTACTACTTTCCGGGGCATATGCGCACCGCTCCCCTGCTCCTGCTCGCTGCCCTGCCCATCGCCGCCGCCTGTAGCAGCTCGACCCCGTCCAGCGTCGCCAGTGCCGGCACAGACTCCATCGCCGATGTGACGTACCTGACCGGCGAAGCCACCCGCGACCAGTACGGATTCGTCCAACCCTACGTCAACACCGACATCCTCGTCGGCGACGAGGACGCGTTCTCGCCCAACTTCACCATGCGCGGCCTCGTCACGTTCAACATGAAGGCCGTTCCGCAGAAGGCCACGATCAGCGCGGCCACGTTGCAGCTCGCCCAGTGCGACATCGTGGGATCGCCGTACTCGACCCTCGGATCCATCCTCGTCGATCACGTCCCCGTGATGACCCACCTGGACACCGCGAGCTACGACACCACCGCCACCAACGCCGCCATCGCCACACTGGCGACCGATTCCACGCTCGGACTCAAGACCGCGGCCGTCACGTCGAGCGTCGCGGCCGATCGGGCGGCGGGCGACACCCTCGTCCAGTTCCGGCTGCATTTCTCCGCGGCCGACGGCAATAACAACGGCGTCAACGACTACGCGGCCTTCAGCGCCGACTCGGCCCTGACCACGCTCTGCACACCGGGCATCCAGGCCCATCGGCCGCTGCTCATCGTCACATTTCAGTGACCGTAAACATGCGTGTGAGATTGCGAGGGGAACGGGCGGAACGTTTCTTACAGTAATCTGTCTGATATATGGATAAGGCGGGCAGCCGCGTCCTTTCCCCCGCCCCGACGATATGCCGAACCTGAGTCTTCCGTCGGTCGACCCCCTCTGGCTTTTCACCGGGGGCGGGATCGCCGCTGTGTTCGTGATCATAGCCGTTGCGGCCGTTGCCCGTAACGTCTTGTCTCGGCGCGCCCTCCGAGCCCTTGAGCCATCCGACCCGCCGCCCCTCGTCATCCCAGTACACCGTCGCGGCGTGGCCGACGTGCCGCTCCAGCCGCTGCGACGCGCCATGCCGCTCCTGAACGACCAGCCCCCACCCCCGCCGCCGCCACCGCCACCCGCGCAGGCCGGCGTGTACGCGGCCAACGGCGCAGGCCGCGCCGACCGGCCGGCCCCGCCCAATGGCAACAGCGGGCCTATCACTCCTCCCAACGGAACGGTCGCCGCCGGCCTCGGCGGTACCGCGGCGCGCGTCATCCAGGAAGTGGCCCCGGCCGAAGGGACCCTCCAGTTTCTGCCCGGCCGCCTCGAGATCGTCGATGGCGATGTGCCGGGCCGCGACATCCGATTTGTCCGCACCTGGGGCGAGGTCCCCGAGGTCACCTTTGGCCGCGTTGCCGGGCCCCCGTACCGGCACGTCCAGCTCCGCTCGCAGACGGTGAGCCGCCAGCACGCGCGGATGCAGTTCGCCGACGGGCGCTGGAAGCTCATCAATCTCTCGCAGACCAACCCCGTCGTCGTTAATGGTGAACCACTCGACACGGCGCACGGCCAGCGGCTGCTCCGCGACGGCGATGAGATTGAGATGGGCGACGTGCTCTTTCGGTTTCGCGAGCGCTGACGCGTGGCCGAGGGCGCGACGCTGCCTGAGGTCCGCGAGCTGGAGGCCGAGTACGAGATTCTCGCCGAGCTCGGGAGGGGCGGGATGTCGGTCGTGTATCTCGCGCGCGACCGCGAGCTCGGACGCGACGTGGCCATCAAGGTCATTCACGCCGCGATCGGTGTCGACGAAGTCGTCGTGGCTCGACAGCTGGCCGAGGCGCGGACCGTCGCCCAGCTCCAGCACCCCAACGTCGTCGCCATTCACGCGGTCAAGCGGCTCAGCACCCGCGGGCTCGCGCTCGTCATGCAGTACATCCCAGGCCGGAGTCTGGGCCGGGCGATTCACGAGGACGGCCGATTCTCGCCGGAACGCGCCGAGGCGGTGCTGTCGGATATCGCGGCGGCACTGGCGTATGCCCACGCGCGCGGGGTCGTGCACCGCGATGTGAAGCCCGAGAATATCTTCTTGAACGACGAGACCGGCCGGGCGCTGCTCTCGGACTTCGGCATTGCCCTGTCGGCGGAAGCCGGGCGACAACAGGCCAACGCCGACCTGCTCGTCGGCACGCCGGCCTACATGTCGCCGGAGCAGATCGACGGCGTGATGATCGACGGCCGCAGCGATTTGTTCAGCTTGGGGCTCATTGGGTACGAGATGCTGACCGGCATTCGCCCCTGGGTCGATGACCCGGTCTCCGACGTGATGTACCGGCAGAAGTTCGAGGCACTCCCGTCGCTCGCCGAGCAGCGTCCCGACGTGCCGGGCCGACTGCGGGCCGTCCTGGACCGCGCCGTCCAGAAGGAACGTGACGATCGCTGGGAGAGCGCCGCCGCCTTTCTCGGTGCGCTGAGCGACGATGAATGGGTGCCCAGCTCATCGAGTCCATCGGGCGGACCCGGCACCAACCGCGTCGCGGCGCATCTGAGCGGCGCGCCGAGGCCGCCGGCCACACCGGGCGCCACGCCCAGGCCCCTCGAGACCGTGCAATTCCGCCGCCCTGGCGGTGCCGGCCCCGTCCCCGGAGCCACGACGCCGGTCGAAGGCACGCGCCCGCGCCCGCCGCACCGCGGGATGTTCGTCGATGAGCAGCGTGAGCCTCGCAGTCGACTGAAAACGGTCGGGTTTGTGCTGCTCATGGTGGTGCTCATCGCGGTCGCGGCCTTCCAGTTTGACCCCGGCCTGATGGGTCGGGCCCGGGGCCTGGTCAACCGGCCCGCGCCACCGCCGCCGATCAACGCCGACAGTGTGCAGCAGGCCACGCAGCAAGCCACGCTCGCCGCCGCGCAGGACTCGGCCGCGCAAGCCGAGTCGACCAGCGTGCACCGCGCAGCCGACAGCGTCGCCGCGGTCATGGCCGCCGCGGACTCATCGCGCTTGGCCGCCGCCCACGATTCCCTGATGCGCAAACAGGCGCGCCAAGCCGAGTCGACGCGCGTCGCCAATGCCAAGCCTGTGACGCCGCCGCCCCCGTCGCCGGCGCCGGCGCCCGTCACGCCACCCCCTGCCCCCGTTCCCGCCGTTGTTCAGGCGCCAACGCCGCAGCCGATCCACCCCCTCTCAGCGTCGCCGGTCTCGGCTGGCGGCGCCCACAGCTGCATGGTCGCGGCCAGCGACGTGCTGTGCTGGGGCGCCAACGACCGTGGACAGTTGGGCGACGGTACCACGGTCGGCCGCACAAGCATGGCCCGCACCACGAGCGGCGTGGCGTTCGCCGCGGTGTCGGTCTCCGCCGATCACTCCTGCGCCCTTACCCGATCGGCGGCCGTGTACTGTTGGGGAAGCAACGACGACGGGCAGCTCGGCACGGGCGACAATCAGGACCATTCGGTCCCGACGCACGTTGTTGGCGAGCACGCGTTCAAGGCGGTGGCGACCGGTGGCGGCTACTCCTGCGCCCTCACCATGACGGGTGAAGTCTACTGCTGGGGGCGGAACAGCTATGGCCAACTCGGTACCGGAAGCACCGCCAACGCGTCCACGCCGTCCAAGGTCGCGACCAGCGTCAAATTCGTCGCGCTGGCCGCCAGCACGAGCCATACATGCGCCCTCGATGCGGTCGGCGCGGCCTATTGCTGGGGTCAGAACGCCTACGGCCAACTTGGCGACGGCTCCACGATCCTCCGGACGGTGCCGGTCCCCGTCTCCGGCGGGCTGTTTTTCCGCGCCATTGCCGCCGGGAATGCCCACACCTGCGCCGTCGCCACGGGCGGCGTGCCATATTGTTGGGGGCGCAACAGCTATGGCCAGCTCGGCACGGGGGGCATGGAACAGCACGACGCGCCGATCGCTGTGACGACCAATGAACACATGATTACGATCACGACCGGAACGGTGCATAGTTGCGGCCTCGCCGCATCGGGCGCGGCCTATTGTTGGGGACGCAACAGCTATGGCCAATTGGGGGACGGTACGACCGCCGACCACATGACACCGATCAAG
>DATMNB010000237.1:0-2344 GCA_035569435.1 Gemmatimonadaceae bacterium
GGAGACGACGGACGGGGCCATCTTGATTTCTTGGACGACGGCGATGTCGGGGGTATGCTCGACCGGCTGCTGGTTGGTGGATGCCGTCACCTGCACGGCGGAGAGCGACTGCGGGGTCTGGCCGAGGCGGACGTTGAGCACCGTGGTGCCGTCCCGGACCCGCACCTCGTGGCGCTGATAGCCGATGCGGAAGAAGAGGAGCGTCGTGTCCGCGTTGGGGATGCGGAGTCGAAAGGCCCCATCGGCGCCGGTAACGGTGCCGATCTTACTCCCGTTGAGGAGGACGTTGACGGACGCGATCGGTTGATGACTCGCCGAATCCGACACGACGCCGCTCACGGTCACGACGGTGTCCGCTCGTGTCACGATCACCTGGTTGATGCCCGCTTCATGCGCGACGAACCGATTGCCGAGCACGTGTTCGAGCGCGGTGCCCACCGTGACACGCGATGCGAGGTACGTAACATGTTGGGCGACCGCGCCCACGTCCGTCCGATTGTAGTCGATCGTGATGTGCGCCGAGTCGGCGATGGTCGCGAGCGCGTCGGCGATGGTCGCGCCACGCAAATCGACCCCGATCACGCGGTCGAACGGCCGCGTGTTTGGTTGCTGCCTGTGCGTAGCGAGCGAGAGGGCGGCGGTAACGATGAACGACAGAGGGAGGGGCACTTATCGGGCGCTGAAGGTGATGGTCTGGCCGTGGCGGGTGTAGCGGGCGTGCGCGAGGCGGGCCAACCGGCGGAGGGCGCTGTCGGCGGACAGGCGGTCGAACGTGGCGTCGAGGTGCTGGCGGCCGATCGCCGACGGCGGGGGGACGATGTCGAGATCGTATTGGCGAGCCAGATCAGCCGCGATGACGGCCACCGTGGCATCGGCGTAGTGCAGCACGCCGGCGCGCCAGTCAAAGAGCGCTGTGACGTCGGTATGCCGGCGGATCATGAGTTGGCCGGTCGGATCCGGCGCCAGGACATCGCCCGCGGCGAGCATCGTCTCGGTGTGCCCACTATCGCTGACCGCCACGGTCCCTGACGCCACCGCAACGGTCGGCCTGGCGGGATCCAGGGCGCGTACGACAAAGACTGTCCCAATGTCCCGCACGAGCGTCGCGCCGGCGTGAACCCGGAACTCGTGGCGCGTGTCGTGAACGACTTCGAACACTGCTTCGCCAATGAGTTGTGCGTCGCGCGTCGAGCCCGCGGCGTAGGCGAGCGTCGACCCCGCGCCGAGCGTCGCGCGACTGCCATCGGGGAGCACGATCATTTTTCGCTCCCCGCGCGCCGCGATATACCGGCTGGTAACCGGTCGGCGCGACGTGCCCATCATCTTGCCCATCATCTGATGAATTCCGAACGCGCCGGCCACGACGATCGCGGCCGCGGCGATGAGCGGCGCGGCCCAGCTTTTCCCGCGGCGCGGTCTCACGGCGCGGGGCTCGGGCGCAATGCCGAGCTGCGCGCTCACCCGCGCCAGTGCGCCAGCCGTGTCATACCGGACTGCCGCATCCGCACTCGGTCCCACATGACTGGGAGGGCGGCTGCCCGTCAGCCGCTCCAACTCCGCCAGCTCTTCCGACGTGCAGGTGCCCGTCAGATATTTCTCTGCCAGCTCTGCCAGACGACGGGGATTGCTCATACGCACACTACAACGCCGTGCCCGCGAAATCCCCCTAGTCGAAGCGCGATCCCACCGCGCGCAGCATGCGCCGGTGCCCCGTTTCGACATAATGCTCGGCGGTTCGCGCGCTAATGCCCATGCGGGCGCCGATCTCCCGGTACGTGAGACCTTCCCGACGGCGGAGCAGGAACGCCTCTCGACACCGCCGCGGCAGCCCGGCGATCACGCGGAGGGCGTCGGCGAGGTGCAGGCGCGCCAGCACCACCTCTGGTGACGCGTGCTGGGCGACCTCGGCGCGATGAAGCCCGAGGAGTCGCGTTCGCCGCGCGCGCCGCTCGAGGAAATTGAGCGCCTCGCCCCGCGCGATCTCGTAGAGGCACGCGGCGAGCGGCAGGTGGGCGGGCAGTCGGTTGGGGTCCCGCCAGACACGGACAAAGACGTTCTGCACGACGTCTTTGGCGTCGTCCGCACTCCCGACTAAGAACCGCTCGACAAAGGCGCAGAGACGAGGATGGTAGTACGAAAAGACAGGCCCGAACGCGGTCGCATCTCCCGCCCGGAATCGGACCGCTAGGTCATCGCTTATCGGATCCGGCATCCCCATGCAGCCCACAAAGATGGGTCACATGGCTCCCGGGCCCGTCACGCGCGCGTAACTAGAATGTTGCGTGTATGCGTTATCTCGGGGGAACCAGCCCGAGTGCGGCCGGCCATATCATCAAACACAATC
>DATMNB010000238.1:0-10994 GCA_035569435.1 Gemmatimonadaceae bacterium
TTGTCCCAGAGGTAATACCGGTCCACTACGCCATTGGTGGTCCGCCGCACCAAGAGCCCTGCCGCGTTGTAGTCGTAGCCGACCGTATTGCTCCCCGTCACGACCCGCAAGAGCCGCCCGTCCGCCCCCCAGGTGTATTGCGAGCTCGTCGTCCCATTCGTTGCCGACGCGCGGTCGCCATCCGAGTCGGTCTTGAACGTGAAGAGTCCCCACGAGGCCAAACGGTTGCCGGCGATCGTTGTGCCGATCGTGTCCTTCGCCGCCAGCACGGCGTCGAGCACACCAAGATTCCCGCTGGAATCGAACGTGAGCGCGTCGGAGATCGTGGGATTGAAATTCGTGAAGGGCTGGCACTGGTAGCCATTCTTGATCTCAAACGGGGTACACGGATTGGTCGTCGTCCATTTCCCAACCTCCCAGGCATTCAACTCGCCCAGCCCGTCGAAGCCGAAGAGCTCCGACGTGGTGTCGGGGTAGTCCTGCTCTGTAATGCGCCCCGTCGAGTCGTACTTGTACGCCTCGTGCAGCGCGGCGTTGATCGCGGGGACACTATACGTCGTCGACAACAGCAGATGATTCGCGCTCATCGTGTCCGTGCGTATCACCGCGTTATCGTACGTCAGCCCGGTCGGGACGAACGTGGAGGAATACTGGTACACGACGGAATTGCGGAACCGCGCATTCTGTAACACCACGCTATCGAGCAGGGCGGTCACAGTGTCGTAGTAGTAGTGGCGTCCGTAGAAGTCGATGGCATAGGCCGGGGCGTTCGTGGACACCAGCTCCGAGTCGACGCGGCCCTTTGCGTCGTGGTAATACGCGCGCTTGAAGCGAATCCCATTCAACACCGTGACGACCGAGTCGACCCAGCCAAAAGACGAGGAGCTAAACGTCATGTCGGTCGACACGGAATCATGGGCCACAACGATGGTATCCAGCGCCGAGTAGCTGAACGTGCTCAGCGTGTCCAATTCGCCAGATGCGTTTGATGGTCTGTGGATCTGTTGCAGTCGCCCGAACGAGTCATACTGGTACCTCACCGGTTGTTGTCCCCGGCGATTCGTTACCGTCGCCGGCAAGCCCAGGGCGGTATAGGTGGTCGACTGCGTGCGGGCCTGCGGATCGGTCTGCGACGTGGGCCATCCCATGGCGTTGTACGCCGTCGAGTAATGTTGATGCGCGGGATCGGTTACGCTCGTGTCACGCAACGCGTTGTACGCGTAGATGACAGCCGTTGGGTGCACCCCATCGTACGCCTGCACGACCCGATTAAGCGAGTCGTACACGGTCGTGGTTGCGGATGCGCTTTGCCCGCTCACCGTGACCACGGAGTCGCGACCGAACGCGTCGAACACCTTGGCCCTAAACCGGCCGCTCGTGCCGGCCGTGACCCGGTTCATGTTGCCGGTCTTTGGATCGTACCCGTACCTCGTGGTGTCCCCGACGAGACTGACCGCCAACGTGTCCCGAAACAACGCGTCGTAATAGTGGCGCATGGTCCCAGTGAACATCACCTTCACCGAGTCGACACGTCCCCGTGGTCCCAGATACAACGTCTGCTTTGGCTGGCCGGTCCCCGTGATCGAATCGACCTGATTGAACGCGCCATAGTAGAAACTTTGTGCGTTGCCGGAAGGGGCGATCGTGGCAGACACCAACCCCTGTGGGGTGTAGAACGATTGTGACTTCATGCCGCCAGGCGACGTCACGCTGGTCACCAGCCCGACGCCGTTCGTGACCGTGACGGTCGTCTGCCCGGTGGGATCGGTCGAGCGCAGCGGTTGACCCCACTGGTCCACCGTGAATCGGGTGGTCCGGCCGCCCGCGTCGATCGTCACCGCCTTGACCGAGTCCGACGGTGTCAATGGCCAGGGGCTGCTCCCTGATGTCGGCCTCCTCGGCATCCCGACCACTTGCCACGACGAATCCCTCGTCACGAGCTGCGTCGGCGTCGGCGACCCCGTGCTGCCCGCGTCGATCGGCACCGACGGCGAGGTGACGGCCACGACCTTCCAGGTCAGCGAGTCGTACCCAAGCGTCGTCACGTCCCCCAATTGATCCACCAGCGAGTCCAGGCGATGCTGGCCGTCGTAGCCGAAATGCGTGCTGGTGGTTTGGGACGGGAGGGTGACGGCCGTGAGCAACGAGTCCGTCGGATTGACGGTGAAGACTGTCTTCCGGCCACCGCCCGATACGCCGCCCACGCTCGGATCGGCAATCGAGGCGAGCCCGGGGCCACTCGTGTTGTAGGTGAGCACGGTCGACACGTGCGCGCCGCCACTGGTCAAGTAGGGGTCGGAGATATTCGTCAATCGGCTCGACGCGTCATACGTGAACTGCGCCGTGTCGTTGAGCCGGTCGATCTGCAATCGGAGCAGCCCAGTCGCATCAAAATATTGCTTCGTCGAATCGGCAAACGTGCGCAGCCACGCGTATGTTCCCGTTACACTCGACAGAGTGTTGAACACGCCGGCCGGCGAGACATACGTGCAGTGGCTGCACTGCTCGCTATACACGGTCGACGAGCCATTCCCTTCGTCGATGCCAACGAGCGTGGTATCGGCGCTGCTGTAGAGTCTCGACACGCCGGCAACGCTCCACCCGCGCGCGACCGGGTATTTCCGGCCGTTCACAATGAGGAGGTGCAATGTGTCGACGTGGGCCTCGGCGTGTGTCGAATCGACTACGCTGACCGTGAGGGCGACCGGATAGACTCCGGTCGGATACGTACTCGCGTCGAACGCACCGGCCAATCGGTACGGCACGCCGGCCTGCGCACCGCTGCCAGTGAAGGTGATCGTCTGGTCGCCGTTCACAAACTGGACGTTGGTCCACGCACCGCCGATCTTGATGGCCGCCGAGAGCTGAAACCACAGCGCCGTGTACGGGACGTTGGCCGGCAGCGTGACATCCGCGATGAGAAAGGGACGCATGGCGACCCGGTCGCCCAAGTAGCGGAGACTCACGCTCCGCGGCGTGTCACGGGAAATGTAGGGCACGGTACTGACCGTCGCGGTGGCCGCAAAACAGCCCACGGCACACCGGGTCATGTCCTGATCGCCCGCATTCGTGTATGCCGTGCTGACCGTCGCGTAGGACGTCCACACCGACGTCTCGTTCACCGTCGCCGACGCCGAGTTGCTCCCTGAAGTCGCCGTGAGCTGGATCGTGCCGGTCGTGTTCAGGGCGCCCGATGCAAACCGCACCGTGTCCGGCACGGAGGTGCCCGGCGTCACGGTCACAAACCTCTTGGTGGGGCAACTCGAGACGCCGCTGCCGCTACAGGCCACCGTGAGCGTGTCGGTCGCCGTCGTCGTCGTGTAGTTGTGGATGAAAAAGATCTGCAGAGTGTCATAGGTGACGCCCGCGTTCAGCGTCGTGTTCAGCGTCGTGACCGCCACGGCTGGATGCGCGACAGAGATGCCGGCACTCGTACATGTTCCGATATTGTTGCCAGTGTTTCCGCTGCATCCGTACGCGACCAGCGTGTTCGTCCCGGTCGCCAGCGTAAGCGTGGCGCTGGCTTGCTCGCACCCAGACGCATTGAAGGAGAACGTGAACGCACTCGACCGGGTCCCGTTGAAGTACACGGAGTCGGAGGCAAACACTGAATTGCAGGATGTGACCGTCGCCGTCCACGTTGTCGATGTCGTGTCAATCGTCCCGGAGCCGGGCGTCGAGAACCACGTGATTGTCGGCGGTGGGTTATAGCAGGGAGGGTTTCCGCAGATATTCGGTTGCGAGCTCTGCGCCCGCGCCGACCGCGTCATGCCCACTGCGAATGCAAGCAGCACAAGGCTAAGGGCTGCGGCGAACCGAGACGCCGTGACGAGTCGAGACATAAGCCATTCCGCTGTAGATGTGAGTCGTGCCATTCGTGTCGTAGTCCCAGCGCGTGCACCGCCACCCAGAAATTCGACAGTGATCCCATCGGGGTACCGTCCGTCACAGCGTCGACCATTTACGTTGGCCACCCTCGTCGTCATCACACTGTAGTCCCTGATGGACTCGTGAGTGTGCAGCGGTGCACGCATCCGGGCGCCGCCGTTGCAGCGACGATCACAGACGGAGGGGACCGGCTCACGGACGGGTCGGCGCGATCGTCGGCATTGCCACTGACGCTTCCACCACCAATCCCGGCCACGATCAGGCATTCGCCCTGCGCATGCGCATTGCCCCAAATGCCTGTGAAGAGTGACGAATCACAACGTGACAGACGCATTCTTCCGTGCCCGAGTGGCACGCGATGGATCACACGTCGGTGAACACCAAGGCGAGACACCACTGACCCGGCACCCACGGAGGCGTCGACCCGTCAGCGTCGCTTGCACGAGTCCCGCCAGCACTCGGACACCACCCTATGACGAGCGACTGGGCTTCGACTGTGTCGTACACGATGCAGCCGCATCGTGTGAAGACGTCATCGAAACCGCAGTGCTCGGATCGAGTGTACGGCATGATAGAGATCGCAGTAGATCTGCGCAGTGTCTGTATCGGTCGTTACTCCACCGGACAAGATCGCTCGACAATCACGAGTGCTACGGGCAACTGCCTGGTTGGCACTAGCGTGTCGTTCGCGTTCATCCTATCTTGGCCGCCCACTCACCAGCCGACAGCCGCGCAATGACGTTCGCATTTCGTCGGGTTACGGACAGCACACCGCTGGTGGTCGCTTTTGGATACGAACGGGGCGTGCGGGACGTGGCCAAGCGCCGGCTTGCGGGCGTAGCCACGGTGCGATTCATGGATAGGTCGGACACGCTCGCACGGGCGCGACTCGATATCATACCGTCGGTGTTCTTGTTCCGACTCGAGTCAGCCGATAACGACGATGTGTTAGCGTTGATGCAGCGCGCACGGAGAGAATGGCCGAATGTGCCGATCCTCCTGGCCAGTTCGGTTCCTGACCGCAGATCGGCATCCAACGTCATGGCCGCCGTGCGCGCGGGGCCGGTGCGCCTGGTGCTCGACGACACGGATGACGTTGGACACGCAGTACGGGAGGCGATCGAGGACGGCGACATCGCTCCGGCGTGTGCTGACACGGCACGCGTCATAGCCGCATACGTGCCCAGCGCCGCGAAGCCCGTGTTTCACTACTGCATCATGAATGTCCGGCGACCGCTAACTGTAGTCGACGTCGCGAGAGCAGTAGGTGTTCATCCCCGTAGCTTGCACCGACGATTGAGCGCGCTCGGGCTGCCCTCACCTTCATCATCCATTAGTTGGAGTCGACTCTTTGTCGCCGTACACCTGATGAATGACGCGTCTCGCTCAGTCGAACACGTGGCACTACATCTACGCTTCAGCTCTGGGTCGGCACTGCGCAACATGCTCAAACGGTATAGCGGCCTGACCCCGTCCGAACTAAGGCGCCCCGAAGGCCTATCCCGAATAGCGACCATATTCGAGGCGGCCCGTGTCTGAGAGCGACCGTTCCATTGCGCTCGCCGAAGGGTTGACGCGCGAGTATCTCCTGCACCACCGCGTGTGCCCGACCGGCTTCACCGACGACGGCGCCGTCCGCATCGCCGCCGCCCCTGACGCGTTGCTCGACGACGCCGTCGACGACCTCCGGTTCGTCTACGGGCGACCGGTTCGGATCGAACCGGTGCCGTTGGCCGATGTCGAGCGGGCGATCGAGCGGCTCACGGCCCGCGCGGGTCGGGACATCGAGTTGGCGCGCGCCGACCGGGCCGAGGGCGATGACGAGCGCACGGCCGACGTGCGCGACCTGGCGACGCAGCCGCCGGTCGTGCGGTTCGTCAACCTGCTCGTCCGCGACGCCTACGACGCGGGGGCGAGTGACATTCACTTAGAGTCGGCGCGCGCCGGGCTCACGGTCCGGTTCCGGTTGGACGGCGTGCTGACGCCAGCGCCGGAGCCGCCGGGCGAGTTGGCCCACGCCGTGGTGTCGCGGATCAAGCTGTTGGCGGAGCTGGACATCGCCGAGCGCCGCCGGCCGCAGGACGGCCGCATTCGGGTGCGGTTCGAGGATCGGGCGATGGATCTCCGTGTGTCGACCGTCCCGACGTTGTTTGGGGAGAGCGTGGTGCTCCGCCTCCTCGATCGCGGCGGGCGCCCCGTGGCGCTCGAGGCCCTCGGGATGCCGAGCGGCGTTCACGCCGGTGTGAGTCGGCTATCGTCGCGGCCGCACGGCATGGTGCTGGTCACCGGGCCGACTGGGAGCGGCAAGACAACGACGCTCTACGCGGCGCTTCAGCGACGGGATACACGCGCCGAGAAGGTGATCACGGTCGAGGATCCCGTCGAGTATGAGTTGGACGCTGTCACGCAGGTGCCGGTGCATCGACCGGCGGGCGTGACGTTCGCGGCTGCCCTGCGTTCGATTCTTCGACAGGACCCCGACGTGGTCATGCTCGGAGAGATGCGTGATCCCGAGACGGCCGAAGTGGCGGTCCAGGCCGCGATGACGGGACACGTCGTGTTCTCGACACTGCATACCAACGATGCAGTTGGCGCGATTCCGCGTCTCGTCGATCTCGGCGTCGCGCCCTATCTAATTGCGGCGACGCTCGAGGGCGTGTTGGCGCAGCGGTTGGTGCGGCGGATCTGCGAGCAGTGCCGGGAGCCCGATGCGCCCGATGCGATGCAGCTCGCGGCCGTGTCCCGTGACGAGTCGGTCGCCGGGGTCAGCTATACACGGGGCGGCGGATGCGCGGCGTGTCGTGGGACTGGTTACCGGGGACGGCTGGGCGTGTTCGAGCTGTTCACGTTGAGTGACGAGACCAAGCATGCGATTGCCGCGAACGCGTCGCGCACGGAGCTCCTCGCGCTGGCGCGCGCGGAGGGGATGCGGTCGCTCATGGCCGATGGATGGACCAAGGTTGTCGCGGGCGAGACCACGATCGAGGAGGTCTGGCGTGTCGCACAGGGATAACACCACGGGGCGCGGAGTCAGGCGCGGGTTCACACTGATCGAACTGATCGTCGTGATCGCGATTATCGCCACTCTGGCGGCCGTCGTGGCGCCGGCCGTGTTTCGGAACGTCGGGGATGCCAAGACGAGCGCCGCCAAGAGCCAGCTCGAGGTGTTCGCCCTGGCACTCAACGCCTATCGCTTGGACAACGACGTGTTCCCGACGAGCGACCAGGGGCTCGTTGCCCTGCGGACGCTACCGACGACGGGCGACCTCCCGCGGAATTGGCGGGGGCCGTATCTGAGCAAGGTCGTGCCCCTCGATCCCTGGGGGCGGCCGTATGTCTATGTCGCGCCGGGGACCGTGAACCATGAGTCGTACGATCTCTATACGCTCGGCCGCGATGGAAAGCCCGGCGGCGACGGGGAGGACGCGGACATCACATCGTGGGGTGGCCCTGTCCAGCCGTGAGGCGCCGATGACGGGCGTGGCGTTCGCCTATCGCGCCGCGCGTCGCGATGGGACAGTGGAGCTGGGCACGGTGGATGCCGCGAACCGCGACGCGGCGTCCGCGGTGTTGGCGGGACGCGGGCTGTGGGTGCTCGATGTTTCGCCCGCCGCGGCCGAGGGCACGCCGCGGCGTCGGATGCCCGCGGGTGAGCTCGCGCTTGGTCTTCGACTCCTGGCGTCCTTGCTCGATGCCGGACTGCCGGTCGGCCGCGCGCTGGCGGCGTTCGCCGATGTCGCGCCCGACGGGTGGCGCGCGGCGGTGCCGGTCATCCGGCAGTCGGTGCGTGAGGGGCAGTCCCTTGGCGTGGCGCTCGCGGGCGGACCGATTGCCCTGCCGCCGGTGGTCCTCGGGATGGTGCAGGCGGGCGAAGCCGGCAGCGGACTCGCACCGGCCGTGAGGCGCGCGGCGGAGTTGACCGAGCGCGCGGCGGCGACGCGCGCCGCGGTGCGAGCGGCGCTCGTCTATCCCGCGATTTTGACCACGGCGGGCGGGGCGTCGCTCGTCCTGCTCGTCGGTGTCGTTCTGCCGCGGTTCGCTGGCATCCTGGCCGATCTTGGACAGGTGCTGCCTCCAACGACGCGCGCGGTGCTCACTGCCGCGGCGATCGCCAGGGCCGGCGCGTTGCCGGCGGCGGTCGCGCTGGGGATCGGTGTGGCGATCTGGCGCGCGTGGGTGTCGGGCGAAGCGGGCCAGCGGCAGTGGCATCAGTGGTTGCTCACCCTGCCCCTCGTCGGCACGGTCCGCCGTGCCGCGGCGGCCGCGCGCGTCGGCGGCGCGATGGCGGCGCTGCTCGAGAGCGGTGTGCCGATCGCGCCGGCGCTCGTGGCCGGCGCGCAGGCGGCGGGCGATGCGGCGATCGCCGCGCGGGTCATGACGGCCCGGCAGGCGGTAGTCGCCGGCGCCGCGCTCTCGCGGTCATTCAGCGAGACCGAGGCCGCGACGCCCACGATCGTGCGGCTCGTGCGGGCGGGTGAGGAGAGCGGGCAGCTCGCGGCGATGCTGGCGCGCGGCGCATCTATGGAAGCGGAGCGCGCCGAGCGGCTGGTGAAGGATGCGGTGCGGCTCTTGGAGCCGGGGCTGATTCTTGTGTTTGGTGGCATCGTAGCGTTTGTGGCGGCGGCGCTCTTGCAGGCCGTGTACTCGGTCCGGCCGGGGCCGTGATGGCCCGGGCCATGGTGATGCGCGCCGGGGTGACGCTCATCGAGCTCATGATCGTGCTGGTGATCCTGAGCGTGATCGCCGGGGTCACGGGGCTGGCGTTGCGCCGCGCGCAGCCGCCGCGCACGGTCGACGCACGCGTGGCGGCCATCGCCGCGGCTCGGCGCGTGGCGATCGATTCAGGCCGGCCGGTGACGGTGATCGTCGATATCGATTCGGTCCCGACGCCGGTCACCGCGCGGCCGGACGGCAGCGTGATCGCCGATGCCGGGCTCGGCATCGATCGACTGACTGGAGCGGCCCGTGCGACGAGGTAGGTCGCCACGCGCGGGCATCGCGCTCCTCGAAGCCTTGGTTGCGTTGACGATCCTCACGGTCGCCGGCCTCGCGGCCACGGCCGCGGTGCGACAGGGGGGCGACAGCGTGCGCCGGGCCGAGGCCGCGGATGCCGAGCTGCGGCAGGCGAGCGCGTTTTTGGAGGCGGTGGCGCTCTGGCCGCGCGCGGATCTCGACCGGCACCTGGGTGATCGGCCGGAGGGCGTGTGGCGGCTCCGGCTCGACCGTCCGATTCCGACGCTCTATCTCGTGATGCTCAGCGACTCGACCGGCACGCGCACGTTGTTGCACACCGCGCTCTATCGGCCCGTGCCGGCAGGCGGCGGGGCTCCGTGAGGCCGACTGCGCGGTCGGGGTTCACGCGGTCGGGGTTTACCCTGATCGAGTTGGTGGTCGCGTTGTTCGTGAGCGGCGTCGTGCTGCTCGGCGCGCGTCTCATCCTGGAATCGCTCGCCAACGCCGAAGGGCAGCTGCACGGCGTGGTGAGCGCTGCGGATCGGCGCGCGAATGGCGAGCGCCTCCTACGCGCGCTGTTTGCCCGGCTCGAGGTCGGCACCGACCAGGCCCGCGAGTTCGGCGGAGACGAGCGCGCGGCGCGGTTCACGACGTGGTGCGACGTGCCATCCGGGTGGCTGGAGCGCTGCGAGGCGCAGGTCGCGATCGACACCGAGGCTGGTGCGCTCGCGCTTGTCGCGCGGCTCTCGACCGGCGAACGGATCGTGCTGCAGCGTGGGTTCGGCGCGGGCGCACTGCGCTATCTGAACGCACCGGCCGGCGGCGGCCAGTGGTTCCGGGTGTGGGGCCATGGGATCACGGCGCCGCTGGCGGTTGGTGTGATCACCGATGGCGACACGGTGATCGTGCGGATCGGGGAACGCGGATGAGGAATCACCGTTCCGGGGCACGTCGGGGGTTCGCGCTCCTCGCGGTGCTGTGGGTGCTGGTCGGCGTGAGCACCATCGCGGTGGCGAGTCTGCTCGTGGCGCGCGGAGGCGTGTCGGCGGCACGCAATCGCATGGCGTTGACGCGGGCGCGGTGGCAGGCCGAGGATTGCGTCGAGCGTGCGCGGGCTGTGGTCGATGACGCGTTGGCCGATCGCGGCGACGTGCCACGCCCGGTGGCCGGCGGGTGGGCCGTGCTCGACAACGTGGTCGCGGCGTCGCCGGCGGTGACCGCCGCCGCCTGTGACGTGACGTTGTGGGCGGCCGGCACGGCGGTCGATGTCAACGTGGCGGACGCCGAGCAGATTGGCGCGCTGTTGGCGGGCGTGGGGGTTGCGGCGCCGCGCGCGGATTCGATGGTCGATGCCCTCCTCGACTGGCGCGATGCGGACGACATCGCCCGGCCGCTGGGCGCGGAGCGCGCGTGGTACCGCGCCGCGCATCTCGCCGTGCCGCGGAACGGACCGTTGGCGGATGTGCGCGAGCTGCGACGCGTCCGTGGGTGGGGTGCCACTGTGTTGAGCGATTCGGTGCTCAATGCCGTGTTCACGGTGGAGCCGGGACGCATCGTGTGGGATCGCGCGTCTCCGGTGGTGCTGGCCTGCCTGCCTGGCATGACGCCCGAGGCGATCTCGCGCGTCACCGAGCTGCGGATGCGCGGGCTCGCGATTGGCGACGCCAGCGCGCTCGGGGCGGCGCTCGCGCCAGCGTCGGCGCAGGCGCTCACGGCGCGATATGCGGATCTCGAGCGACTGTCGACGTCGGAGCCCGATGCCTGGGTGCTGACGGCGCGAGGGCACGACGGCGTGGCGCCGACACTGACGGCGACGGTGGTGGTCCGCCTCGTGCGCGCCGGCACGCGTGCCGCGGTCGTGCGGCGATCGTCGACGCCATGATGCCGTCGACGATCGAGGACGTCCTTGCGCGCGTACGTCGGATTGGCGCGCGGGTGGTCCATGCGCGCGACGTCTGGTCCCCGCGACTCCGGATTGGCGTGGCGATCGACCGTGCCACGGTGCGTGCGGTCGGCGTCCGGTTGGGACGCGTGGTGTGGGGGCTCGAGACGCCGAGGGTCGAGGCTGACGATATCACGGACGCCGTGGTCGCGTGTCTCGACAGCCGTCCGGATCGGCGCTCATGGCTGGCGCGGCTGGTGGCGCCGACAGT
>DATMNB010000239.1:0-4050 GCA_035569435.1 Gemmatimonadaceae bacterium
ACCAAGAAGGTGTCCTCCAGCGTCGATGACTACGCCCGGGCCATCATCGACGGGCTCCGCGAGGTGTTCCGCGACACGGGAGTCACGGGGGCGGACATCGTCGAGGTGCTCCATGGGACCACCGTGGCCTCGAACGCGGTCCTTGAGCTCAAGGGCGCCCGCACGGGGCTGCTGACCACCAAGGGGTTTCGGGACGTCCTCGAGATCCGCCGCCTCCGCATGCCGCGGCTCTACGACCTCACCTGGGAGAAGCCGGTGCCGCTCGTCGAGCGCTATCTGCGCCAGGAAGTCACGGAGCGCATCGACGCGCAGGGCGAGATCCAGACGGCACTCGACCCCGCCGAGGTCGAGCAGGCCCTCACACAACTCCGCCGTGAAGGCGTCGAGGCGCTCGCCGTCTGCCTAATCAACTCGTACGCCAACCCCGTCCACGAGGAGCAGATCAAGGCGATTGTCAGGCGCCGCGCGCCCGAACTCGTGGCGTGCTACAGCGTCGAGGTGCTCCCGGAGATCCGCGAGTACGAGCGCACCTCGACCACAGTGATCAACGCCTACGTGATGCCAATCGTCCGCCGCTATCTGGCCACGCTGCGGGCGGGCCTCCACGAGGCTGGCGTGAAGACGCCGCTCCTGATCATGCAGTCGAACGGCGGGCTCATGACCGACGCCGCCGCGGCGGCCCACCCGATCCACATCATCGAGTCCGGCCCGGCAGCGGGGGTCGTAGGCGCGCAGGCACTCGCTCGCCGCATCGGGCTCGGCAAGCTTCTCACGTTCGACATGGGGGGGACGACGGCGAAGGCGTCGATCGTCGAGGACGGCGAGGTGAGCCGCGCCACCGAGTACCAGGTGGGCGGCGGCATCATGCACGGGTCACGGCTCTTGACCGGCGCGGGCTACTTGCTCCGCGTGCCCGCGATCGATCTCGCCGAGGTCGGCGCCGGGGGCGGGTCGCTGGTCTGGATTGATCCCGGCGGCGCGCTCCAGGTGGGTCCGCGCAGCGCGGGGGCGTCGCCCGGGCCGCTCTGCTACGACCTCGGCGGAAGCGAGCCGACCATCACCGACGCCAACGTGATCCTCGGCTATCTCAACCCGACCAGGCTCGCCGGCGGCGCCGTGAAGCTCAATGCCGCCCGGGCGCACGAGGTGTTCGAGCAGAAAGTGGCGCGCCCCCTCGGGATGCCACTGGTCGAGGCGGCCCATGGCGCCCACCTGATCGCCGCCTCGAACATGATGCGCGCCATCCGCGCCGTCTCGAGCGAGCGCGGGCGCGATCCCCGCGAGTACGCGCTCTTCGCGTTCGGTGGCAACGGCCCCCTCTTCGCAGCCGGCATGGCCGAGCAGCTCGAGATGCGCCGGATCGTGGTGCCGCCCGCGCCCGGTCTCTTCTCGTCGTTCGGGCTCCTCTACGCGGACGTCGAGCACCACTACGTGCGTACCTGGCGCAAGCTGGTGCGCGAGGCCGACCCGGCCGGGCTGGGCGACATCCTGCGCCGAATGGAAGCGGGGGCCCGCGAGCAACTCGCCCGTGAGGGCTTCTCGGCCGACCACATGCGGCTGCGGCGATCCGCGGATTGCCGCTACCAGGGGCAGTCCTTCGAGCTGACGGTCCCGATGGCTGACGGACCGAACGACGCCGGGACGCTGGCCGCGCTGGCCGAGACCTTCGGGCAGGAGCACGAGCGGACGTATGGGCACCGCGCCGGAGCCGAGGAGCCCGTCGAGATCGTCAGCCTGCGAGTGGTCGCCCAGGGCATCTCTGATCGCCCGCGCGTTCCCGAGACGATCCGTATCGACCGTGCCGGCGGGGGCGACCGGCCCACGCGCCGCGCGTACTTCGGACCCAGTCTCGGCTGGCGTGAGACGCCGATCCTCGACCGTCCCGATCTCGCCACGCCCCGCGTGGGCCCGTGCGTCATCGAGGAGTACGACGCGACGTGTGTGGTGCCACCAGGCGCGCGCGCAACGCTGGACGACTACGGCAACATCGCGATCGAACTCGGACGAGAGAGCTGACGGGCGAGGTCCCGGGGGGTGAGTGACGATGAGTAAGCCGCGCGACCCGATCGGGTTCGAGCTGTTCAAGAACACGCTGCTCTCGATCGCCGACGAGATGGCGCTGACGATCCTGCGCACCGCCTACTCCGGCGTGCTCAAGGACAACATGGACTACTCGACCGCCGTCTGCGATGGGGACGGGAGGACCATCGCGCAGGGGTTGACGCTGCCCGCGCATCTCTCGTCGTTTCCCGACGCGCTCGCGGCGACCATCGCCCGATTTGGCGACCGCATGCGGCCGGGCGACGTGTACTGCCTCAACGACCCGTTCGAGGGCGGCATGCATATCCCTGACGTGTTCGTCCTCAAGCCCATCTTCCACGAGGGCGAGCGCCTGGCCTTTGCGGCGACCATCTGTCACCAGACGGACATGGGCGGGCGCGTCGCGGGCTCGAACGCCTCGGACTCGACGGAGATCTACCAGGAAGGGCTCCGCATTCCGCCCGTGAAGATGTACGACGCCGGCGAGCCGAACGAGACGCTGTTCCGCCTGCTCGAGAAGAACATCCGCATGCCGGCGCGCGTCTTCGGCGACCTCCGCGCCCAGCTCGCCGCCTGCCACATCGCGGAGACCGCCTTCCACCGTCTGGTTGCTCGCCACGGCGCCAAGGAAGTCCAGACCTACATGGAAGAGATCCTCGACTACACGGAGCGCCTGACGCGGGCGGCGCTCTCCCAGCTCCCCGACGGCGAGTGGTCCTTCGAGGACTGGATCGACGATGATGGCATCGACTACGGGAAGCCGATCCGGCTATTCGTGACGTTGCGTAAGGCGCGCGACACGCTCGTGGCTGACTGGACGGGCACATCACCGCAGGTCAAGGGCGCCATCAACAACACGGCATCGTTCACGAAGGCGGCGACGTTCACGTGCGTCAAGTCCGTCCTCGCGCACGACGTCCTCTGCAACGCCGGTTTCTACCGCGCCATTGAGGTGATCGCGCCGCCCGGGACCATCGCCAACGGCGTCCTGCCGGCCGCGTCCGCGGCTCGCGGCCTCACCGGCTTCCGCATGCTCGATACATGCTTCGGCGCCCTCGCCCAGATGCTCCCCGACCGCTCGATCGCCGCCTCCGAGGGCGGGAACACGGGCGTCTCGATTGGCGGCTACTACCCCGATCGCCGACCGTTCATCTTCGTGGAGTTCATCTGCTCGGCGTGGGGAGGGCGCGCGTGGGCCGACGGCCTGGACGGTAACGCCAACATGCTCGCGAACATGTCGTTGCCGCCCGTGGAGATCACCGAGGCGGAGCAGCCGCTGCAGATCCTCTGCACCGAGTTCATCCGGGATGTGGGCGGCCCGGGGAAGCACCGCGGGGGCATGTCGATCCGCCGCGACTACAAACTGCTTGCCGAGGAAGCGGTCCTGCAAGTGCGGGCGGACCGGCACGACGTCCGTCCCTACGGGCTCTACGGGGGCCAGCCGGGCCGTCCGGCCCGCAACGTCCTGAACCCCGGGTCGAGCGCCCGGGAGCTCCCGGGGAAGTTGACGATGACGATGAAGGGGGGCGACGTCTTCCGTCACGAGCAGCCGGGGCCGGGCGGGTGGGGCGACCCGCTGGAGCGCGATCCCGCGCGGGTGTTGCGCGATGTCCGCAACGAGCTGGTGAGTCTCGGCGCCGCGCGCGACGACTATGGGGTGGTGATCGATGTCGGGACCTGGACTGTCGATCATGCCCGGACGGCGCAGCACCGCACGGAGCTGCGGGCGCAGCGGGGCTCTTCATCGCCGGCACACGAGGAGAACGCGCCATGAAGTATGGGGTCGTGTTTCCCCAGACGGAGTTCGGGAACGATAGCCAGGCCATCAAGGACTACGCGCAGACGGCCGAGGGGCTCGGCTATGACTACCTGCTCGTCTACGACCACGTGCTGGGGGCGCATCCCACTCGTGAGCCGAAGCTGACGGGGCCCTACACGTACGAGCACCCCTTTCACGAGCCCATGGTGTTCTTCGGATTCCTCGCCGCGATCACCACGAGGCTCGAGCTG
>DATMNB010000240.1:0-14490 GCA_035569435.1 Gemmatimonadaceae bacterium
ATGCGACGGGGCTCTGGCAGGGCGGCGGTAATCTCGGAGGTTACCTAGGACTGCTGACCACACCCAGCGGGTTGGCCAGCCATAGCACCTGGCGCCTCGATTCGTGGTGGTTCGAGCAGCGATGGCTCGACGAACGTGTGACGGCGCGTGTGGGGCAGTTTGCGGGGCAGGATTTCTATGGAGCCCAGCACTACGCGGCGTCGTTCATCTTGGAGCCGATGGGTTACGCGTTGGGTAATCTCTTTACAACGTTCGAGTCTTTTGATCCGGCGTCGACGCCCGCGGCGGAACTCCGGGTTGTGCCGATCGATCATGTGTATGTGAAGGCCATGGTGCTGGCGCAGGACAGGTCGCCGTACACGCACAACCGGACCGGGTTCGTTCCGCAGTTTCGGGGCGATCCGATCAGCGTTTCGGAGATCGGGTTCACGCCTGGGGTGAAGGCGTCGTCCGTGCGGGCCTTTGATGACGTGGCGAACAGGACGGGATATTCCGGCCTCTATCAATTCGGCGCCGTCTACAATCCCGGAAGGTTTGCGCCGGGACGGGGTGCGGCGGCCTCGACTGCTGGCAACTATCTGCTGTACTGGATGGCGAGTCAAGCGATCTGGCGCGTCGACCCGCGCGGCGCGAGAGGCGTGGACGCGACGGTGGCGTACGACTGGAGTCCGCCGAGTGTCAATCGCAACAATACGGAGCTGACGGCGGGGTTGCGCTTCAACGAGCCGTTGCCGCTCGCCATGCATAACACCATGTCGCTCGCCTATGTGCAGAACGGCCTGAGCGGGTCATTCGTGCCGCCAGGCGGGCGGGTCTGGAAGGTCGAACGCGGCGCCGAGTTCAACGCGCTGCTCGACGTGGCGCCCATGGTCTTTGTGCAGCCCGTGATTCAGTACTATGCGAATGTGGGCGGCGGCGTGCAGCACGCGGTCGTGGTCGGATTCAGGACGAAGGTGGAGTTATAATACGTGGGTGCACGCTCTAGCCGCGGCCGTTTTTTTGTTGTGCAGCCTGGCGCGGCAGCCCGGCGGCGAGTTGCCGCGTGCGGGCGTGATCTTCGATCCGGTGCGCGAGCTGCTGGTGATCGAATCGCCACCGACCGATCTCCCCGGCGCGATGGACCGGATGCCGGCCATGGTGGACGTCCCGCCCAGCGTCGCGCTGATCCCGACCGATCTCTCGCTCTACAGCGTGCGGGTCGACGTGCTCGATAGCGCCGGCCGGCCGCTGCCAAAGGCATTTCTGCACCACTTCAACCTGACGATCCCCGCCCGGCGCGACCTGTTCTTGCCTATCGCCCAGCGTTTTCTCGCGGCCAGCAAGGAGACACCGGCGGTCCGGCTTCCGGGGCTCCTGGTTGGGATGCCGCTCGAGCGCGATACGCGCGTCCTGGTCACGGCGATGGTTAGTAATGCCACGCCGGCCGAGCGCCACGGCGTGCGCGTGCGCGTGACTTACGGCGCGCGCTCCGCGGGGGTGTTCCCGCTGTTTCGCGCCTATCCGTGGGTGATGGACGCGCAGTTCCCCGACGAGCGGCATCCCGCCGGAGCGCATGCGTATGACCTTCCCCCCGGGCGCTCCTCGTTCTTCTGGGAGAGTCAACCGGCCATCCCGGGCGCGATCGTCGGCATCGGTGGGCACCTCCACGACTATGGCGCCGGACTCGAGCTGACAGACGTGACCACGGGCGCGGTGCTGTGGCACGCCACCGTGGTGCGGGACAGCGCCGGACACATTTTGTCGCTGCCGGTCACGCGCTTTTATAGTTGGCACAGCTTGGGGATCCACATCGAGCCGACGCACCGCTATCGCATCACCGCCACGTACGAGAATCCAACCGGTCACACCCTGCACGAGGCCGGCATGGGCTCGGTTGCCGGCCTGTTCATCCCGGACGCCTCGGTGCACTGGCCCGGCGTGGACACGGGCAGCGTTGTGTATCGTCACGACTTGGCGGGCACGACCGAGCCGCACGATCACATGGAGATGGGGCCGTAGGGTCACCCTAGCCGATCGGCCTAGTCGAAGATTGATCGGATCGCCGAGGCGAGCGTGCGCGTGGCGGGCAATCTTGTGGCGCATGACGCATATCCGCAACGATACGGCCACGGAGTTCATGGCGAGCGGATCCGAGTCCAGGCGACTGGCCGCGCTACTTGGCGCGAGCATCGCGGTCACGGTCGCGGCACCCTGGTCGGGCATGGGTGCGCTCAGGACCGACGTGACGCGCTACGCGCGGCGACAGCGGGCGCTCGGCATGTCCCCTGAGCTCGTGATGGTGCGGCTCAGAAGTATATGTCGGCCGTCCATGCAACCGGGGCTCGTCGGACCGCATCGCGCTTGGGTGGCGTTTGTGCTCAATCGCATTGTGAGCTGGGCGACACATATGTAAGAGGTGTCTAATGCGTGCCAGTACTAATAGGTAAAAACCGTGTAAACGTCCGGCGATCTTCCGCGGGGGATCGGTGTATCTCTGGCATGACAATGTTGCTCAAGCTTTTGTTCGCTCTCGCGAACGCCGCTGCCCTGCCAGCGGCCGGCACGTACGACTACACGCTCGTCCCCGATTCCAGCGATGATGTGAAAGGGGCGGTCAATCACACCGTTGAGCACATGGGCTTTTTTACGCGGCCGATCGCGCGGAAGCGGCTCAACCGGCTCAATCCAATCCCGCACCACATGCAGGTGACGATTACGGCCGACTCGTTGTCCGTCGTCTTTGACAGCCTCAATGCCATGGTCACGCCGTTAAACGGGGCAGAGGTGTCGTGGCAGAGCGCCATCACCAAGGACGACGTGTATCAGATACACGCCGTGCAGCAGGGTGATACGCTGTCGCAGGTGATCAGCGCGGGGGATGGTGAGCGGACCAACGCGTATCTGTTCGACGAGGGATCCGGGCGCGTCGCACTGCACGTCACGCTGGCCAGTCATCGTTTGCCGCGGCCGCTCGAGTACACGCTGGTCTTCCGGCGCGACTCCACCGTCATGAGTTCACGATGAGCACGCTGGGGTGAATCCACGTGATCGTCCAGAGCGCGACGATGACGATGGCGATGCCGCCGAGCGCCGTTATGAGACCGGAGACGAGCCCGCGCTTGGCGAGTCCCGTGCTAATGCCAGCGCCAATTGACGCGGCAAGTCCGACCACGAACGCGTCCCACGTCCGGTGCGTCACGAACGCTGCTGCGAACACGGCGGCGAGCGTGGAGACCGAGCTACTCATCACGCCGGCGAGCCCGGGCCGCAGTACCTGGAGCGCGAAGAGGCGCCGTGCGGTCAGCGTGTCGGCTCGTGCCTCATGCCCGCGCTCCTCCTGGGCGAGATCGTCCAGGAGCTGGCGAATGCTGGGATCGTGCGTCCGCGCGGCGGCGCGCTCGTAGAACCGCCGGCTCTCGATTTCCATGACGCTGGCGTGCGTCCGGACGGTCTCCGGGTCCAGCGGCGAGAGGAGCCAGGTCGGACGCCGGTGGACGAAGCCGCGGACGTCCTGGCGCCGGATCAAAGGCACGTGGTACCCGAAGCGTTGTCGATACAGGTCGAGAAGGCGGAGGCGGTGCATCGATTCCTCGCCCTGCATGTCGCTGCACACCGCCGCGGAGGCCGGACACCGGGCCTTCAGGCCGGCGGCGTAATCGGCGTAGATTCGCTCGTCCTCCTCCTCGAGTGAGATCGCGAGCGCCAGCACTTCCTTCTCCGTCAGGCTATTGAACTTTCGCATGCACTGTCCCAACGTGGTCGTGTCGATCGTTCCTGGGGCATGGTAACACTCCTGCGGACATACTGGGCGCAAGCCGTGGTGTTGGTGGCTCTCGGCGTCAGCCTGCCGGTGTGGGTCATCTGGGTCGATGGGACATGGGCACTGCACCATGCCATCGGCCTGGCGCTCATCGTGCCGTCATTCATACTCTGGGCCATCGCTCGGCGTCAGCTGGGCGCGTCGTTCACGGGGCCAGCCGAGGCCCGAGCGCTCGTGACGCGTGGACTGTATTCCAAGATCCGGAATCCGATCTACGTCTTTGGCACGGTGCTCAACGTCGGGCTGTGCGTGTTTTACGGGCAGCCATGGTTGTTTCTGTTGCTGCCGATCCTGTTGGTGCAGCAGGTCCAGCGCGCGCGGAAGGAGGCGCGGGTGTTGGACGCGGCGTTCGGTGACGCCTATCGGGCGTATCGGGCCAGGACATGGTTCTAGCGAATCGTGTACGAGCCGTCGGTCTGTAGGACTCCGCGTGTGTGCACGGTCGCGCCGTGGCGTGCAAACACGACCCGGTCGGCGACGCGCATGGACACCTCGGGGAGTCGCTCGGGCGACGGGAGGTCGATGTCGTACGCCGTGCCGGGCGCGGTGGCATCGATGACGATTGTCCCGCGACCGACCGTATAAGTCGAGCCATCGATGCTTGCCGTCACGGCGACCCGGTCGCCAACGGCGGCGTGGACGCGGAGCACGGTGCCCGGCCGTGCGTTCTGAAAGACGATGTCGACGCGCCGGTCGGCGACGATCGCGACGCCGCGCGGGGCGACGGGCGCCGTGGGGGCGGCGGATTGAGACTGTGTTGGCGGACGCACCGCGGGTGCGGGCGCTCGCGTGGATTGCGACAGGCCCGCCGTACGCGCGATGAAATGGCGCACCGACGGCAGTGCCGCCGCCGCGGCCGCGCTCAGGCTGAGGACGACGGCGCTCCAGCGGATCGCGGAGTGGAGTCGCGGCCTGGTGTCCGGCCCGGTGTCCGACCCGGCGGGAACGCGGGGCGTGGGGGGACTGTCCGCCACCACGGTGAGTCTGGGGTCGGCGGTGCGTGCCTGGCTCCGGACCCAGGCGAAATCGCGCGATGGGGTGGCGTGGTCCAGGAGGTGGAGCAGATCGCCGACGTCGCGATCTGCGGCTTGAGCGAGCCGGATCGCGCCGCGGCAATTGGCGCAGGTTTCCGCATGCCCAAGGGCGACGTCGCTCGTGGGTTCCTCGTCAGCGAACCCAAGGATCGCGCCGAGATCCGCGTCAGTGAGATGCATGGTACCCCTCTCGCACGGCGAGTGATTCCGCGCCCACCGCGTTCCGGAAGACGCGCGTTGCCCGGATGAGCAGCGTCCCGACGCTCCCTTCGGCGACTCCCACCGCGTGTGCCAGCTCGCGATAGCTGTAGCCCTCGTGGCGCAGGAGGAGCAGCATGCGATCGCGTTCCGGCAGGGCGTCGAGGGCCGAGCGGACCTGCGAGCGCGCCTCGCGGACCAACATCATCGCGTCCGCGGCTGGCGTCTCGCTTGGTTGGGCGGCGTCGGACGCGAACTGGACGACAAGCTCCGCGCGGCGGCGGGCCTGCCGTTGGTGATCGCGGACGAGGTTCGTGGCGACCGTCGCCAACCATGCGCGGGGATCGTCGGGCAGCGCCCCGCGCCGGTGCAGCCGCACGAACGTGTCCTGCGCGAAGTCCTTGGCCATGTCCGGATCGCCTGTCAAACGGTCCAGGTAACGGAACAGGGAGGCGAAGTGCGCGTGATAAAGCGCCGCGACCGCCTCTGAAAATGGGTCGGCATCGCGTGCTCGCGTCTCCTCCACCGCTCTGGGCATCATACGAAGGAACGGTCGAGCGGGCTCGCTGTGACAAACTGGTCGGGGGTCACATCCCGCCTCAATACGCCCAGCCGAGTCCGAAGAGCACGGTGCGGGGGAGGAGCGTGACGTTGCGGAGCGAGCCGCCCGGGCCCGTCGGGACCTGCGCCGCGATGTTCGAGTGATTGAACATGTTGGCCAGCGTGACGTACGTGGAGAGGCGGCCGCGCGCGGGACCGATCCGCCATTGGTGCGCGAGCTGCAGATCGAACCGGAGATAGGGTGGCAGCCGCGTGGCGGTCGCCCACGATGTTGTGAGGTCGTGGTCCACGGTCCCCGGACTGGCGGGATCCCCGTCGTCGCGTCCGAGGGACGTTCCATCGAGCCCTGGGAGGTGCTGTCCGAATCCGGCCCACCCGGCCAGACGGATCTGCGTCAGCTGATCCAGCGCCACGCCGAGGGCGACCGATGCGGTCTGACCGAGGTCGGAGGGCGCCTCGTATCGGATGCCGGCCGCAGACTGGATGGTGCGACCGGCGCCGTAGCCGACCTGCCAGGCGACACGGCCACGCGCCCCGTTGAGCTGCGCGGCGAGTCCCTCGACGCGGGCGGACGCACGCACGAAGCCCGTCGTGGAGAACAGCGTGGGTTGCAGGGGGTCGGCGATCGCCAGCCCGGAGAGGGAGCGGAGGTAGCCGTCGACTGATAGACGGCCCGCCGCGCCGACGTTGGCGATGATCCCGGCCGTGCCCACGTCGCTCTGGGCGAGCGGCACACCGCCCGTGCCGGCGGCCACCGGCAAGTCGACGCCGATCTCCGCGCCGAGGGGCGATTCGGGGTTTCGTAGGGATTGCACGGCCTGGTGGGTGCGCGCGTAGCCAAGCGTCGCGATGAGGCCCGACACGATACGCAGCGCGGCATCCACGCGTGGCTCGAGTCGAGCCGTGGTGCCGAACAAAGCCATGCCGCGCAGCCCAGTCGTGATGTGCCACGCGCTGTCGGCCGGTCCCCACCGGCGTTCGACGAATGCCGCGGCGATTGTTGGGGTGCCGCGGAATGAGACTGGCTGGAGACCCGTCGTGGATATCGCGGCGTTGGTCACGCGGTAGTTGACGTCGAGTATATCCAGTGACACGCCCGCTGTGACGGTGTGCCACGAGAGCTGGGTCGCCAATTCCGTCTGGAGGACGGCGTTGTCGAGGCTCTGGTGCATGGTGTCGATCGCCGCTGGTACGGTTGCGCCGAAGCGGGCGACCGACACGCGGGATTCCAGGCTGGTCGTGGCGCCGAGGCGTTGGGTCCATATGGCCCCGAGGGTTCCCGTGCTCCACGGGATGGTGGTTGTCGAGGGCGTGGTGGACGAGAAGCTCTCGCCGTAGGGCAGGGCGCGGTCGCTGCTCGCGAGGAGCACCAGTCGCACGGTCGTCGCGCCCGTCGACATCTCGGTCGTCACCACGCCATCGGTCCAGTGGTCGGGAATGGCTCCCGCATCGTGCGCCAGCGCATCCTCGTCGTTACTGTGGCGGACGGCGACGTGGATGCCGCCGTTGGCATCGCCGAGACCCAAGGGACGGGCCCAGGTCGCCCGCATGGCAGCCGGGCCGAGGTATCCGGCTCCGGTCGAGCCAACGGTGGGTGGCGCGCGCGTTTCGACGTCGAGGACGCCGCCCAGTCGATCACCGACGTCCGCGGGAATGGCACCATCGCGGACGGTGACGCGGCCGACGGCATCGGGGGTGATCACGCTGAGGTTTCCGCTTCCGTGCACCGGGCTCCAGACCGGTAGGCCATCGAGTCGGACCAGGAGTTGGTCCGACGTGCCTCCGTGGTCGGTCAGCGATCCTGGCCAGTCCGGTCGCAGGGGGAGGTGTGGATCGGCGCTCAGCATGCGCATCAGGTCGGGCTCTCCGGTCGACGCCAGCGATAGGCTCGGGTCGCCGAGCCAGGTCCAGGTCTCGCCGTCGTTTACTCCGTCGTGGAACGGCGTCTGGCGGGTCGCCGGAGGCGCGGCGTGCACGCGGACCGAGTCGAGTACGACGGCCTGTGGGGAAAGGGCGATGTCGACCCGGAGCTGGCTCTCGGCCGTCACGGTGACCAGGACCGACACCGTGTCGTAGCCGGCGTGGCTGGCGTGCAGGGTCACGGTGCCCGCCGACAGGCCGGTGAGCTGGTAGGCGCCGGTGCTGTCCGAGGACACGGCCGCGTGGAGCTCGGGCACTTCCAGGCGCGTGTCCGGGATTGGCGTTCCGACGTCGCCCCTCCGCACGACGCCCGTGATGGTGGCCCCCTGGGCCGCCGCGGGGCGCGCGACCAAGGTGAGGGCGACACCAGATGCCACCAACGCGATAAGTGTGCGCAGGAGGGCGGCTGTCACAAACGGGACCGTCTCACGCGTTCCATCCCCGTTCGTCGCCCGGTGCGGATCACACGGATTCGCGTCGTGTCGTGGCGACCTGCCACCCTGGAATGATCCACGCCGCGCTCCTCGCCTCGTTCATGGCCGGTAGTTTCCGGCCGACACAAATCTCTCTTGATGCTGTCACATCTGGGGTGTCGGCCGCAACCGCCGGGGACACGATTCCCGCGCCGGAGGCCGCTCCAGTCGTCGGGCCGCGGCCCGTGTCGTCGGGGTTCGTGCGGCCGGCAGCCGATACGATCAGGCCGCGATCGGCGCGACCGCGGGCCATTGAGTACAGCGATTGGTACTATCGGCGCCTCACCATGCACCGGATCGCGAGCTATGCCGAGCTGCCGCTATTCGCTGGCGAGTACGTTCTTGGGGAGCAGTTGCTGAGCGACCAGCGACACGGGACGCGGCCGTCCGGGTTGGTGACGGCGCACGTGATGGTGGCGACCGGTCTCGGGGCCTTGTTTGCGTTCAACACCGTGACGGGTGGGTGGAACCTGTGGGAGGCGCGCAAGGATCCTGCCGGCCGCACGCGGCGGACGCTGCATACCATTCTCATGCTCGTGGCGGACGCGGGGTTTTTCGCGACGGCGGCGGCGGGCGGGAGTGCCAAGCAGAGTATATCGAACGCGCAGCTTCATCAGAACCTCGCGGTGGCGTCGATGGGCGTTGGGGCGGCGGGCACGATCATGATGTGGGCTTGGAGCAATTGAGTGCAGGGTAGCCTCCACGCGCTCGCCCATCTGCTGGCGCCATGGCAGTCGATGTTCAGCAACTCCAAGACTATCTCGGCCGCGGTGACGTATGTTCACCTCGCGGCGTTGCTGTTTGGCGGCGGATTCGCGGTCGCCGCGGATCGCGCCGCGCTCCGGGCGGCACGTGGGGCGCCGGAGCGCCGACGGCAGCTTCTGGACGATCTGGCGGCGGTGCACCGGCCGGTGCTCATTGGTTTGGGGGCGCTGGCGGTGAGTGGCGTGTTGCTGTTCACGGCGGATGTGCAGACGTTTGCCACGTCGGCGGTGTTCTGGACCAAGGCGACGCTGGTGGCGTTGCTCATTGGGAATGGGTACCGACTGATGCGCACCGAGCGCGCGCTGCGGGTGGGCGGGGAGATCGACGTGGGCGATCCGCGCTGGCGGCGGCTGCGAGGAGCGGCCATGGCGAGCATGATTCTGTGGGCGGCAGTTGTCCTGGCCGGCACGGTGCTGACGACGGTTAGTTGACGGGGGAGATACGAATGGGGGCATCCGACTGCGCGCAGTGCGTGCTGCGTGATCGGCGTGGGTTTCTGCGCGATGCAGCCGGGGCGGCGATCGGGGTCCTGGTTGCCATAGGCGTAGCGCCTGGCGCGGCGTGGTCGCGTGGCGCGGACGGGCCGCGGTATCCGGTGCCGGCGGCGGACGGCGCGCAAATCGATCGTGATAACGAGGTGATACTCGTGCGGTGGCAGAACGCGGTGTACGCGTTCAATCTGTCGTGTCCGCACCAGCACACGGCGCTCCGCTGGGACGGGGCGGACAGCCGGTTTCAGTGTCCCAAGCATCACTCCAAGTATCAGCCCGACGGCACGTTCATCGACGGGCGGGCGACGCGGAATATGGACCGGCTTGGCGTGCGTCGGGACGCCGAGATGATCGTGGTCGATGTCGACACGATGCACAAGAGCGATGAGGACCAGGCGGGGTGGACCTCGGCGGTGGTGCGGCTCTAGTGACGTAACTGATACGAAGTACTCAATAACGCACCGTCGAGTTTGAGTTGTGGGTTGACACGTAATGATAATGGATTATCATCACGCGTCATGCAGGCCTCCGTTCTCGTTCTTGCCGCCGCACTAGGGCTCCGGCACGGCGTTGATCCCGATCACCTGGCGGCGATCGACGGGCTGGCTCGCGCCAACCAGAGTCCGTGGAACGGTGTCTGGTTTGGTCTGGGCCACGGGCTCGTCGTGACCGTGTTGGCGATCGGCGTGGGGCACCTCCACTTGGGCGTGTTGGAACCCGTCGCGCCGTGGCTGCTCATCGGCATTGGTGCGGTCAGCTTCTGGCGCCTCATCCGTCCCGGGCCCGTCCGGCCATCGCGTGCGATCTGGAGCGCGAGTCCGTTGCTCGTCGGCGTGGTGTTCGCGGCGGGCTTCGAGACCGCGAGCCAGCTCTCGGTGCTCGTCATTGCCGACCGTGGCAACGCGTTCTCCCTGGGTGCGACGTTCACCGCCGGCATGCTGCTGGTCGATGGCGTCGACGGCTATCTCGCGGGGCGCACGCAACGGAGCGCACGCACGGGGCACCCGCGTGCGGCCTTGGCGGGCCGACTGCTTGGCATCATCGTCGTCATCGCGTCCTTCGCCATCGGCGGCTCGGAGCTGCTGGGCCTGGACATGCGTGGCGTCGCGCTGCCGTTGGGGCTGGGGCTTCTGGTCACGGTCATCGCTCTGCGTGCATGGGCACGTGGGGGCCAGCCCACCTTCACTCCCTCACTGCGACACGAGCAACCAATGACGCTTCCTCCCGCTGCCTCCGACACGCGCGTGCCGGTCACCGTGCTCACCGGGTTTCTCGGTGCCGGCAAGACTACGCTTCTCAATCGCATCCTCACCGAGCAGCACGGCAAGCGTATCGCCGTGATCGAAAACGAGTTTGGCGAGATCGGCGTCGATCAGGAGCTCGTGATCGGGGCGGAGGAGGAAATATTCGAGATGAACAACGGGTGCATCTGTTGCACCGTGCGTGGTGATCTCATCCGCATTCTCGGGACCTTGATGAAGCGGAAGGACCGGTTCGACTACATCCTCATCGAGACGACGGGGTTGGCTGATCCGGGGCCGGTCGCGCAGACGTTCTTTGTGGACGACGAGCTGCAGGGGCGGCTCCGGCTGGACGGGATCGTCACCCTTGTCGATGCCAAGCATTTCTGGCAGCATCTCGACGACGGCGATGAAGCGCGGGAGCAGATCGCGTTTGCCGATGTGATTGTCATCAATAAGTGCGATCTGGTGCCGAGCGCGGATCTGATCGGGCTGGAGGCCCGGATCCGGAGCATGAATGGTGCGGCGCGCATTCTCCGGGCGGAGCATGCGGCGGCGCCGATCGATGCGATTCTCGACGTTGGTGGATTCAACCTCGATCGGGCCATGGCGGTCGATCCGACGTTTCTGGAGCCCGAGTATCCGTTTGAGTGGGCCGGGGTGTATCGGCTCGATGCCGGCCGGCACGAGTTGGCGCTCGATGCCGGGCCGGATCCTTCCATGGACGTTGTCCTGCTCGGGGCGCCGGCGGCATCGGCGGGCGCGCTGGAGGACATGCAGATGCGGGCGGTGCTGCTGTTCTCCGATGACGCGCAGGCGGTTGCGCGGGGTGGGACGATCGTGGCCGAGCCGCGACTACAGCGGCTCGAGCTCGATGGCCCGTCGTCGTTTCCGATCGTCATCGAGGACGCGGGGTGCTATGCGTTGTTCACGGAGCATCGGCCGGAGGAATTCGGGGCGCGTCTGATCGGCGCCGGCGGGCCACTGCAACCCGTGATTTCGCACGTCTACAAGCCCGATCACGAGCACGATGCGTCGGTGAGCTCGGTGGGGATCGTGCAGGCGGGGGCGCTCCACCTGGACCGATTCAACACGTGGTTGCAGCGGCTGTTGCGGGAGCAGGGTGTGGACATCTTCCGGATGAAAGGGGTGTTGAACTTCAAGAACGAGGATCGGCGGTTTGTTTTTCAGGGCGTGCACATGCTGTTCGACGGACGTCCGGACCGGCCGTGGGGCGATGAAGCGCGGCACAACGCGCTCATCTTCATCGGGCGGCACCTCGACCGGCAGGCACTGACGCGGGGGTTCGAGGCATGCCTCGCGCGGTGACCGCGCCGGCGCGGCGGCAGGTGCTGCTCCGCCAATGGCGCGTGGGACTCGGTGACTACGTCCAGGCGGTGGCGTGGTCTCCCGATGGCGCGTGGGTCGCCGTGGCGGAGGTCAGCGGGCGCGTGCATGTGCTGGCGGCTGCGAACGGGCGCGTGGTGCGTGCGTGGACGGCCCATGCGTTTGGGTGCAGTGGGCTCGCGTGGCGCCCGGATGGCGTGCTGTTAGCAAGCGCTGGGCAGGATGGGACGGCGCGGATCTGGAATGTCGTGACTGGCGAGGGGCCGGTCGTGCTCGAGGGCGGCGCGCCGTGGGTCGAGCACGTTGCGTGGAGTCCCTCGGGTGATTGGCTGGCCACGGCGGCCGGGAAGCAGTTGCGGGTCTGGCGTCCGGACGGAACGCTCGCGCAGACGTACGCCGATCATGAGAGCACGATCGCCGCGATCGCCTGGCGGCCGGGCGTGGACGAACTCACGTCGGCGGCGTACGGTGGGATCATGCGGTGGAGGCCCGCGAACGAGCGGCCGGTCAGCGTGCATCGATGGAAGGGGTCGGTCCTCGCGATCGCGTGGAGTCCGGACGGACGGTTCATCGCCACGGGCGATCAGGATTGCACGATGCACTTCTGGGTCATGAAGACGGGGGAGCCCCTGCAGATGTGGGGGTATCCGACCAAGGTGCGGGAGCTGGCGTGGGATGCGGAGAGCCGGTATCTCGCGACTGGCGGTGGGAACGCTATTACCGTCTGGGATTGCCGGAAGACGCCGGAAGGGACGAAGCCACTGCAATTGGAGGCGCACGACGGTCGGGTGACGGATCTCGCGTTTCAGCACCGGGGGGCGCGGCTCGCGTCCATCGCTGACGATGGGCAGGTCGTGCTCTGGTGGCCGGGTCGACATCGCACGCCGATCGGCGAGGCGGAGTTGGGCGGGGGGCTCTCGCGCGTGGCGTGGTCGCCTGATGACCGGACGGTGGTCGTTGGCTCCGAGTCGGGGGAGGTCGTGGCGTTTGACGCGCACACCACGGCATCGTGACGGAACGGCGCACCGTGGCGCACGTGCTCGTGTGCCTTGGCTGCTGTTCCTGGCGTTGGTCGATTGGGCGACGGAGGTGGCGGCGGGCGGGCAGTGGCTGTCGCGTCCGGGGTCGCTTGCGGCCCACGCGTTCGAGCGCTTTCGAGTCGCGTCGGCGGGGCCTCCTGTGATATCTTATTCTCAGTAAGCCTCAGGAGACCGCGTGCTACGTGATACGCAACAGCGGCGGGCTATTCGACGAGTGTTTCTGAGCGCGGCAAATCCGCTCACGCCCGACGATGTGCTCAAGTGGGCCCAGGACGTCATACCGTCGTTGGGCATCGCGACAGTGTACCGGACGCTCAAGATGCTGACCGAGGAGGGGTGGCTCGCCGCGGTGGAGCTGCCCGGCGGCACGATTCGCTACGAGATCGCGGCGCGTCCGCACCACCACCACTTCATCTGCCGTGGCTGCGCGCAGGCCTTTGACATGCACGGGTGCCCGCAGGACGTCGATCGGCTGGCGCCGCAGGGCTTCACGGTGGAAGCCCATGAGCTGATCCTCTACGGCCGGTGCGCGGCCTGCGCGTGATCTGCGCGCGCACCGTATTGAACAAGAAACGCAAGCGCTGCAATCGCGACGAGATTGATGGTGAAGGTGACCGCGCCAGGTTGCAGGGCGACCGGCAGCACGAACACACCTGCTGACCCGCTGGCCCCTACGTGGGCCATCAGTCCGTCGCTTGACAGTTCGACCGTGATGAATGGGCCGAGGACGGTTCTGTACGTCCAGGTTGGCAGTGTGAGCTGAAGCGCCTGCGCAGCTTGGAGCCCAATGGATAACCGTCGGCCCGACGCCGAGCCCGTGAGGAGCAACGCTCCGGCGACGACGCTGGTGGCCGCGATCGCAAGTCCAATGGCGATCACCCAGGTCGACATCACGAAATAGCGTTGCTTCAGCGCGATGATCATGGCCATTGCGGCGAGCACGCCGCCGGCGATTTCCGCGATTCCAATGAGCCACGCGACGTTTCGCTGTTGGGCCAACCAGGGTCGAAGCGCTACACGGGTGCGTTGACGCGTGGTCACGCGCCATGATACGGCGCGGGTCGCGGAGTAGCTAGCAAACAGGTGACTGCACCAGGGAAGGCGGGTGAAGCTGGTGCTCGGCGCCGCGCGTGTGCATGTTGTGCGCGTGCCGCCACGCCTGTCGGTCCGTCATCGCTTTGCGCGACTCGGGTGGCGACTGCTGCCGGGGATCAGTGTGCTCCCGATCGCGGTGTGCGTCTCGGGGCAAGGGAATGTTAAAATTGTTGGTGTGCCGCCGGATCGTCAGGAACAGTCATGGGGGTCGCTGCCGCCGGGGCCACCGCATCCGTGGCAGAAGCCCGGGTTCGAGATCCAGCATCAGGTGGTGCGCGTGCGGTTTGACCGTGACGCGCACTCGGTCGGTGGATCGACAGATATAACCGTGCGGGCGACGGATGCGCCGTTGGCGTCGGTGGATCTCGATGCCGTCGGCCTCACCATCGTGTCCGTCAGCGATGACACTGGACGTGGGCTCGCCCACGGCAGCTCGGCGGACAAGCTCCACGTGACGCTCGCATCGCCGGTGCCGTCTGGCGCGGCAGCCACGATTCGCATCGTCTACTCCAGCGTCCGGCCGGCA
>DATMNB010000241.1:0-16340 GCA_035569435.1 Gemmatimonadaceae bacterium
CCACACTGGTCATTGAACTACGGCTGACCAGCACACGGCACGCGTCGAGATCGGGCGCCGGACGTTTGCTGAACAGCATGACACTACGCACCGGACCGTCACAGCTGATGGCGAGATCGGGCAACAGGAGATACCGCTCGCAGTCGCGCGCGTACTCGACCGCCGAGACAACGCTGATGTCGAGCGTCCCGTCGGCCATCCGGCGATTGAGCGCCGTCGGGACCCCGGTGACCAACTCGGCGTCGAGTGGGACGATGCCGCGATCGATGGCACCGTAGACGGGATAACAGTTCACGTACGGGATGCGTCCGACGACCATCAGGCCGCCCGCACCAGGTGATAGAGCGCGTCGCGCTCGACCGGGGTCTTCCCCGCCCCGCGGATCAGCCGCAGGATCTCGTCCAGCGCCATGTGCTGCGACGTGTGGGCACCGGCCTCGTGGTAGATCTTCTCACGCACGACCGTCCCCTCCATATCGTTGACACCAAACGAGAGCGAGGTCTGCGACAGAAACGGCGTGACCATCACCCAATGTGTCTTGATGTTGTCGATGTTGTCGAGATACAGGCGTCCGACCGCAACATTACGCAAGTCGTCGAAGCCCGTCGTCGCCGTGCCCTGCCGGCCCAGCGTCTCACCGAGCTCGTTGTTGTCCGGGTGATACGCCAGCGGGATATACGCCAGGAAACCTCCCGTCTCGTCCTGGAGTTCCCGGAGCGCCCGCAAGTGGTCGATGCGATCCTCGACCGTTTCGACGTGGCCGTACAGCATCGTGCAATTGGTCCGGATCCCCAGCCTGTGCGCCGTCCGGTGGACATCGATCCACTCCTCGGCGCCGAGCTTCCGATCGGCGATCGTGTCCCGCACGGCGCGGCTGAACACCTCGGCCCCGCCGCCCGGCATCGTGTCGAGACCCGCGTCACGGAGCGCGACGAGCACCGCCTCGACCGACATCTTCTCGATCCGTGCGATGTGGGCGATCTCGACGGCCGTCAGCGCTTTGATGTGCACGTCGGGGTGCCGCGCCTTGAGGGCCCGAAACATCGTGGCGTAGTACTCGAGGCCCGCGTGCATATCGAGACCACCGACGATGTGAAACTCGCGCGTCAGCCCACCGTCGGCGACGGCCGCTTCGTCCAACACCTGGTCGAGCGTGTAGTGATACGCGCCGTCCTCCTTGGGGAGTCGGGCGAACGAGCAGAAGACGCAGGTCTTCCGCAGGATGCAGATGTTGGTGGGATTGATGTGCTGGTTGGCCGAGAAAAAGACGCGGTCGCCGTGCTTGGCGCGGTTCGCCGCGTCGGCCAGCTCACCTAGCCCAAGGAGATCGGGCGATTGGAACAGCGCGATGCCGTCGGCATCCGTCAACCGTTCGCCGGACTCGACCTTGTCGGCAATCGCGAGCAAGGACGGGTCGAAGAGACGGCTTCGGTCGACGGCGACTGACATGCGTCAGCCGTCGTACCGTCGGACAGCGAGGGTCACATTGTGGCCGCCGAACCCAAAGCTGTTGCTCAACGCCGCCTGCATGGCCCGCCGCACGGGCGTATTCGGCGTGTAGTTGAGATCGCACGCCGGGTCCGGCGTCCCGTAATTCAGCGTCGGCGGCACGATGCACTCACGGAGTGCGAGCGCCGTGAAAATGAACTCCGCGCCGCCCGCCGCGCCGAGCATGTGGCCCGTCGCCGACTTGGTCGAGCTGACGTTGATTTCACCCGCGCGGTCGCCGAACACGCCCTTGATGGCGGTCGTCTCGCTGATGTCACCCGTCGGCGTCGACGTGCCATGGGCATTGATATAGTCAATGTCCTCGATCTCGAGCTCGCCGTCGTTCATCGCCATGCGCATCGCCCGCCGCGCGCCTTCGCCGCCCGGGGCCGGGGCCGTCAGGTGGTAGGCGTCGCCGGTCATCCCGAATCCCACCAGCTCGGCGTGAATGCGGGCGCCGCGCTCGATGGCATGTTCCATCTCCTCGAGGATCACGATCCCGGCGCCCTCGCCCATGACGAACCCGTCGCGGGTGGCGTCGAAGGGCCGCGAGGCGGTCGCCGGTGAGTCGTTGCGTTCCGAGAGCGCCTTCATGTTGGCGAAGCCGCCGATCGCCATCGGCGTGACGGTCGCCTCGGAGCCGCCGGTGATCATCACGTCGGCATCGCCGTACTGAATGGCGCGGAACGCCGAGCCGATGGCGTGGGCACCGGTGGCGCACGCCGAGACGGTCGCGTAGTTGGGGCCCTTGGCGTTGAAGCGCATGGACACGATGCCGGCCGCGATATCCGCGATGAACATCGGGATGAAGAACGGCGAGATGCGCGACGGTCCGTTGTCGTGATAGACGTCGTGCTGTTCTTCAAAGCTCTTGAGACCGCCAATGCCGCTCCCGACGATCACGCCGATGCGCTCGGGTTCGACGTTCACGCCGGGTTCGAGGCCCGCATCGCGCATGGCCTGGACGGAGGCGGCCACGGCGTACTGGGTGTACATGTCCGCGCGCTTGGCCTCTTTGCGCTCCATGTACATCAGGGGGTCAAATCCCTTCACCTCGGCCGCGAACCGCACGGGAAAGGCATGGGCATCGAACTTGGTGATCAGCGCGGCGCCGCTGACGCCGGTAAGTAACGAATGCCAGGTCGCCGGCACGTCGTTGCCGACTGGCGAGATGAGCCCCATCCCGGTGACGGCGACCCGGCGGTGTTTCACGCGCCGATCTTTTGATTGAGATACGCCATGGCATCACCCACGGTCTTGAGCTTCTCGGCGTCCTCATCGGGGATGTCGATGTTGAACTCCTTCTCGAACTCCATCACCAGCTCGACGATGTCGAGGCTGTCGGCGCCGAGATCCTCGATGAAGTTGGCATCGTCGGTGAGCTTGTCGCGCTCGACGCCAAGCTCCTTCTCGATGATATCCTTGACCTTGTCAGCGTGTTGAGCCATTGGCATAAGCCGGGGGGGAGAGGGGTTAAAAGGTATACAGGAGAATTTAAGTCAAGATCACACAGTAGGTAGCCGAATTAGGCGGTCATGGCCGCTACATGGCCATTCCGCCGTCGACCACAAACACCTGTCCGGTAATGTACGATGCCTGCTCGGAGGCGAGAAACGTTACCATCGCGGCCACGTCGGCCGGCGCGCCCAGCCGGTCGAGGGGGATCTGCCGCAGCAGGTCGGCGCGGGCCGCATCCGGGAGGGCGCGCGTCATATCGGTCTCGATGAAGCCCGGCGCGATGACGTTTGCCAGGATATTGCGCGACGCCAGCTCCTTGGCGACCGATTTGGTCATGCCGATCAACCCGGCCTTGCTCGCGGCGTAGTTGGCCTGGCCCTTGTTGCCGACGAGGCCAACGATGCTCGACACGTTGATCATCCGGCCCCAGCGCCGTTTCATCATGCCGCGCGAGGCGGCCCGCATCGTCGCGAACGCGCCCCGCAGGTTGGCGTCGATGACCTCATCCCACTCTGCGTCCTTCATCCGGACGAGGATGTTGTCCCGGGTGAGGCCGGCGTTGTTGACCAGAATGTCAACGGCGCCGAGTGATTGCTCGACGGCCGCGATCATGGCGTTGACCGCCTGGATATCGGCCACGTCGCAGCCAAAGCCCCGCGCGCCGCGGCCGATCGTGCCCGCCACAGACTCGGCCGTGCCGGCGTCACGGCCCACCACGGCGACCGTGGCGCCGGCCTCGGCGAGTGAGTCGGCGATCGTGCGACCGATACCCCGCGTGCCGCCCGTGACAACGGCGACCCGTCCGGCGAGATCAATTTTCATGTCAGGCGAGTGAGCAGTTGGTCGACGTCGGACGGTGTCCCGCAACTCATCGTGGCCAGCTGCGGAGCAATGCGCTTGGCGAGGCCCGTCAGCACGGCGCCCGGACCCATCTCGACGAACAGCGCGTTGGGGTGCTTGTCGGCCAGCCCTAAGACGACATCGACCCAACGCACCGGTGACGTGAGCTGTCGCGACAGGCGGTCGCGGGCGTCGGCCGCCGAGGTCGTCGGGCGGCCGTCGACGTTCCCGTAGATCGGCACCCCAGCTTGGGTGAACGGTGCCGTGTCGAGGGCGGCGCGAAACCCCTCGGCGGCCGGCTCCATCAGGGGCGAGTGGAAGGCACCGCTCACCGGCAGACGCATGGCGCGCTTCGCGCCGTGCTCCTTTGCCAGCGCCATGGCACGCTCGACGCCGGCGACTTCGCCCGAGATCACGGTCTGTTCGGGGGAATTGTAGTTGGCCGGTACGACCGTGCCTGCCTCAGCCGTGGCGCGAGCGCAGATGGCGTCGACTGGCTCGGACAAGGTCCCGAGGATCGCGGCCATGGCGCCCGGGCGTTCGTCGCCCGTCCGCCGCATCAGCTCGCCCCGCTGGCGGACCAGCCGGGCGGCGTCCCCGAGCGCCAGCGCACCTGCCACGTGATAGGCAGTTATCTCACCAAGCGAGTGCCCAGCCGCCGCACGGACATGGCCAGCGAGGGAGGTACAGAGCACGGCCCAGACCGCGGCGCCGTGGGCCAGGAGGGCCGGCTGGGCGTTGTCGGTCATTGTGAGGTCGGCCTCGGGGCCCTCGAAGGCCAACCGGGAGATGGGTGCCCCGATCGCCGCATCGACCGCCGCAAAGACGTTGCGCGCGGCGGGGTAGGCCTCGGCCAGATCGCGCCCCATCCCCGGCTTCTGAGATCCCTGGCCGGGGAACAGCAGTACCACGTCCACTAGTGCGCTTCTGCCCCGCCGAACGACTCAGACAGTCGGCGGGCAGCGTGCTCCGTCATCCGGCTCTCGACCGCGCGCACGGCCACGCCAATGGCGTTCTTGATGGCCTTTGCGTTGGACTTGCCGTGCGAGATGATGCTGACGCCGCGCACGCCCAGGAGGGGCGCGCCACCGGCGCTATCGGCGTCGAGCTGCGGGAGGGCCCGCAGGACCTGCTCGGGATCCGCACCCGACGCTTTGACGACCATGCGAATGATCGTCGGGGCGACGGTCTCGTAGAACTTGAGGAGCACGTTCCCCACAAACCCGTCGCAGACGACGACGTCGATCGGTCCTCGGTCGCTCGCCCCGCGCGGGAGATCCCGTCCTTCGACGTTGCCCTGAAAGTTGAGCCCCGAGGTGCGCAGGAGCTGGTTGGCCTCTTTGACCGCCGCGCTCCCCTTCTCGTCTTCCTCGCCGACGCTGAGCAGCCCAATCACCGGGTTAGGCCGGCCGAGCAGGTCCTCGGCGTAGACCGCGCCCAGTCGGGCAAAGCTCAGGAGCTCCTCGGGGGAGCAATCAACGTTGGCGCCGGAGTCGAGAACGAGCACGGGCTTCCCCGCCGTCGGGAACAGGGTGCCGATGGCTGGTCGCTCGAGTCCGGGCAGGAGGCCAAGCACGCGCGAGGAGGCCGCCATTTGCGCGCCGGTATTGCCGGCGGAGACAAAGGCATCCGATCGCCCCGCGGGCTGCAACTCGATGCCGACCACCATGGAGCTCTGCTTCTTGCCGCGGAGCACGGCGCTCGGCTTGTCGGTCATGGCGACGACGTCAGGCGCCTCAACGATCTCGATCCGGTCGCGCGGCACGCTCGCGTGCCGACCGAGGGCCGCCTCGATATCGGCGGAGCGCCCCACGAGCTGGATCGTGTGGGAGGGACCGAGTTCGGCGAGGGCGAGAAGCGCACCGTCGACCGTCGCGTGGGGGGCGTGGTCGCCCCCCATTACGTCCAACGCGATGCGCGCCAAGGTCAGGCTTCCTTGGCGGCGACTCGCTGTTCACCGGCGTAATAGCCGCACTGCTCGCAGACATGATGCGGGCGCTTCATGCTCTGGCAGCGGGGGCACGCCTGCAGGACGATCGCGGGCGCGGTCTTATGCGTGTTGCGGGCGCGCTTTTTCCGCTTGGAGGTACGGCGCTTCGGGACGGCCATGGGAGTAGTTAAAGAAAGTGTGAACGAACAGTGCGTCTATAACGTGCGTCTATCGAGACACCGCGGGCTCGCACGCGCACGTCCCGGCATTGAGATCGGCCCCACAGGTCGGACACAACCCCCGGCACTCATCGCGACACTGCACAAACGCCGGGGCGGCGACCAGCCACTGCTCGCGAATCGCCGGCCTCAGGTCGAGGACATTGGGTCGCGGGTCGAACACAAACACATCCGGATCATCGAGGTCGTCCTCGCCCTGCTCCACAAAGATCAACTGCGCCGATTCGCTGACCGGCGCTGTGACCTCGGTGAGGCAACGCCGGCACTCGCCGCGGGCGGTGCCCGATACCTGGCCGCTAAAATAAAAGCGGCCCGGACCGGCCGCCGAGAGCCGACCCGTCACCTGGACGCCGTCGACGGGCCGGTTATCCAGCTCCGTCCACACCGGATCGTCCGTGGGCAGCACGTCGTGGACCTGCGCCGCAGCCGAGGCGAGGGTCCTGAGATCGAAGACCAACATAGCCTTTAAACATAGAGAGTTACGGCCGAGCAATCAACTCCGCGCAATCAACTCCCGCTCGGCGAAAAAGAACCCTGCCTCGCGACTGGCGTTGTCGTCGGAATCCGAGGCATGGATCGCGTTCCGCTCCTTGGACTCAGCGAAGAGCGCTCGCACTGTGCCCGGCGCCGCGTCCTTGGGGTCCGTGGCGCCAATTACAGCGCGCAGCGTCGCCACGGCGTCGGCGCGCTCCAGCACGATGGGCATACATGGCCCCGACGTCATGAATGTGACCAGGGACGAGAAGAACGGACGCTCGCGATGGACCTCGTAGAAGGCACCGGCCTCGGCCGTCGACAGGTGGGCCACCTGGGCGGCGACGACCTTGAACCCGTTCCCCTCGAGGTGGGCCAGGATCTTCCCTGCCAAGCCGCGGCCGAAGGCGTCCGGCTTGATGATCGTGAGCGTGCGGGTGGTTACACGGTTGGTTACAGTGGGCATTTCATCTCAGGTTCAGGAACCAATCAGGCGGCGGACGATGTCCCCGCGCGTCAGAAAACCAACGAGCCGCCCGTCCACGACAACCGGGACGCGCTCGACATCCTTGTTGCTCATGAGCGAGGCGACTTCCGCCAACGGTTGATCGGGCGAGACGCACAAGACCTGCCTCGTCATCACGTCGCGGACCGTCCGCCGCACACCCAGTGTGGCCGCTCGCGTCGGCGTGTGCCGCGTGCCGCCCTGAAGGTAGGTGCCCAGAAGATCGCGCACGAGATCCTTGGAGCTCAGCATCCCGAGGAGCCGTCCGGTGTCATCCACCACGGGTAGCGCGCTGACCCGCGTGCGGACCATCTCGCGGGCGGCGTCGCGTAGCGGCACGCCGGGCCGCGTCGTGATGGGACGATCGTTCATCATCTCGCGTACGCGCAGCTGCTCCGGGAGCTCGTAGTCCTGGAACCCCGGAAAGGCGACGATTGCCGCCGCCGTCGGTTGGGCGAGCAACGCATCCACGCGTTCGACGCTCGACAGGAACCGCGCGAATGCGCCCACCACCTGCAAATACCGCGCGGCCAGACGCGGCGGCGCGACCACGAGGAGGACCACCCGCGCGCACTGCGTCTCGCCGTCACTCAACCGGCGACAGATGGGCCGCGGCGCCGTGCCCAATGCCAGGGTCAGCGCCGTGACCGTCTCCGTGCGATAGTGCAGCAGGAACGCGCGGTCGCCCATCGCCACCAGATCTTCGGGGCGATTCTCGTCCATGCGATCTCGCAGCGTATCGGGATCCGCGACCGCACCAGCGAGGAACAGTCGTTCCATCAGCTCGAGTGCCGCGCCCTCGATCGTGGTCGCCTCCAGTGGGACGACGACCCGATCGACGGCGAGCAGCTCGTCCAGCTTCACCGCCACGCGACGGCCTTGGGGACGCTGCTAGGCATTCGGGATCGCACGAGATCGACGACGTCGACCGGACGATCCGCGACCGGAATGCCCGCGTCACGGAGGGCCGCCACCTTGTCGGCGGCAGACCCGCCGGCGCCGGAGATGATCGCACCCGCGTGACCCATGCGTCGACCCGGCGGCGCCGTGCGGCCGGCGATGAACCCGATGACGGGCTTCGTGACGTCACGGCCGACGTACATGGCCGCGTCCTGCTCGTCCGAGCCGCCGATCTCGCCGATCATGACGATCGCCTGTGTGGCGGGATCGGCCTGAAAGGCCATCAGACAGTCGGTGAACGTCGTCCCGTGGATCGGGTCCCCGCCGATACCCACACACGTCGTCTGCCCGAGACCGGCGCGCGTCAGCTGATCGACGACCTCGTACGTCAAGGTGCCGGAGCGACTGACCAGACCGATCGGACCGGGCGCACAGATGCGTCCGGGGATGATGCCGACCTTGGATTGCCCGGGCGTGATCAGGCCCGGACAGTTGGGACCGATGAGCCGCGCGCCATGCTCGCGAATGAACGGATAGACGCGCGTCATGTCGAGGACAGGCACGCCCTCGGTAATGCAGACGATGAGCGGAATGCCGGCGGCGGCGGCCTCCATCATCGCATCGGCGGCGAACATCGGTGGCACATAAATCACCGTGGCATTGGCGTGCGTCTCGGCGACCGCGGCTTCGACGGTGTTGAAGATCGGCACCATCGTGCCGTTACCGGCGTCGAATTTCTGCCCGCCCTTCCCCGGCGTCACCCCCGCCACGACCTGCGTGCCATACTCGGCCATCTGCCGGGCATGGAACGAGCCGTCGCGGCCGGTAATGCCCTGCACCAACAGACGCGTGTTGTTGTCGATGAAGATGCTCACGCGGCAGCCCTCCCGGAGAGCTCCACCGCCCGTTGGACTGCCGCATCCATGTCGGTCATGGCCGACATGCCGTGTGATGCCAGGATTTTCACCGCTTCCTCGTCGTTGGTGCCAGTCAATCGGATCACGAGCGGCACACGCAACGGGTGCCGAGTCACGGCCTGGACGATGCCATTGGCAACGTCATCGGTCCGGGTGATGCCGCCGAAAATGTTGAATAGAATGACGCGCACGCTCGGATCGGCCGTGATGATCTTGAGCGCGTTCACGACCTTCTCGGGATTCGACGAGCCGCCGATGTCGAGGAAGTTGGCGGGCTCGCCCCCGTAATACTTCACGAGGTCCATCGTGGCCATCGCCAGCCCCGCGCCGTTGACGACGCAGCCGACGTTGCCCTCGAGCTTGATGAACGTGAGCCCCGCCGCTCGTGCGGCCGACTCGCTCGGATCCTCCGACCGCTCGTCGCGGAGCGCCGCGATCGACGGCCGGCGATCGAGCTCGTTGTCATCGATGACCATCTTGGCGTCGACGGCCACGAGCGAACCGTCGGGTTGCGTCACCAGCGGATTGAGCTCGGCGAGCGACGCGCCGCAGCTGATGAACGCCGCGTAGAGCTTCTGGAGAATCTGCGAAGCGGCCCGGGCGCGGGCGCCGTCCTGGTACAGGAAGAACGCCAGATTGGATGCCTCGTACGGCAACAAGCCATACCGCGGGTCGACCGCAAGCTTGCAAATGCGCTCGGGTGTCTCGGCGGCCACCTGCTCGATGTCGATGCCGCCCGCCGGGCTGACCATGAATACGGCGCGCTTGGATGCCCGGTCGACGATGATCCCGACGTACGCCTCGCTGGCGATGTCGACGGCCGGCGCGACGAGCACCTTCTCGACCGTCAGACCCTTGATGTCCATCCCCAGGATCTTCGCGGCGATGGTCCGGGCGTCCGCGGGCGTCTTGGCGAGCTTCACGCCACCCGCCTTCCCCCGACCGCCGACATGGACCTGCGCTTTGACGACGACCGGTCCGCCGAACCCCTTGGCGATCGCCTCAACCTGCTCCGGCGTCTCGGCGACCTCGCCGGGCTGGACCGGCAGGCCGAAGGTACGCAGCAAATCCTTCGCCTGATACTCGTGTATGTTCACAGACTCTCCATAGCTCCGTAGTAAGGATAGTACTCATGGGCTCGGCCGTCTCAATAACTGGCCGAGCTCGTTAAACGCTGCGCCGAATGCCGCCAGATCGCTGCGGCGCAACGCGGTTTGCATCTGCTCGTACAACGCGGCCACACGGCTCCGGAACTCGGCCGGCGTCGCCGGCGGAGTCGGTCCGTGCGGGGCCGGTGCCACGAGCCCTTCGGCATCTGCCACACTATGTCCCGTGCCCGCCCGGTCCGGCGTCACGACGATGACACGGGCCAGTGTCGGCGGCGCTTCCGGTCCCCAGCTGTACTGCGGCTGCACAAACGTCACCCCGTCAGTCCCAGGGACCGCGCGCACGTACCCGCGGATGACGTGTGCGGCCGCGCCAGACCCACCTGCCGTATCACTCGGATGCTCGAGCCGCTCCAGCAGCTCCGGCCAGGAACGGCCCGGGTGTTCGGCGCGGTACCAAAATGTAGATGGATGCGGGCCGCCGGTGGTGATTACGAGCCCCGCGACGCGGTCACCCCCATCGACGAGCGGCACCGACCAGGCGCAGGCCACATCTATGGTCGGCAGGGCGAAGCACGGCACCGGGCCGGCGGCCAACACCGAGTCCGCGCCCTCGAGGGAGACGGCGTGGCCGCCGGTTCGCGGCGTGAACGCCCGCGCCGCCCCCAAGGCCCCGTCCACGCGCGGCGGCGCCGCGGCGATGAGCGCCGGCGCCAGTTGATCCCAGCGCACGAACAGGCTCGGAAACTGGTCGACCCAGGTCTGCGCGATGGGATCGAGGGCGAGGTCGCGCGCCAGCGTCACACGACCGGTCGAGGCATCGACGAACGCCGTGGCGGCGTGATGAAAGTAACTCCGCTGCGCGCCGGCCAGCGTGAAGCGCTCGCTCAACGGGTAGTCGCTTGACGTCGAATAGAGGTCGACGATCCAGTAGACCGTGTCGCCGACGAAGCCCGGCCACACGCTACTGCCCTGGACGAAGAACGGCGCCAGCGCGTCGAGGCGGTCGCGCACATCGCGCCGGCTGACGAGTCGGGGATTGGGCTGCGGCAGCTCTTCGCCAAGGAGGCGCAGGTTCTGGGCGCTCCACGCATGGGCGAGGCGGGCCAGCCACCCGTCGACCAGCGGTGCGGTGATCCGTCCGTTGGAATCGGCCACGACGAGGGGTTCGGTCGCCCCCGGCCGCACGATCAGCGGCGCGAGCGGCACATCCACCGCGTCCGGATGGCCGTTCGCATCCACGCGCACGATGCCGCCGTGCTCGTCGGTCGCTATCCCTGAGACACGGATCGCGATGGCGTGGTCCGCCGCGTTGGGCGTCGACGGCCCGCCGCGGGCGACCGCCGTCGCCACAGGGCCACCGGGCGATTCCGACCAGGCCATGGCGCTGTCGACCGCCGCCGTGCGACGGCCCCCGCTCCGCTCGACCGCGACGGTGAGCGCCGTCGGATCCCATACGGGCACCGTGCGCGCAAGCTCCGCCGGCGTGGCGAGACGAAGACCGGCCGTGGAATCGCGCAGTTGGTCGGCGCCAAAAGCCTGCCTCGTGTACAGCGCGCGAATCGCGGCATACGGCTGCTCGCGGACGGCCGGATCGCGCACCGTGGCGAACTGGTTGGCGAGCGACGGGACCAGCTTGAACGCGACGAGATGGACGATCACGGCCATGGTCGTGATCACCAACGCGGTGCGCAGTTGGCCCTTCCACAGGACGAACAGGATGGCGACGCCGGCGCCGGCCACGGCGACGCACATCACGAGATTGAGCGGGATGAGCGCCTTGTGATCGGCGTACGTGAACGCGCCGTTTGGACCGCTGCCGCTGGTCAGCGCGCCGTACATATCGAGCCGATAACTCCAGGCCGCCGCCCAATAGACCACGAGGGCCAGAACCGCGAGGTGGCGGCGGACGTATGATGACATCCGGAGGCCGACGCGTTCCCACCGCAGGCCGGGGGTGAACAGGAAATAGAGGCAGACGACGACGGCGATCACGACGAGCACCGTGGTGACCGCCCGCACGTAGACCGCGGCCTCGAGCGGCAGCTGGTACACAAAGAAGCCGAGATCGGCGTCAAAGTACTTGTCGCGATCCCCAAACGGCACGCCGTTTCGGGCCAGCACGAGCTGCGTCCACCCGTGCTGGGGCAGACCGAGGACCAGCCCAATGATCACGGCGCCAAGGAGCACGGCGGCGTCGAGATACCGTCCGGGCACCTCTTCCCCGATTTCCAGATCGCCCATCCGTCGCGGCACGACAACCTTGATGATCGACCGGCGGACGGCATACAGGTTGGCCAGCACAAATAGGGCGATGGCCAGGACGCTGACGCCGCGCATGAGCGAGAGATTGATCATGCGGGCCATCCACACACTCGTCGCGCCGACCGCGGCGTGCCACTGGTAGTCGACGTAGACGTCCGCGCCGACGCGACCGATGACGAGCAGGGTGGCGGCGACGATGAGCGCACCGACCGCCACCCTGCGTCGTGTCACCGTCAGGGCACGCTCACGCCGCGCGCCAGTAGCCAGGCTTCCATGTCATCCTGGATCTCGGCCAGTCGCTCGGCGGTGCGCGCCTCAAAGCGCAGCACGAGTATCGGCTGCGTGTTCGACGCACGGATCAGCCCCCATCCGTCGCCGTACAGGACACGCGCCCCATCGACCGCGACGACTTCGTGCCGGAGCGCAAAGTCAATGACGGCGGCGTCGACGACCGCGAACTTGCGCTCGTCGGGACAGTCGACCCGGATCTCCGGGGTCGACACGTATTTTGGCACCGTGTCGAGCATGGCATCGATCGGCCGGCCCGCGTCGGCGACGATCCGGATCAGCCGCGCCGCGCCGTACAGCGCATCGTCATGGCCGTAGAACCCCTCGGTGAAGAACATGTGGCCCGACATCTCGCCGGCCACCGGCCCGTGCATCTGCTTCATCTTCTCTTTGATGAGCGAGTGTCCGGTCTTCCACATGACGGGAACGCCACCGGCGGCGGCGATCGCCTGCGGCAGGGCCTGCGAGCACTTGACGTCAAAGATGATCGGCACGCCCTGGCCGGTGCGGCGGATCGCATCCCAGGCATAGAGGATCAGGATGTGATCGCCCCAGATGATCTCGCCGTGACCGTCGACCACGCCAATGCGATCCGCATCGCCGTCGAAACCGATCCCGAGATCGGCGCCCCGCGCGCGCACCGCGCCGATGAGATCGTGGAGGTTCTCGACGACGGTCGGGTCGGGGTGGTGGTTGGGAAACGTGCCGTCGCTCTCGCAGAAGAGATACGACGCGTCGACATCGAGACGGCCGAACAGCTTCCCCGCCACGAGCGAGCCGGCACCGTTGCCGCAGTCGAAGACGACCTTGAGTCGGCGTTTGAGCGGACCGATGCGCTCGACGATGTCATCGACGTAGCGATCAATGACCGCCACCTCGCGCACCGTGCCAGGCGAGCCGTCCGGTCGTCGCGTGGTCGTGCCGGCCAGCGCCAACTCGTAGAGGTGCTCGATGTCGGCGCCCCACAGTGAGCCGGTGCCCAGGCAGAGCTTGAACCCGTTGTACTCGGGCGGGTTGTGGGAGCCGGTGATCTGGACGCCACCGACGACTTTCTCGTGGTGGAGGGCCCAGTACAGGAGTGGTGTGGGGACGACGCCGATGTCGATGACATCGAGACCGCTCTCCGTCAGGGCGCCGACGAGTGCGTCGCGGAGCATCGGCCCACTGGGACGATTGTCGCGGCCGACGGCGACCGTACCGGTGATGCCGCGCTCGGCCAGCAGGGCGGCGTACGACAGGCCGACCGCGCGGGCGGCGTTTGCGGTGAGATCCTGGCCGACGATGCCGCGGACGTCGTACTGGCGGAAGATCCCATGTGGAGGTGCAGTCACGCGCAGGGTCACTGGCAGGTTCAGTTACGCACGCCGAACGACGGCGGGAGCGGTTTCGCGGGGCCGGCGACCGCCGGAGCGCTCCGCGTGGACACATCGACCAGCCACTGCGGGGCGAGGCCAAAGCCGAGGAGGATGATCACGGTCGAGAACACGACCGCCTCGGTCAACCTGCCCGGCCGGGCGGTGGCCGCGGCGGTCGCCGGGCGGGGTCGCATGAACATGATCTGGATCACCCGCAAATAGTAGCCGGCCGAGACCACCGTCGTCAGCACCAGCACCGTGGCCAGGACGATCTGCGGTTGGCCCGAGGCCTGGAGAGCAGCCTGCAGGACGTACCACTTCGCCAGAAAGCCCAGCCCGCCAACGATCGGAAATCCGAGCAGGGCCAGCATGCAGACGCTCATGGCGACGGCCAACCACGGACGCGCCGTCCACAGTCCGGCATAGTCGTCGAGCTCGATATGGGCCTCGCCCGTGTTGCCGAGGGCAATGACAACGGCGAAGGCACCCATCGTCGCCAGCGTGTAGGCCAGTAGGTAGAACAGATACGCCGAGGCGCCAAGGGCAGACCCGGCGACGACGGCCGCGAGGACGTAGCCCGCGTGGGCGATGCTCGAGTAGGCCAGCATGCGCTTGATGTTTCGCTGGGCCAGCGCGAGGACGTTGCCCACGATCATGGTGGTGATGGCGAGTCCCCACACGGCGTTGTGCCAGTAATAGAAGTAGCCCATGCCCTGGGCGATGTATGGGAACGCCTCGATCCACACCCGGAGGAACGCGGCGAACGCCGCGGCCTTCACCGCCGCGGCCATGAACGCGGTAATGGGGGTCGGGGCTCCCTCGTAGACGTCGGGCGCCCACATGTGGAAGGGCACGGCGGCTACCTTGAATCCAAACCCGACGAGCAGCAGGGCGATCCCCAGGAGCACGAGCGGGCTCCGCGCTGGAAAAGCGACCAAGGCCAAGCGCTCGGCGATCGTCGACAGATTGGTTGCGCCTGTCGCACCGTAGATGAAGGCCATGCCGTAGAGCAGGAACCCCGTGGAGAAGGCGCCGAGGAGGAAGTATTTCAGGGCCCCTTCGGCCGACTTGCTGCTCCGGCGGTTGAGTCCCGCCAGGATGTAAACGGCCACCGACATGAGCTCGATGCCGAGAAAGACGATCGTCAGGTCCCGGGCCGCCGAGAGGAGCATCATGCCGCTGGTGGCGAACAGGACGAGCCCGTGCGACTCGCCGGCCAGGATCCCTTCGCGGGCGTTGTAGTCGATGCTCAGGCCAATCGTGCACAGCGCCGCGATCAGGACGAGCATGTCCGACGCCCAGCGGAACGGGTCGACGGCGATGATGCCCGGCGAGGCGGTGGCGCCGCTGATCCAGTCGGCGATCACGGCCGCCATGGTCGCGAGGACGACGGCCAGCGCGGCGATCCCGCATTGCCGCTGGTGGCCGATGCTGTCGGGGCGCCACGCCGACCATAGCGTGACGACGATCGCGCCGGTGACGAGCAGGATGTCGGGCGCGAGCGCCGCGGTCAGCTGGGCGGGGACGGCGAGATCATACGTGGTCACGGCGTGACCGCCGCGACGCGCGGGTGAGGGCGGGCGGCCGCGCCGCGCTGCATCGTGGCCACAAACCGCGTGGCGGCGCCCTGCGTGCGTTGCAGCACCGGTTTCGGATAGACGCCCATCCAGATAATCACGATGATCAGCGGCGTAAGAATGGCGATCTCCCGCCAATTGAGGTCAGTGAGCGCGGCGTTGCTCGGCTTGTCCAGTGGGTCGAATAACATGCGCTGGATCGCCCACAGCAGGTACGCCGCGGCGACGATGACGCCGACCGCGGCGGCGAGCACGAAATAGGGCTCGGTCCGGAAGGCGCCGATGAGCACGAGCGCCTCGCCGACGAACCCATTTGTACCGGGAAGGCCGATACTCGACAGCGAGACAAAGGTGAGGGCGGCGGCGAACAGCGGGACGACACGGGCGATTCCCCCGTAGGCGCTGATCATCCGGGAGTGCTTGCGCTCGTAGATCATGCCGATGAGGAGAAACAGCGCCCCGGTGCTGATCCCATGGTTGATCATGACGAGGATCGCGCCCTGGACGCTCTGGACGGTGAGGGCGAACAGTCCCAGCATGACAAAGCCCAGGTGGCTGACCGACGAATAGGCCACGAGCTTCTTGAAGTCGGGTTGGACCAGCGCAACGAGCGCGCCGTAGACGATGCCGACGACCGCCAGGGTCAGGATGACGTCCCGAAAAATCGGGTCCAGCGCGGCCGAGGGAAACAGCGGCATGGCCAGTCGGATGAAACCGAAGGTGCCCATCTTGAGCATGATGCCGGCGAGGATCACCGAGCCCGCGGTCGGCGCCTCGACGTGGGCATCCGGCAGCCACGTGTGGAACGGGAACATCGGCACCTTGATCGCGAACGCCAGGAAGAAGGCGGCGAACAGGATCTTGATCGTGGTCGGCGAGAGAGTCGACGCCGCGGCGGCCACATCATCGAAGGCGAAGCTCGGGCTCGCGTTGACCGCGCCGACGTGGAAGCCGAGGTACAGGATGCCCACGAGCATGATCAACGAGCCGAACATCGT
>DATMNB010000242.1:0-34250 GCA_035569435.1 Gemmatimonadaceae bacterium
GCGACCTGTCGGGCGGTCTCTTCGGCGAAGGCCGCGGGATCGGGAGGGGGCGAACAGTCCGCGAGATCACTCGCCACGTAGCGCAGCGTCGGTCGGAAACCGCCCAAACGCAGTCTGACCTTTATCGCGCTAATCTCGTAAAGGCATCGAGCGATGCCAGGAAGGCGTGGTGAGAGTGCTTCCCGCATGGCCGATTCCGGAGCGCTCTGGCTCATGGTAGGGTATGGACCAGCGATTCGGCGAGCAACCGAGTCGCCAACGAAAGCACATCCGTCTCGATGCGATCTGCCGCCGGACTGTACTTGCTCTGTAGGAGAGCAACCACGTCGGCGAGTCTCGAGTGGTCGCACACGGCGGTCCACACCTCGCCGCCGGCGGAGTTGAGACTGAAGTAGCGTCCCGTGGCGGCGTTCAGTAGAACGGTCTCGTCGCCGTGTGTCGTCGAAACGACGCAGGAGTCGGGCTCAAGTCGCGAGTCGAGCGTTATTGGTGGCGGCGCTGTACGGGTGCGAAAGAAGAACACGGGACGGCTCGGGTAAGGTGTTGGGGACCTGGGACGAATCTCCATCTGCCGGAATTCAATGTTAGACCGGGGAGACCATCAGCTTTAGACCGCATGCGGGCGTGTTCGGTCCGGACTTGGCAACATCCGTATGATCAACGAGCATCAGAGTCCGCCCAGAAGTCCGATTTCCACTCAAAGGAGCGTGGTGACTATCGCGACAAGCATCTATCGTGAGTTGACCGATTGAGGAGTGCGACGACGTGGCATTGAGTAGCGTGTCGGGGCCCGCGGTAGGCGATGTGATTGCTGAACGGTTCGTCGTCGACACCGTGCTCGGACGCGGTGGCAATGCCATGGTGTACCGTGTCCTGGAGTGCGGCAGTAACCTGCCATTCGCGCTCAAGTTGACACGGCGCACCGACAGGTTATCGATCGCGCAGCTCGAGCACGAGGCCGATATGCTGGAGCTGTTGTCGCCCGCTGGTGTCGGCCGTTGCTATGAGCGCGGCGCGCTAGTCGATGGGCGAGCTTTCTTGGTGACCGAGTGGATCGATGGCCCCACGATTGGCCAACTCGGGCGAGATGGCCCACTCGGTATCGTGAACGCCTTTCGGGTCACGCTTGCCATATCGGGTGTGCTATCAGCCATGCACTCGCACGAGATCATTCACTGTGACGTCAAACCGCTCAACATTATCGTGCCCCGGACCGCCGGTGGCATCGCTTTCGAAGAGAGTCGGTTGATCGATTTCGGGATTGCGCGAAAGCTCACTGCGCGTTCGGAGACAGGCGACCTGCGGGGACCGGTTGGTACATGGGCGGGCACGGCAGACTACATGGCGCCTGAGCAATTGGCGGGGCGCCGCACAGGATTGGCGACGGATATCTATGGACTCGGAGCGACCCTGTTTACGATGCTCTACGGCAGACCGCCGTACGAAGGTGGCGAGTTGGAAAAGGTTCTGCCACCGGTGCCCGGAATGCCAAGGCCGTTTATGGGTTCGTTCGTAGTCCGGAGGCTGACGGAGTCAGTCGCAATTCCTCGCGATGAAGCTGTGCCCATCCGCGTGCGCAACCTGCTAACTAACATGCTGTGCCTCCGACTCGAGGAACGAATCGGGTCGATTGAGGGGGTCGCACAAGAGCTGCGACAGGCACTGGCTAACAACGAGTGCTCACGTCCTGCACTGCCATCGTCAACGGACCGTTGCTGCTGCGAGTGAGACTCGTGAGTCCGACGACATCGGTGATGACGACACTGCTGTCGCGGCCAGAATCCACATCATCCCTCGCAGCGTCAACGAGTACCGGATGCCCGCAGGGCCAGCCAGCAGAAGTCCAGTCACGGTGACCACGGTCAGTCCGACAACTGCCAACAGGGCCGTCCGCACCTGCGTCAGTGGACGCCGCTAACGTTGCAAATCACTCCGAGCGCGAATTATCGCATCGCCGCGAGGCTGAAGCAGAGTCACCGCAGTGAGCGTCCACATCGCCGCCCGCAGTGTAAGCCAGTACCGGATCCCCGCTGGCCCGATAAGCAGTAGTCCGATTACCACGATCGTTACGATGGCAAGTACTTGGAGCAGTGTCATGCGCGTTGGCAAACGCGGAGCGCGTGCCAGCTGGGCGACGGCGATCGCCGTGAGAAGGATGAGCACCGCGTCATACGCGACCGACACGACGTTTCTGCTGTCACGGAGCGGTTGTTCCGGTCGGACACCGCTCAGTGACACCGCAAGCTTATCTAGCGACGTGAGCGCGATGTCTCCTGGATGTGATGCGATGTATCCAGCCGCTGCATGTCGAAAGTATGCATCAGCGCCCGCCTCAGTCATCGCCGCGGTCTGCGACCAGTAAGGGAGCATGAGGGACGAGTCTAGCCACAGGTGATCGACCTGTCCCTGTGCGAGCGCGCGGCGCGAAAATGCGTTGTTCGATTCCCACAACGTGACGCCGTCGTGCGTCGAGCCCGTATGAAAGGCGCCGATGGCGCCTTCGTTGCGTATACCCCATGCTGTGAGGGCGATGACGACGCCGGCCGTGGCGAGCAACGACGTGCGGCGCAGTGGACGGAGTGCCGGGAGAATCCAGACGAGAACGGCCAACGCGAGTACGATCGCCTGGGCTTCGGTGCGCGTCAGCGCGGCGAGGCCGGCCAATACCCCTACGAGAATGTCCTGGGCCCATACGTCCGTATTGTCAGTGTCGCGGTCGCGACGCCAACGATGGATCGCGATGGCGAAGATGACCCACAGCAGCGCCGTCCCAAACACTGCATCGTCCCACACGGGCCCGTGCACCACGATGAACGGGTCCAGCGCGGCTATCAGTCCGCTCAGGAGCCCGAGCGTTGGTCCGCCGAGCAGTGCGGCGGTTGCCGCGACGGCGACAGTGAGGGTGACGACGACGGGAATCTGGATGTATCGGTGCGCCCAGGGAAACGCGCGCCACATCGCGGCCGCATACCATACATATCCCGGGAGATTGAATGCTCGGAGCGGCGGGTCCTGGGGGCGGACGACACCCTTCAAGCGGACCCAGTTGCCGCCCTCGTAGCGGCCCTTCCAGGCGAGATTGCCGGCGATCTCCTGGGCGGCGTTTAAAGAGCTGTAGGTTTTGTCGGGACCCGTGCTAGCGCTGACTAACTGTATGACGAACGTCAGCAACGCTACTGCCACTAGAACCCAGCGGGTCGTCACGCGGATGGGCGGGCCGATGAGACGTAGACGCTGTCGGCGACCTGCACGAGCCACGGGGCGTGTGTCGTCAGGCCGCGAATCGCTTCGGACAGGCGGACGAGCAGGCGATATCTCGTAGGCAGCAATGGAATGTCGGCCGGTTGCGCGTTGATCGAGAAGAAGCCGTCCACGTCAATCGTTGTGGGACCGATGCGGGACTCAGCGAGCTCGCGGAGAGCGCGGAGGGTCCAGTAGCGGACCTCGAAGCCTGTGGCGGTGCGAAAGCGGCGGCGGGCCTGGACGAAGAGGGAGCGGGGGCCGAGAGCGTTGGCGAATTGGGCGACGAAGCGGCCAGAAGGGGTTAGGACGCGGCGGACGTCGGCTAGGACGTCGGCGACAGCGGTGGGGGAGAGGTGTTGGAGGACGCTGTAGGAAAACACCACGTCGGCGGTGTCGGGGCGTAGCGGGAGGTAGCGTGCATCGCCAGTGATGAAATGGGCTTTGACGCCAAGCTGCGTCGCAACGCGGCGGGCGGCGCGGACGGCGCCGAGCATGGGGTCGATGCCGATTGGGACGTAGCCGGCGCGGGCGGCGGCGATGCACCAGCGGCCCCACCCGCAGCCGAGTTCGACGAAGACGCGGCCGTTGCCGGGGGGGAGGCGGAGGGTAGGGATCGGGTAGGTCGTGAGGTTGCCGATCTTGGGGACGTACATCGTGCCGCATGTCGCGGCGACGGCCTTTTGAACGAAAGGGTCGATGCCATCGGGCGGCGGCGCGGCCGGCGGCGAAACAGGAGCGGGCGTTGAGGGTGCGCCCTTCACCTGGTTCAGGGACTCTGTCGCGGCGGCGATTGTCTGTGGGACGTCGTCGCGGAGCATGACGGGGATGCCGTCGACGACGGCGAACGTGCGGCCGCAGGTGTCGCAGCGAAGGGCAGCGCCCGCGACGTGGACCGAGGCGTGGTCCCAGGGGCAGGCGAGGTGGTCGACGAGGAAGGGATCGACGACCATCGCACTCAGGCGGCGAGAATCGGGAGCGACGGGCGGGCGCGCTCGGCGGCGTCGATGACGGCGCCGCCCAGGACGATGTCGCCGTCGTAAAGCACGAGGGACTGGCCGGGGGTGATCGCGGAGACCGGCTCGTCGAGGGCGAGCTCGATGGTGTCGTCAGTCAAGCGGACGATCTCGGCGGGGACGGCGCGCGCGTGGTGGCGGATCTGAACGGAGATCGTTGAACCAACCACGGGTTGAGACGCGACGAGCCAGTTTAGCTCGCGGGCGATGATGCCGCGGCCGAGGAGGTCGTCGCGGGTGCCGATCACCACGGCCCGATCAGTGGGGCGAATGGCGACCACGTAGAGCGGGTGCGGGGCGCCGCCAGGGAGGCCGCGGCGCTGGCCGACGGTAAAGCGGGCGTAGCCGGTGTGGTGGCCGACGACGTCGCCGTCGGTGGACACGAAAGGACCAGGGGACAGCGCCGGAGCGTCGGGGTCTAGGTGGCGTGCGAGGACCGAAACGTGGTCGCCGTCGGGGACAAAGCAGATGTCCTGGCTCTCGACCTTGTCGGCGACGACATCCAAACCCAACGCGCGAGCGCGGGCGCGGGTCTCGGGCTTGGACAGCGTACCAATCGGAAGGAGCATACGGCGGAGAACAGCACCATCGATGCCCCACAGGAAATACGACTGGTCCTTACGGGGGTCGAGGCCGCGGTGCAGCACGCCGTCGACGATACGCGCGTAATGGCCGGTGGCGATGTAGCGAGCATCGATCGCGTCGGCTCGGCGCAGCAAATCACGAAACTTCGTGAACGTGTTGCAGCGGACGCAGGGGATGGGGGTGCGGCCGCGGGAGTACTCGTCGACAAAGTTCTGGACGACGTCGTTGCCGAAACGGTCGGCCATGTCCAGGACATAGTGCGGCACGCCCAAGCGATCGCACACGCGCCGGGCGTCGGCGATCGAGTCGAGCGAGCAGCAGGGGCGGTCGGGGACTTCGTCGCCGTAGCAGAAGAGCTTCATCGTCACGCCGACGACGTCGTAGCCCTGCTCGACGAGCAAGGCCGCGGCGACGGAGGAGTCGACGCCGCCTGACATGGCGACGAGTACGCGATCGGACATGGTCAGGACACCGCGGCGAGGCCGCGCGCCTTGTCGATAAGCGCCGGGAAGAGCTGGGCGACGTAACCGATATCGTCAGGAGTGGTCAGCGCTCCGAGGCTCATGCGGATCGAGCAGGTAGCGAGCTCCGGGTCGACGCCGAGGGCGGTCAGGACGTGGGACGGGGTCACGCTTCCGCTCTGGCACGCCGAGCCGGAGGAGCAGGCAACGCCGGCCAGGTCGAGCGCCATGAGGAGTGACTCGCTGTCGGCGCCGGGAACGGAGATGTTCAACACGTGAGGGGCCCGCGGCGAGCCTAAACCATTGACGACGGCGTCGGGGATGCGGGACCGGAGCTCGGTCTCGAGCATATCCCGTAACACGCGCAGGCGCTCGCACTCGGTCTCGCGCTCGGCGACGGCCAGCTCCGCCGCCTTGGCGAATCCGACGGCGAGGGCGACGTTCTCGGTACCGGCGCGACGGCCACGCTCCTGCGAACCGCCATAGAGAAGAGGGGCGAGGCGGGTGCCGCGGCGCGTGTACAGGGCGCCGATGCCCTTGGGGGCACCGATCTTGTGGCCCGAGATCGTCAGAAGGTCGAACTGCTGTACGGCAGCATCGATCGGGACCTTGCCGAAGGCCTGGACGGCGTCGGTGTGAAACACGACGCCGTGGGCGGCGGCCAATGCGGCGAGATCGGGAATCGGCTGGATCGTGCCGATCTCGTTGTTGACCCACATGATCGAACAAACGGCCACGTCGTCGCCGAGCGCGGTGAGAAACGCGTCGAGCGACACGCACCCGGTCGCGTCCACCGGCAGCATCCGTTCCTCGGCGCCCTGCGCGGCTGCGGCGTGCACGGCGGCCAACACGGCCTTGTGTTCGATCGGCGTCGTGACAACCGCACGCCGTCCGGTTCCGGCGGCCGCAGCCCAAGCCCCAAGAATGGCCAAGTTGTCGGCCTCGGTGCCGCCCGACGTGAATGTGATCTCGTCGGCACGAGCGCCAATGCACGCGGCCAGACGGGCGCGCGCATCGTCGAGCGCGACCCGCGCGTCACGACCCCAGCGGTGCACGCTCGAGGGGTTCCCGAAACGCGGGCCGAAGAACGGCAGCATGGCCTCCAGCACCGCCTCGCGGACGGGGGTGGTGGCGGCGTGATCGAGGTAAATAGGCCTGGCCATTGTCGTTGCAATCTAATCCCCCCGAGAGCATACCGCCGGCAGCCGGGAGCCGCCCAAGGGTGACGTTTTTGTCGGGGCAGCGTCGAACGGTGTACCCCTGCCACCAAAATGCCCCCATGAAAATCACGTATGCTGCTGCGTTAGTTCGAGCGGTACCGTGGGTGGCCGGCTGCGCAGCGGCGCCCGGGCCATCCCACGGAAGCACTGATACCGCATATATCGGCGTCGCGGTGACTACCCGGCGTGGTGGGACCGACACGTACTTCAATGGTGTCGCCCTCGCCCTGTCGCGTCTCAACACCGCGCGTCCGCGCACGGCGCGGCCGCTGGCTATGCGGCGCCCGCCGACGGACTCGGGAGACTTGGCCGTCGCCGCGGCCTTTCGAGACGACCCGACCATCGTCGGCGTCGTCGGGCATACCGGGAGCGCACAGACGATGGACGCGGCCCCGATCTATGCGGATCTCGAGCACGAGGGCGACCACCCGGTCCTGGCGATTACGCCCACGGCCACGAACCCGCAGGTGACGCGTGTGACGCGCTGGGTGTTCCGCGTCTGTCCAACGGACAACGATGCCGCCCGCGCGTTGGCGAGGTTCGCGGTCGATTCGATGGGCGCGGGGACCCACCGGCTGGCGGTCGTCTACCGGAACGATCTGTTTGGCCGGGGATTCCAGCACGCGTTCGCCGACGAGATGGGCCGTCTTGGGCGAGCCTCGAGCGTGATCGAGCGCGATCCCTATCTGTCCGGGCTCACGGAGTACGACGCCTATGCGGCCCGGATCGTGGCTCGGAAGGTCGACGTGCTGGTCGTGGCCGGCAGCGCAGCGGATGCGGCCGACATCGTGCGTGCGATCCGGCGAGCGCGCGGACAGGTGCGCGTGTTGGGAAGCGACGACGTCGGGGCATTGTCGCAGGACTCAGCGGCGGCGCGCGAGTTCCGGGGCCTGCGCTACACGTCCTTTTTCAATCCGAGCAACGGGAGCGAGTTCGTCGAGGCGTATCGCCGCACGTTTGGGGTACCGCCGGATCAGCGGGCGGCGTTGGCCTACGACGCGGCAACCTTGTTGGGACTGGCGGAGTTCGCGGTTGGCCCCGACCGACGGCGGATCCGCGACTGGGTCGCTGCGGTCGGGCGAACGGCGCCATCGGTGGCAGGCGTCACGGGCCAGATCCGGTTCTCCGACTCGACCGGCGGTGATCCGGTCGACAAGCCGATCACCGTCGGCGTGATCCAATGAGCAGCCGTCCCAGGGCGGTGCGGGATCGGCTCCGGGCGGGGTTCGGTCTCATGGCGCTGGTGCTGGTGACGTGCGGACTGGTGGGACTGGTGGCGTTGGGGCGCGTCCGCGAGGCGCTGTTGACGACCGTGCGGCAGAGCGCCGACATGGGCGACCGGCTCTCACGCACACGCGATGCGACCGCGCGCTTCGTGACGCTGGCGCAGTCCGAGCTCCTCGCCAACCGGGACGACCGGCGACTCGACACACTCGGCGTGTCGGCTGACAGCGCCCGCGAATCCCTGGTGCGCTCCGCCTCACTCGGCGCGACGGAACGCGCGTCCGTGCAACGACTCGGCGCGTTACAGGGTGGACTCGAGGTGCGGTTCGCTGTCGCGCGCGCCTATCGCGACATCGGGCGTCCGGCCGACGCGGCCACACAGGCCGCGCTCTCCGCGGCCATGCTCGACACGCTGTTCGCCGAGACCGACGCGATCGCACATAGCGAACAGTTGCGCACCCGGGACACCGTCGCCCACGTCGAATCCCTCGTCGGCTGGTGGCGGGCGGCATTGCTGGCACTGTTGATCGCCGGGACCGCCCTCGCCGTCGTCTTCGCGCGCTCCACGACGCAGGCCATCACCGCGCCGCTCGGCGCGTTGGCGGGAGCGGCGCGAACGTTCGGGGACGGCGATCTGCGCGTCGCAATCGACGCGGACGGCTTGGATACCGAGTATCGGGGACTGGCGGTGGCGTTCAGCGAGATGGCCGTGCGACTGCGGACGATGATCGCCGAGGTGCAGGGGGAAGCCGAGCAGGTCGCGACCGCGGCGGGGTCATTGACCCAGGCCTCGGAGCAGGCGGCCCTGTCGACCGGCGAGATCAGTGCGACCGTGCAACGCATCGCGGACGGGGCGACGGCCCAACAGGCGGGGTTGTCAGAGTCGGCCGCGGCGATCCACCGCGTGACGGACGCGGCTGCGGCGATCTCCGACACGGCCGTCCGATCGCGGGCGGTCGGTGACGCGGTGCGCGCGGGGGCGGTGCAGATCCGCGCGGGGCTCACGGACGCGTTGGCCACGGTGGAGCGGGCCCGGGCGCTGATCGGCGGGTCGGGTGCGCAGGTCGAGCAGTTGCGGGAGACCGCCGAGGCGGTCGGACAGTTCGTCACGCGCGTGCAGGAGATCGCCTCGCAGTCGAATCTCCTCGCGCTCAACGCCGCGATCGAGGCTGCGCGCGCCGGGGAGCATGGGCGCGGCTTTGCGGTCGTGGCCACGGAGGTGCGATCGTTGGCGGTCGAGAGCGCATCGGCCGCTGGTGAAGTGACGGCGATCATGCGTGGCATGCGCGACGCGTTTGTCGACGCGGCGGCGACCACCGCGCGCGGGGTACGCGAGCTCGGGGACGTGGGCGATGTATCGCGGAAGGCTGCGGCGGCGCTCGACGCGATCGATGGCGCGGTCGCCGGAACAGAGCAGGTCGCCGTGGCCGCGAGTGCCGCGGCCGACGATAGTCGGGCGGCCGCCGAGATGGTGGAACAGCAGGTGCGCGCGTCGGCGGGTCAGGCCGATGTGCAGGGCGCTATGAGTGAAGCAGCGGCGGTGTCGGCCGAAGAGACCGCGGCCACGACCGAGGAAGTGGCGGCCACCGCGCAAAGCTTGGCCGCAAGCGCGCTCCGGCTGCAGACGATCGTCGGGCGGTTCTCGGTCTGAGAACCAGCCCCTAAAACCAACTCTAGAACGTCGACACGTCCAGCGCCGCGATGTCGTCGACTCGCATCGTCTCGTATGTGTAAAATGGCTCCCCATACCGCACCCGGATCAGCGATCCGTAGTGGGCGGCTTGGTGACGGACGATGTCGAACAGCGGCTCGCCGTTGGGATAGACCTCGCCGGCCTGGGTGACGCCCTCGAACTGCGAGGCGTAGCAGCGGACGGCGTCGAGCTTGCGCTCGAACACGTCACTGATGTCGACCACGAACGTCGGCTTCCGGAAGTCCTCACGGAACGACATGCAGTGGACGACCTTGAATGGCCGGTGGCGCGGCACGGTGGGCTCGATCTTGGCCAGACCGGCGATGAAGCAGGCGTCGCGGACCAGCGTCGCCGTCACGCGGTGGTCGGGATGTCGCCCTTCGGGAGCCGGGGCGATGACGATGCGTGGGCGGAATCGACGGATGGCCACGGCCAGGAGCGCGCGGGTCTCCGGAGTGTTCACGATCCCGGCGTCCGGGAGGCCGAGGTTCTCACGGGCGGAGACGCCGAGGACTTGGGCCGCGCACGACGCTTCGTCGGCGCGCAGCGCGGCCGAGCCGCGGGTGCCGGTCTCGCCCGCCGTCAGGTCAATGATCGCGGTCGTCCGATCGAGCGCCGCCGCACGCAACAGTGTGCCGCCGCACGTCAGCTCGATGTCGTCGCGGTGGGCGGCGATCGCCAGAATGTCTACGGGAGCCATGGCGCGCAATATAGGCGCGCGCCATGGCCTTACGGCTGACTCGTCTGATTCACCGGCTGTGCTTTCTCGACCCCATCCGGGAGCGAATCCCGGAACGACCGCTGCGGGACGTCGACGCCGTCGGGCGAGTACTTTCCCGCGCCAAACACCGTGGAATCCCGGAACGTGCGTTGCGGCACGGCGTCAGGCACGGCACGCTGGGTGTTGTCCACGGTGGAATCCCGCATCGGCGCTGCGCCGACGCTCTGGGACTGCCTGTCGAACACGTCCCGTCCGCCCTGGGCGGCATCGGCGGTCGCGTGAGCGGCGCTGTCGGTCGCGGCGCCGTAGTCGCCGGACTTGAGGAGCGAGCGGGCCTCGCGATACTGCAGGACCGCCCTGTTGTAATCCTGCCCTGATGCGTTCGGGTCGTTCCGGATGGCGTCGATCGCGGTCGAATCGGCGGCGACCGCGTCACGCGCCTGGCGCTCAACTTTCATCTGCGCATCGCTATCAGCCGCCGCGCGCCCCGACTGGGCGAAGGTGGGTGTGGCGACGGCGAACAACAGGACCAACAGGGGGCGGGTGTACATCATCAACCCTCGCGAAAAGTGCGTCATCCGCTACCTAACTCTGCAGTATTAAAGCCAGCTCAGCCAGAGCAAGATCGGCTAGACCCACTGACGGGCTACTTAAGTCCCACCCGCGGCGGTCTATGCATAGGACGATCCTACCGCGCGAGCGCTGCACGGGCGGCCCAGTACCCGCACATCCCATGGACCCCGCCCCCCGGAGGCGTCGATGACGAGCAGAGAAAGACGTCAGGCAGGGGCGTACTATAGGGATCCCAGCGCGGCGTCGGCCGCGTGAACAGCTGCGACAGCGTCGTGGCGCCGCCGTTGATGTCGCCGCCGACCAGGTTCGGGTTCTGCCGCTCCAACACCGCGGGGCTGGACACGAAGCGCGCCTCGATGCAATCCCGAAACCCGGGCGCGAACCGCTCGATCTGCTGCTCCATGCGCTCGGTCATGTCCGTCGCCGACGCGTTGGGCACGTGACAATACGCCCAGGCCGTATGGTGCCCGGCCGGGGCGCGCGTCGGGTCGAACAGGCTGGGTTGCGCCAGCAACACGAACGGCCGGTCCGGCGCACGTCCTTCCCACGGCGCGCGCTCGGAGGCGAGGAGCTCGGACTCGGAGCCGCAGAGATGCACCGTCCCGGCCCACGCGCACTCCGGGGAGCGCCAGGGGATCGGGGACGAGAGCGCCCAGTCGACCTTGAACGCGCCCGGTCCGTACCGATAGCGCGTGAGGGCGCGCCGATACCCGGCCGGGAGCCGGTCGCCGGCCATGCGCAGCAACTGGCGTGGGGTCACGTCAAGCAGCGTGGTGCGCGCCGGCGGCAACTCGCCTAGATCGCCAACCGGCGCGCCGGTCTCGAGGCACCCGCCAAGCGAGCGGAAATACGAGACCAGGGCATTCGTGATGGACTGCGCGCCGCCGGCGGGGATCGGCCAGCTCACGCGGTGCGCGGCCAGCGCGAGCATCATCCCGAACGCCGCCGACGGCGATGACGACATCGGGAGCGGTCCATGCGCGGCGATCGACAGAAACCACGCGCGCCCGCGCGGCTCCCCGAACACCGCTTGCGCAAAGGCCGTCGCGGGCAACATGGCGGGAATGCCGAAGCGTGCCAGCACCAGCGGGTGATGCGGCCAGTGGGGAGGTCCGAGCGTATCGCTCGCCAGCGCGTCCCACTGCTTGGCGAGCGGCGCCATGAGCGACCGATACACCGACCGTCCGACCGACGCCACAGTCTCATCGACCGATCGCATGAGCAGCGCGGGTGGCTCATCATCGAACGGGTACGCCATCGCCACCGGTGGTTCGATCCACCGCAGCCCATGTTCAGCGAGCGGCAACCCCCGAAAGAACGGCGACCCGGCGCCCATCGGATGGACCGCCGACCCCAAGTCGTGCACAAACCCGGGCAACGTCAACTCGGCGGATCGCGCCGCGCCGCCCGGCGTGTCCGCGGCTTCGCGCAGCAGCACAGAACGGCCGGCCTGCGCCAGGGTAATCGCGGCGGCGAGCCCGTTGGGCCCCGCGCCGACCACGACCGCATCGTACGACGCCATTCCTGAAATCTTACCGTTCCCACACGTGCGCGCCGTCCGCGGGGCGTCGATTATTCCCTGGTGCCCGCCATGTCCCGTTCGCTCGTCGTCGTTGCCGCCATGCTAATGGCAGTCGGCTGTGCCTCTTCCGGCCCGCATAACCCGTTCATGCCGCGCGTCATCATCTCGCCGGTCTCGGACACGGTCTTTTCCAGCTTCATGCAGGTGCGGGGCGACTACCAGTGCCGCACCTGGCTGCTCTACGACCAATCCGGCCCGGCTGCCAACGGCTGCTTCGGGACCACCGGCGACACGACGTGGGTCGTCTATCAGGACACGACCACCCACGCGATCCTGGCGGCCGGCAAGATCATCGCCGTCCCGCTCGACAGCCTCGACACTGAGGCGATCCGCGTCCAGAACATCCTTACGATCCGGTTCGGGAACCCCGACAGTTGCATCCCCAACAGTCGGACACTCCGGCACTGGCTGTGGTGGCGCGCGGGACGCTACACCGTCCAGTCACGGATCGTCGACCCGACGACCGTCTACGCGGTCCACCGCGGCCGCGTCGAGCTGCAAGCGATCCCGGCGTCGGCAGTGGTCTGTCTGACCTGGGTCCACGAGCCACTGCCGCCGGAATAAGCGCGAGTCGCTACTCGTAGCGCAACGCGACGACCGGATCGAGCCGCGCCGCGCGAAACGCAGGAATGATCCCAAAGACCACGCCGGTGACGATGCTGGCGCAGACAGCGCCGATGATCGCGATCGGCGGGATCGAGGCAGGGACTGGGGAAAACGCCTTGATCAAGGCGGCAATTCCCCACCCGGCGCAGAACCCGATCGCCACGCCAATGCTCGTGAGCGTCACGGCCTCGATCAGGAACTGCCACAGGATGACGAGGCGCGTCGCCCCGAGCGCCTTGCGCACGCCGATCTCGCGTGTTCGCTCGGTGACGCTGATCATCATGATGCCGACCACGCCGACCCCACCGACCAGGAGGCCAACGGCCGACAGCCCGAGCATGACGGCGAAGATGATGCTGAACACGCTGTTGTATACCTGAAACAGCCGGTCCTGCGTAATGATATGGAAGTTGCTCTTCGTCGCGGGCTTGAGTTGCCGGGACGCGCGCAGGTACGCGGTCACATCGTCAATCGCCTGATCGCGGGGCACGTTGCTGCGCGGCTTGATGGTCAGGTTGATGTACCAGGGGCTGACCTGGAAATTCCTGAGCAGCGTCTGGATCGGCATGATGGCCATCGCCCGCTCGCCGCCGCTGATAAAGCTGGGGTGATAGTGATAGAACCCAATCACCGTATACGGGCTGTTGTTGATCGTGATCGTCTTGCCCACGGGATCGACATCGGTACCCATGAGTCGGTCGCGCATGAGATCGTTGATCAGCACGACGTGGTCGCCACTGGAGTTCTCCCGGTCGGTAAACGTCCGCCCCGGGTCGATCTCCCCACCATCGGCCTTGGTCCACTCCGCCGAGTACGAGAGGAGCTGCGCAGCCGGCAGCACGTGGTTGTGATACTTGAACGAGCCGGCGAAGTCCAACTCGGGCACCACGGCGGCCAACGACGGGAGTTTGGACAACGCCGCGCCCTCGGCGAGAGTGATCGGCGGGTTGTGGATCCACTCGCAGGTCTCGTTGTCCTCGCAGACGTTGAACCCGATCGGCCCGCGAAACACGAAGAACGTCGTCGCCCCGGCCGACTCGATGTCCTTAGCGACCGAGTCGTTAATGCCATGGATTGCCGCGGCCATCGTCACGACGGCGAACACGCCAACGGCAATCCCGAGGATCGTGAGTCCCGCTCGCACCTTATTGCTCCGGATGGCGTCAAGCGCGATGGAGACGCCCTCGAACACCGCCGACATCCGGGCCCAGATCGACACGGCCGTCACTCCTGCCTCAGGGCCGTAATCGGATCCAGCCGCGCGGCCCGCATCGCCGGATAGACGCCGGCACACACCCCGACCCCAGCGCCCATCGCGACCGCCAGCCAGATCGACCACGGCACAATGTTCACGGGCATGAACGTGAACTTGGTGACCAGCTCGGCGATCGTGACGCCAAACAGAATCCCGGCCAGGGCGCCGGCCATGCTCAACGTCGACGACTCGATCAGAAACTGCACGAGGATGTCGCGCCGGCGCGCGCCGAGCGACTTGCGGATGCCGATCTCCCGCGTCCGTTCGGCGACTGAAACGAGCATGATATTCATGATCACGATCCCCCCAACCACCAGCCCGATCGTCGGCAGGAGCAGCGCCCCAGCACGCAGGTAGACCTTCATCTTGGTCCAGAAGCCGAGCGTCGACTCCGGCGTGGACATCGAGAAGTCGTCCTTCTGCGACGGATGCAGCTTGTGCCGGGTGCGCATGACCTGCCGCACCCGCTCCGTGGCGTCCGCCAGGATGATCGGACTTGGCGCCTGGACCACGATGGCGTCGATGACGCCCCGATCGCGGTTGAGCAGCCGGTGCACGGGTGCGCGGTACGGCGCGATGACGAACTTGTCCAACGACTGCCCGAACACGCTGCCCTGCGTTTCGGCGACGCCGACGACCGTATACGGAATCCCACCCATCTTGATCTGGTGATCGATCGGGTCGATGTTCGGGAAGAACCGTGTCTTCACGTCCTGTCCAACGACCACGACCAGCGCGCCCGACTCGAGCTCCTGTGCCGTGAACACCCGGCCCTCGGTCACGCCCATCTGCTTGATCGTGAAGAAGTCGCCGGTCACCGCAAAGACGTCGACTTGCTTGGGCCGCGCGTACAGCGACTGGATCTTGAGTTGGTCCTGGCTCACGACGTAAGAGAGCGTGCCCGGCGGCAGCACGTCCTGCACCGGATGCACGTCGTCCTCGATGATCCGCGGCCGCTTGCGCCACTCGACCCACTGCGCGTCGTCGACGTCGCCGATGTTCACATACGGACGGTTCCGCAGCTCAAAGGAGTTGACCGCGACGAGCTTGCCGACCAGGTCGTGCTCCATGTAGCGGTTCATCCCTTCGACGACCGCGACGATGGCGATGAGAAACATCACGCCGATCGACACGCCGAGCAGCGTGAAGAAGCTCTTGAGCTTCTGGACCCGGATCGTGTCCAGGGCCAGTCGCACGGCGTCGAGGAGTTTCACGCGGCCCCGATGCGGCGGTCGTCGTCGCTGGCGACCAGGCCGTCACGCAGCACGATCACCCGCCGGGCGTGCGCGGCGATGTCGGGCTCGTGGGTGACCATGATCACCGTCTGTCCATTCGCGGCGAGCTGCTCGAACACGCGCATGATCTCCTCTGACGTCGCCGAGTCGAGGTTTCCAGTCGGTTCGTCCGCGAGCAGAATCGAGGGCTGATTGACGAGCGCCCGGGCGATCGCCACGCGCTGGCGCTGTCCGCCGGACAGTTCATTTGGGCGATGATTGATCCGTTCTCCAAGCTGGACCTGCTCGAGCGCGTGCGTCGCCCGGCGCTTCCGCTCCGCGGCCGGGACGCCGGCATAGACCAGAGGCAACGCGACGTTGTTGAGCGCCGAGGCGCGGGGCAGGAGGTTGAAGGTCTGGAAGACGAATCCGATCTCGCGGTTCCGGACACGGGCCAGCGCATCGTCGGTCATCTGCGACACGAGCGTGCCGTTCAGCCAGTACTCACCGCTGTTGGGCGTGTCGAGGCAGCCGATCAAGTTCATCAAGGTCGACTTGCCCGATCCCGACGGGCCCATGATGGCCACGTACTCGTTGCGCCGGATCGCGACATCGACGCCACGCAACGCGCGCACGATCTCGCCGCCCATGTCGTACTGCCGCGTGAGCCCCCGCGTCACGATCACCCAATCGGGTGGCGGCGCCTCGCCGACGCGCGCGAATAACGCGGCGCGGTCCGTGGCGCTCGAGACCGGCGCGGCGGTCGTCATGTCTTGGCCGGGCCGGCCGGCGTTCCCGGGGTAGGCTTGGCTTGCTTGACGAGCGTGCTGTCCTTGAGGTCGCGAATGGCCTGGTACGTGCCACCGACGATCCGCTCGCGCTCGCGCACACCGTCGAGGACCTCGAAGTACTTGTCGCCGGCGATGCCGACCTTGACCGGCCGGAATGTCACGCGGTTGTCCGGGCCGACGACGAACACGCCCTCGACATCCTTCTTTCCGACCTGCTTGGTGGGCGTCGACGATCGCCCGAGGCTGATCGCGGAATCGCCCGCCGGTAGCGCTTCGTTCTCGCGGACGGTGAGCGCGATGATCGGGATCGACAGCGCATGCGTCCGGGTGTCGGTAATGATCTTGGCCGTCGCGGAGAAGTCGGGGCGCGTGTCGACGGGAGCATTCAACAGCTGGACGGTGACCTCGTAGTCGACCGCCTGATCCGTTGTCGTGGTCGTCGTGCTGCTGCTGGCATTGGCGGCTTTCACCGAGCTGTTGGCGATCTTGTACACCCGGCCGCGGAACACGGTGTCGGGGAACGCGTCGAGCTGGACCAGCGCCGTGTCGCCCACCTGGATATGGGCAACATCGGTCTCATCGACCTTGATCTTGGTGTCGAGGATCGTCATGTCGCTGATCGTCAGGAGCGTCGCCGCGTCCTTGTTCAGCGTGCCCTGGATCGCGGTCTCGCCCTGCTGGACCGGCAGTCGCGTGACGCGTCCGGTCATCGGCGCGAGCACCGTGGTCTTGTCCAGCGCGCTCTGCGAGTTGTGCAGCTGCGCCTCGGCTTGGGCAACCTGGAAGTGCGCGGCGTTGGCCGTGGCTTTGTTCACGTCGAGCGTTGTCTTGTAGTTCTCGAGATCCTGATCAGACAACAGCGCCGCGTTGGCTTGCTTGATCTTGAAGAAGCGCTCGTAGTTGCGCTGCGCCTGCACCTCGTTGGCGTCCGCCTGCACTGCGCCGGCCTTGGCGCCGGCCAACGCCGCCTTGTCGTGATCGACCGCGGCCTGGTAGATCGCGGGGTCGATCTGCAAGAGCAGCTGGCCCTTGGTGACCATCTGTCCTTCCTTCACGGCCAGGTTGATGATCCGGCCGGAGATGTCGGTGCTGACATCGACCCTGACGCGCGGCACTACCGCGCCGCTGGCCGTCACCGAGGCGACGAGATCGCGGCGTTCGACCGGCTCGATGCGCACCTCGACGGCCTTCTTGACTTTGCTAGCGGCAATGACGCCGCCGGCGAGGAGGACGACAAGCAGACAGCCGACGCCGATGACGATTTTCGCTCGTGAGCTCATAAGATCCCTAGGCGTTCGTGCGCGTCAGCGCAGCGGGCGTCCGACCGCGTTTTCTAACGCGGCGAACTGCTGATGAAAGGTATACACGGCGTTGATCCGGTCCGTCTCGGCGCGCTCAAACGCGGCCCGAGAGTCCGTCACGTCGAGAAATGTCCCTGCGCCAACCGAGTACCGTTGTGTAGCGAGCTCGAGCGCTTGTCGCGCCGTCGCTGTGTTCTCCTCCTGCAACGCTGCCGTGCGCGCCGCGGTCGTCACGTTGAGATAGGCTGTCGTCACATCCGCCGTCAGCTGCAGATCCCGGGCACGCAGGCTGTACTCGGCGTTCTGCCGCGTCGCGGTCGCTTGCTCGACCGACAACTCGCGGTTGAATCCGTCGAACAGCGGGAGCGACAGTGTCGCCGTGATCGAACGCGGGATGTTCTGGAACTTGAAGGGGAACTGATTGTTCTGCGCTTGCAGTTGGTTGATCTGCGCCGGCGTCAACGCGGCTGGTCCGCACTGGCGCGGCGGGAGCCCGGTGCGCTGGCCGATCGAGTCGAGTGCCGCGCACGTCGTATAGCTCGCGCTCAGCTGCTGCTGGGCGAGCCCGGGGATGAAGTTGTTGTTGGTGTACTGCACGGCCTGCCCGGAGATCCCGGTCTGGATCAGCAGGGACGGCGTGTACAACCCGCGCTGCCGCGCCACGTCGGCGTTGGCGGCGCGCTCGCGGGCCCTGAGCGCGGCGATCTGCGGGTTGGCCTGTCGGGCCAACGCCAGCGCACTGTCCAGCGAGATCGGCGGGGGCTCGACCACGAACGCATCTCTCAACTGCACGCCTTGCGGCTGCGGGATGCCGAGCTGCTGAAACAACGCCAGCTTCGCGACATCGACGGCGTTCCGAGCCTGCACGGCGCTCACTTGTTGCTGCGTAAGCGTCACTCTGGCGCGCTGAACATCGAGCGGCGTGGCCGCACCCGCGTCCGCCCTCGCCGTGGCGAGCAGGAGTTGCACCGAGTCATCGGCGACCAACGTGTCCTGCAAACTGACCTGCGCTTCATCCTGCAGCACCGTCAGATAGGCTTGCGTGACCTGCGTGCGGAGCGTCAGACCCGCGGCGCTCAGATCGGCCTGCGCCGCGTCACGGTTGGCTCGCTGCACGCTCGGCGTGAACAGGACCGACGCATTCAACGTGTACGTCAGGCCGATGTTGTACTGCGATAGATCGTACGCCGACGTCGTGCCCAATTGCTGGCCGAACTGGACCGAGGTGCCAGCCTCCTGGTACTGCGCCAGGAGGCTGGCGTTGAGCTGCGGCAGCCACTGACCGTAGGCGGCGCGCAGAACGGCGCTGGCGGTCTTTCGCGCGACGCCGCTCTGGAGGTAGGTCGGGTTATGTCCACGGGCGAGTTGGAGTGCGTCGGACAGCGACAACACCGGCCCGGCGGAGTCGAGGGCGGGGTTGGACGGCACCGGCGCCCGTGGAATCGCGGGCACCTGGGCGAGCGCCGTCTGGGAAACGAGCGCGCACGCAACAAGCAGCAGTCGTCGTGTTAAAAGACGAGCCATGGAATACCGGAAGAGAGTTGGTGACCGTACGGGCCGCTCGCCAATTGGGTTTCAGCGGGCGGCCAGTGGCTGCATGATATGTCTAGCCCGGCTCGCGGCATTGGACAAAAAGAGGCCGCAAAAGGTTCGCTATCGCGGCGGATCATCCCGGACAGCGACCACCTGCCGGTCCGGAACTTCAACGCGAAGCACGCGCCCGTTGGCGTCGACCCACAGGAGACGCACCTGCCCATCCCTCTCAGTAATGGTCAGTCGATGGGCGTCGGTCAATCGGCCCCCGGCCATCACGCGCTCGGGGCCGGTGTCGACGACCTGCGCCGAGGTCTGCGTGCCCCGGCGCGGATCGAGGATAGAAATCGGTCCGTGCCGTCCCGCCAGTGCGACAAAGAAATACTCGTCAAAGATGTCCGCGTCCACGATGACGGCGCCCACGGGGAGCACGAGCTCGCGGGCGGACTCGCCGGACGGCGTCTGCGTGCGGAGGGTGAAACGTCCCCGGGTGATCTGGGCGCTCACGCGGGCCGTCCGGGTCGTGCCGGTGCGCACGTCGAGCATGTACGTCACTGGCACTCCTGCCGAATCAGTTGTCAGCGCTGGCACCAGCCGACGGTCGGCGTACAGGACGGTCCCGCTCGCCAAGTAGCCGGCGGTCGTGGCCGGACCGGGCTGGCGGCGGATGACGAACGTCTCGCGGCCGGCGCGAGCACCGTCGACCAGGATGGTGAAGCTGCCGGCGTCGACGACGTTCTGGGCGCCGGCCGGTCGTGCCGCCACCGCTTGCGCGCACACCGCCCAGACCAGCAGGTGGCGTCGGGTCACGCGCTCGTCGGCGGCTCGAAGATCCGCATAGCCACTCGCTCCCGAATCCGCGCATAGAGCGCCCGCCCCGTCTCGGCGGTGGCAAGCGTCGGCCGGCCCATGACGTGGTCGCGCTCCGGCGCGTGGCCGCGACGGTGGCGCCGCTGCTCCACGGCCGACAAACTATAGTCTTGGGCCAATCGCATGTTGACCAGCTCCGGCGCCAGATACAGCAACAGCGAGGTGTCGACCTCATCCCCGTGCAACGCCTCGGCTTGACCGGTGAGGAGATCCGCGAGGTGCATCGCGAAGATGTCCACCACCCGGACCCGCGCCTCGGCGGTGATGACCGTCGACAGCGCGTCCTGGTGGGCATCGTGAGCGTGCGCCGTGAGCAAGATGAACTCACGGACCCCGGTCGCTTCCCACGAGGCGAGGAGGTCGTTGAGCAGGGCGTGCAGCGTTTTCTTGCGCACCGAGCCGTTGCCGGGTGACGGATGCGCCGTTTCCGCGTTCACGCCGTATTCGACTGCCGGGGCCCGTAGGACGCCGAATTCGGCCGACAGATCGTCGGCCAGATGCTCGACGATGATCGTATCGCAGCCGAGTGGCAGGTGCGGCCCATGCGCTTCACAGGTGCCAATGGGAACGATGAGCCTGGGATCCTCGGCGATCGTGGCGGCCACGCGGCCCGGCGGTAGCTCGCGCAGTCTGCGTGGTCGGTTCTGGAATCGGTCGATTCCGGGCGAATGGGTCATGTCCGAAGGAAACGAGACCGCGAGCCCACCACGAACCGAGGATGGATTCTGGTGGTCGGTGGCCGCCGCGCTGGCGCTCATCGCCGGCGCGGGCTGGCTCCGAGAGGCCGACTTACCTTACGTCGCCGCATCGACCAGCGCCACCGTCCTCGCCTGCGTGCTGGCCGCTCGCGCGCGCGGCCGCGGCGCCCGCACCGCGCGCGTCACGTCGTTGCTGCTGCTCGTCTTCTGCGCCGTGGCGGGGATCGGGCAGGCGCGCCTTCGCCAGATCGAGGTAGCCTGGCCTCGAGTGGCGCTCGAACTTGCCAACGACAGCCGCGGGACGATGCACGACGCGCTGGACGAACGCGCGAGTGCGCTACGCACCGCCGCGGCGGCGGCGATGGGCGCGCCAGCCGATCCGGAGGGAGCGTTCGCATGGCTCGATCGCATTCGGCGCGACAAGCTGGGTGGGCCGGGCGAGACGGGGCTCGTGCTCTTCCGGCAGGGGCACCCGGCGGCGTGGGCCGGTACGCTGCGGATCGCGCCGGTCGACGACCTGTCACCATTCGTCGTGGGCCGCTCGCCGTTCTATGTCACGCTCCAGGCGACCGTGGCCGACTCGTCGGGCGACCGCGCGGTGGCTGTGGCGCTGCTGCACGCCGAACCGCCAGCCGACCGCATCTCCGCGCCCCTGGACGAAGTGGTCGCCGGCCGGACCGGCGTCTCGGGGTTCACGCTCGGCGATCCGGCGACGAGCGTCCACCGCGATCGTGGGCGGGGCGGCGGGGCCGTTGGCGACATTGTCGCGCCGCTCGGACGCCCGCTCCTGGTCGTCGAGCCCCACCAGCCGCGCCGCGATGAGCTCGAGCCGCGGACCGCGGCGCGGTGGCGGAACCGGGGGGCGGTGATATTCGCGCTGGCGCTGGCGGCGTTCGTGGTCGCGGCCTGGAGTCCAGGCTCGTCCCTCGGGTTGCGGCTCGCGGCGCTGGCGGTGCCCGTCGCGGCCGTCGCCATCGTCCCGCTCAATGCGTTCTCGAACGTCAGCCCGGTGTTCGATCCGACGTACTTCTATTCGCGGGTGGGTGGCCCGTTCACGTCGACCGTGAGTGCGCTCGGTGTGACGAGCGCCCTGGCCGTGCTGGGCGCGTTGGCCGCGGCGAGAGCGCACCTGCGCATCCGGCCGCGCGCGCTGGCGCTCGTGTTCGCGCTCGGCGCGTGCGGCGCCGGTCCGTACATGCTCCAAGGGCTGGCCGAAGGCATCACGCCCCCCAGTTCGGGGATTCCGGTGGAGCTGTGGGTGGTCTGGCAGCTCACCATCGCGCTGGCTGGTCTGGCGGTGCTGATTGTGGCGGGGATCGCCGCTGAGAGCGCGCTCGGGCAGCGGCGCGGGGTTCCGGTGGGTTGGGCGGTGGCGATCGTGCTTGGGGCCACGTTGCTGGGTCCCATGCTGTGGAAACCCGACGTAGGGTGGCCGACCTGGTACTCGCCCGTCTGCGCCGTTGCCGCGGCGGCCACGATCTTTGTGCGGGAGGCGCGCTGGCGCGTGCTCCTGACATCGCTGACCGCGGGGCTCGCGGCGGCGGTGCTGATCTGGGCGACGAGCGCGCAGAAACGCGTCGGGTTGGCCACGCGTGACGTGGCCGGCCTGCGTGAGCCGGACCGCAGCGCCGAAGTAGCGCTCGAACGGTTTGGCCTCGACCTGGAGGCGGCGCCGACGCCACGCACGCGGGGGGCGCTGCTCACGGTCTACGCGCGATCGCTGCTTGCCGCCGAGGGGTATCCGGTGGCGCTGGCCACGTGGTGGCCCGACAGCGCTGGGCAGCTCGACATCGGCGCAACGCTCATGCTCGACCGATTCGAGATTCCCGAAGCGGCCGTCGTGCGTGCCGCGCTCGCCGCGTACGAGGCCGACAGCGTCGTACTCGACTCCGCGCGGGGCATGCCAGGCGAGCAGCTCGTGCTCGCCGTGCCCAACGGCGCGGGTGGGGTGACGACCGTCGTGGTGGCCGCGCAGACGCGGCTGATCGGCCCCGAGCCGTACGCGCCGTTGTTTGGGATCCCCGCCGACACGCCATCGGTGCCTGCCTACACGCTGTCGCTCATCGGGTTGCCGGCGAGCACGGCGCCGTCCGACGTGGAGAGCGGCTGGAGCCGCCAGGGCAACGCGTTGCACGCTGACTGGGTGGTGGCCGGCGCGACGGGCCCCGAGCGCGCGCACGTGGAAATCGACCTCCGCTCGCTCGATACGCTCGCCGAGCGGGGGACCTTACTGTTGTTGCTCGACCTGGTCATGGTGGGCGTGTTGTGGACTGTCGCGGCGATCGCCCGCGGCGGGTTCTGGCGATGGGCGCGCGGGCGCGCGCGTGTGTGGGCCAACAGCTATCGGGCGCAGCTCACGGTCGTGTTGTTCGCGTTCTTCCTGGCGCCCGCGATGCTGTTCGCGGTCTGGTCGTACAATCGGCTGGCGTCGGATGATGCCCAGTCACGAGCGTTGCTCGTGTGGGAGGCGCTGCGCACGGTCGCCACGAGTGGGGAGATCGATCAGTTGCCGCTGGCCGGCGAACAGTTCGACACGCCGATTTTTCTGTATCGGGGCGGGGAGCTGGACGCGACGAGCGACACATTGTTGGCCCAGTTGGCGCCGCTCGGGCATTACTTGCCCCCCGACGTGCACCTGGGGCTCGGGCTGGCCGCTGAGGTCACGGCCAGGCGGGTCCAGGCACTGGGGGGTACGCGTGCGCTGCTGGGGTATCGGGCGGCGACCGACGCGAACGGCGCGCACGTCGTGATGGCGGCGCCGGCCCGGGCCAACGATGTCGAGCTCGACCGTCGCAGGAGTGATTTGAGCCTCCTGCTGCTGTTTGCCAGCGCCATTGGCGCGGTGGCCGCGCTCTGGCTGAGCGGACTGGCGGCCCGGCAGCTCGCCCGCCCGATTGATGCCCTGCGGCGAGCGGCCCTGGCGGCGGCCGCGGGGGAGCGCGAGCCGGATCTCGGGCGCGAGCCCCCGGCCGAATTCTCCCCCGTCTATTCGGCGTTCCGGCGTATGGCGGCCGATTTCGGCGCCAGCCAGCGCGTGCTGGCGTGGGGCGAGATGGCCCGGCAGGTGGCACACGAGATCAAGAACCCGCTGACGCCGATCCGGCTCGGGATGCAGCACCTGTTACGCGCCAGATCCGACGCGCGGCCCGACTTCGACCGCATCTTACAGCAGAACGCCACGCGGATTCTGGCCGAGATCGACCGACTCGATCAGATTGCGCGCGCCTTCAGTCGTTACGGGAGCGCACCGGAAGAGCGGGCGCCGGCCGAGCCCACCGATATCGGCGCGGTGGTGCGTGACGTCGTGGAGCTGGAACGCATGGGTGTCGATGGCGTTGTCTGGTCACTGGCGATCGAGGGCGGGATCGTGGCGCGGGCACGCGCCGAGGAGCTGCGCGAGGTGCTGTTGAATGTGCTGGAGAATTCGCGGTTGGCGCGCGCCCGACGGGTCGACGTGCGGGCGGTGCGTGAGCCTGGGCGAGTCGTCGTGACGGTGCAGGACGACGGTGACGGCATCCCGAAGGACGTCATGCCGCGGATCTTCGAGCCCCGGTTCTCGACGCGGACGAGTGGGAGTGGGCTCGGATTGGCGATCAGTCGGCGGCTCGTCGATGGGTGGGGCGGGTCGATCGGGGTCGCCAGCGAACGGGGGCGGGGGACGACGGTGACGATCGCGCTCATCGCCGTTCGCTCGGCGTCCGATGGTGAGATGCTGGAATGACGACCGCGCCGAGGACGAGCGTGCCGAACATGATGACGCCGTCGTCGGGCGTGCCGGCCGCCGTGCTGGGCCCCAACCAGCTGACAACGGGCGTGCCCGCGCACCTGGCCGGGTGGCAGTTGCCGCCGGGCTGGCGGTGGGGAAGGGGCGGCGTGGTGAGCGAGCATCGACACTCCCAGGAGGTGGTCGATGCGCTTGGCCGGTCGTTGGCGCTCGTCACGGCGCCCAACCCCGACCACGCCGCGTGGCTGGAGACGGAGGCCCGACAACTGGCCCACCGCAACCATCCGTCGGTGCCGACGACGTATCACTACTGGACCGTTCAGCGTGACACGCGGCGCGGGCCCGGATATCTCAGACGGTGGATCGAAGGGGAGACGCTGGCTGCCCGCACGTCGCGGCTTGGCCCGGCCGACGTCGCGTACGTTGTGCAGATTCTGCGCGCCGCGGGGTCGGTGCTGGCGTATCTGCACGATGCCGGCGCCACGCACGGCGCGGTCTCTCCGCACTCGGTGTGGGTGAGTCCGACTGGCCGACTCTGGCTGCTCGCGTGGCAGTGGGCTGTGCCGCGCGACGCGGTGCCTGGCGGGTTGATCCCGGACCGACGGTGGTTGGCACCGCCGCCGGAATGGAACGGCGGGCGGTGGTCACCCGATGCACGGAGCGATCAGTGGCAGCTCGCCGCGGTCTGCTTTGCGTTGTTGACGGGTGAGCTGCCGCCCGCGCGCGACATCCCGCCGATCCGCCTGGTGCGGCCGGACTGTCCACAGGCGCTGGCGGCGGTACTCGACCGCGCGCTGCAGCCGACGCCCGAGGCGCGCCACCGGTCGGTCGCCGCGCTGCTGCGCGCCCTCGATCGGGTCAGTGGGAGCCGCGCGCTCCTCCTCGAGGGGGAGGCAGGCAGCGTCGCCCCCGATGTGCCGGAGCAGCGACTCCGGTGGGCGTTGGCCGACGACTACGAGGTGCTGGCGCCGCTCGGGCGGGGCACATTTGGGTCGGTGTGGCGCGTTCGCGATCTGGCGTTGCAGCGCGAGGTCGCGCTCAAGATGCTGCACGCGTCGGTGTCGCAGGACGCGGTCGCGGTCGGTCGCTTTCGGCGCGAGGCACAGCTGGCCGCGCAGCTGGCGCACCCGGCGATCGTCCCGATCTATGACTGGGATCAACGGGGCGATGTCTCATGGTATACCATGGAGCTCGCCGAGGGCGGCTCGATCTCGAACCTCGTCGACCGGGGAGGTCCGCGGCCGCTCCTGGACGTGGCGCCGCAAGTCGAGCTGGTGCTCGATGGACTCGTCGCCGCGCATGCGATCGGGGTCGTCCACCGCGACCTCAAGCCCGAGAACATTCTGATCGATCGGTACCGACGCTGGCGGATCAGTGACTTTGGTATCGCCCACATGCCGGGCGAGGATGCTGGCGGGACGACCGGGACGCCGGCGTTCGCCGCGCCCGAGCAACTACTCGGGGAGGCTCAAGGGGCCGCGGTCGATTGCTTTGCGTTGGCGGCGATCGTGGCGTTTGTGCTGGCCGGCCGGCCGCCGTTTGGGGACGGAGACGCCCGGACGATTCTGGCCCAGCAGCTGGCCGGCGTGCTCGATCTGTCGGCGTTCGATCCTGAGATCGCGGCCTGGCTCACGCGCGGGCTGGCCGCGGATCCGAGCGCGCGGTTCGCCGACGCCGCGGCGATGAAACGGGCGTGGCGGAACGCGGTCGAGGCGGCCCAGGGGGCGGGGCGATCGAGCTGGTGGCGGCGACTGGTGTTCGGGGGGGTGGACACCAACGTTCCGGGGCGGTTCTGAGTAGTAACAGTATGCGACCGCTGATACTCGAACACGCGCAGTCCCCCGGCCGGACGTCTGATCGCCTCGACGAGGCAGAGCTGATCGGGCGCGTTCGTGACCGCGATTCTCAGGCCTTCGATGAGTTGGTGCGGCGCTATGTGCGGCGGGCGTTCGCGGTGGCGTACCACGTCATGCAGCATCGCGAGGACGCCGAGGATCTGGTGCAGGATGCGTTCATCACGGTGCTGGAGCAGATCGACCGCTACGATCCCGCGCGGCCGTTCGCGCCGTGGTTCTTCCGGATCGTGGTGAACCGTGGTCTCAACGCCCGCAAGTCGCGGCGTGTGCGCCAGACGGAGGCCGTGCCCGAGGGGACGGCATCGGCCGGGGCGACGCCTGAGATCCTGGCCGAGCGCGCCGAGGCGTATGCCCGGTTGCGGACGGCTGTCAACGCGCTGCCCGAGCGGCACCGGTTGATCGTGCGCCTCGTCGAGCTGGAGGGGTTTGCCACGGCGGAGGTGGCACAGATGCTGGATCTGTCACCGAACACGGTGCGGTGGTACCTGCACGAGGCGCGGCACCGGCTTCGGGGGGTACTTGCCCCGATGCATCGAGGCGCCGATGCGATTTGACAGCGATCGGGGGCGCCGGGGCGATGGGCGGCGGTTGGATATGGACCTGGTCGAGGCGTTGCGGGCCGTGGCCGGTCCTCCGGCTGCCACGGAGGTCGACTGGTGGACGCTCCGCCGGACGATCGTCGGGGACGCCGCGGCGTTCCTCGATGTGGCGCGGCGCGGGAGGCGGTGGTGGGAGTACGCCGCGGCGTGGATCCGGCCGGCCGTGCCCATCGGACTGGCCGTGAGCGTCATGGCGATGATCGGGATGGGATCGGTTGGCACCGTCGCGGGCTCGACGCTGTCGTCGTCGGTGGCGGTCGCCGATACGGCGGACGGGTCACTGTGGCTGCGGGCCGTGCGTGGCGGTGGCGCTGCGAATGATGTCGATCCGCTTATTGAGGGGCCCCGCACCGGTGCGGCGCTCGTCGACGCCGCGCTGGCGTCGACCAAGTAATCAGGATGGTGGCGGTGCCGGCGCGCATTGTGGCCGCCCTGGTGGTCGCGTTGGCACTGGTCAGCGGTGTGCTGTTGGGGATTGCCTCCGATCGGTTGCTGCTGCTGCCCGGCGGGCATCGGCACGGCATGATGCCGGGATCGCCGACGCGATTCCTTCTCGGTCCGCCCGACGGCGGCCGGAAATCAGATAAGCCGTTCGAGCCAAGCGCGGAATGGGTGACGGACCGGCTCGCGGAGGACCTGTCGCTGACGCCGGCGCAGCGCGTACGTGTCGATTCGATCGTCACGCGTGGCATGGCGGAGCGTCGTGAAATCATGGCGCCGGTGAAGGACCGGCTGGGCCAACTGGTCGATTCGACGAGGACGGCCATCGAGGCGGTGTTGACGCCGGAGCAGCGTGCGACGCTCGAGAAGCTGCGTCAGCGCGGCGGTCACATGCGCGGGCCGCCGATGCAGGTTCCAGATCGACCGAAGTGACAATCGTCGCGAGCTAGGCCGTCTCGAGGCCCTCGGCGGTGACGCCGGCGCTGGCCGCGGTGATCAACAGCATTGCGGCCAGGGCGCGGGGACCAAGTCGTTCCCCGAGAATGAGGAACCCGCAGGCCGCGGCGACGGCGGGCTCCAAGCTCATGAGGACGCCAAACACGCGGGACGGCATGCGGCGGAGGGCTTCCATCTCGAGCGTGTAGGGGATCGCCGAGGAGAACGCGGCCACCGCGACGCCGGTCAGGAGAAGCAGTGGCGTGACGAAGATCGGGGCCGCGGCGGCCACTCCGCCGGGCGCGAGGAAGAGCGAGGCGACGACCATGGCGAGCGAGAGGCCCGTGCCCCCGGTGAAGGCCTGGCCCACGCGTGCGCCGAGGATGATATACAGCGCCCAGCACACGCCGGCGAAGGTCGCGAGCGCGAGACCGATCGGGTCGGGGCCGCCGATGCCCACCGGCGCCAGGAGCGCGATGCCTCCCGCGGCGAGGGCGACCCAGAGAAGGTCGCGCGGGCGACGCGAGTGGAGGACGGCGACGCCCAGCGGGCCCACGAACTCCACGGTCACGGCGACGCCGAGTGGGATGCGGGAGAGGGCCGCGTAGAACGACCAGTTCATGGCGCCGAGGACCACGCCGAAGAGGATCGCCAGTCCGAGGGCGCGTCGCGGTGTGCGGCGGAGCGATGGGCGATGCATGGCGAGCAGCATGAGCGCGGCGAACGACACCCGCACGAGGACGGCGCCGCGCGTGCCGAGCGTGGCGAATAGGGTCTTGGCCAGAGCGCTCCCGACCTGCGTGATGCAGACCGAGCACAGAACAAGGAGTGGCGCGGGTGCGGTCCGCAGCCATCGAGACAGCCAGAGCGAAGGGGTCAATCGAGTCCAGAGCAGAGGGCGTGGTGCAGGGCGTCCGTCGTGCGGTCGATCTCGTGGGGCGTCGTGAGCACGTTGGGGGTGATGCGCAGTCCGGTGACGCCGCCGAACGATACTGGGCTGGTCACGATCTGGTGGCGCGTCCATAGCCAGTGGGCGAGCGCCACTGGGTCGAGTCCATCGATTTCGACCAAGGCAATCGCGCCGCTCCGGGGATCATCGAGTGGCGTGCGCAGGTGCACCCTGGGGCTGTCCTCGGCCAGGGGCCGAGCCCACCGGTCACGGAGGGTGCGCAGGCGTGCCAGCTTGCGCGCCGGCCCGATGGCGCGGTGAAAGGTCAGCGCCGCGTCGATCGCATTGTGGGCCGCGGCCGAGTGGGTGCCGATCTCCTCGAACTTGCGGATGTCGGCCGCCTTGGCCGCCGGCGCGGCGAAGAGCGGCCACAGTCCGGCGATTTTCTCGCGCCGCACGTAGAGAAATCCCGTGCCCAGCGGGGCGAGGAGCCACTTGTGCAGGCTCGTGCCGTAATAGTCGCAGCCCAAGGCATCGCGCGTGACGGGTGTGTGGGCGAATGTCTGGGCACCGTCGACCAGTACGTCGATGCCGTGGGGGCGCGCCAGGTCCACGACGGCGCGCACGGGCAACGGCTGGCCGGTCCAATTCGTGAGGTGGGGAAGCTCGATGGCGCGCGTCCGGGGCGTCAGGGCAGCGGCGATGGCGGCGATGACCGCCTCGTCGGAGGCTGGCGGCATCGTCAGTGCCACGCGGCGCACGACGATTCCATCTCGCTGGGCGCGCTGGTCCCAGGCGGTGAGCATGCGGTCGTAGTTCTGCGTGGTGACGACGACCTCGTCGCCGCGCCGGAGGTCGAGGCCGAAGATCAGGGTTTCCATGGCCTCGGACGCGTTCCGGACGATGGCGATCTCTTCGGGATCGCACCCGAATTCCGTTGCCAGCTCGCGGCGGGCGACCTCCACGCGCGGCTCGAGCACGCGCCACAGGTGCTCGACTGGTGCGCTGTTGGTGAAGCGCTCGTCGCGCACCACTTGGTCGAGTACGCGGGCCGGCGTGGGGCTCAGGCCGGCGCTATTGAGGTACACAATCGTAGGGTCGAGTGCGAAGGCTCGGCGGACGGTCTCCCAGTACGTCTCGTCATCGCTGTCGAGGGCCACCAAGGCGCGCGCGACATCGACGACCGCGGGTCCGAACGCGGGCCGCGGGATGGCGGCTGCCAGCGATGCGGCGACGAACGCGCGGCGTGACGGCACGGGCTAGGCGTCCAGGCCCGCGAACAGATCGGTGATCGGGCGGTGTGGCACCGCCGGTCCCCAGGCCTGTCGAAAAATCTCGACGTCGAGCGCTCCGTCGCGGCCAGGCGCGTCCGGGGCGAAGAACAGACGCTCAACGGCCAGGTGCTGGGTGCGGTGGGCGCGAAGGGCCGCAGCCTTGCGGTCAGCCCACGGGCGCACGTCGAGGATCACGTCGGAGCCTGGGATGTCGGGCTGCGACCGCACGCCGGACGACTGCCAAGGCGTCTTGGGAGGTGTCCAGAGGAATCGTGGCGTGGCGTGTGGTGGCCACGACTCGGGGACCCAACGGGGGTCGGCCGCCGCCGTGACCGCGTCGATCGCGAAGCGGCTGATCGCGATGTGGTCGGGGTGCAGGTTGGTGCCGTTGGGGTCGAATGTGATGACCACGTGGGGCCGTACCCGGCGGATGACGGCCACCAGGCGCGCCCGGATCTCGTCGACCGGCGCTGCCGCCAGGTCGCGGTCCGGGTAGTCGAATAGGGTGAGATCGGCGATCCCAAGGATGGCGCACGCGGCCCGCAGCTCCCGCTCGCGGACGGCCGGAAGCTCGGCCGGGGTACACACGGGAGGGACGCCGACCTTGCCGGCGCCGCCCCGGGTGGCCGTGACAAGGGCGAGGCTGTCGCCGCGCGCGGCGGCCCAGCACGCCGTGCCGCCCACGAGAAAGCTCTCGTCATCCGGGTGGGCAAATATGCACAGAACTCGCATGAGCGTGGCGAATGTGCATCGGTGGCGGCGAGGGGGGCCAGTGGACGAGTTGCGGTGCGAGCGGGATGGCAGCGAGGTGGACGGCGCGTAGACCGCCCTTGGGAGGATGGCCGTTCTGCTCGTATGTTGAGCCGTGCTCCGACTGACGGTATTGGGAGGGCTCGGGCTGACGGCCGATGGCGCGCCGTATGTCGGGCCCGCGGTCCAGCGACGGCGGCTCCTGCTGCTGGCGGTATTGGCGGCCGCCGGCCGGCGTGGGATGAGCCGCGACAAGGTGCTGAGCTTTCTGTGGCCCGACGCGGACGCCGAGCAGGGGCGGCAGGCGCTCTATCAGGCGCTGCACGTCGTGCGGCGGGCGTTTGGCCAGACGGCCATCGCCGGCGGGACGACGTCTCTCACGGTCACCGCCGATGTGATCTCCAGCGATGTCGCCGATTTCACCGAGGCGATCGGGGGTCGGGCCTACGAGCAGGGGATCGCGGCCTATGGCGGGCCGTTTCTCGACGGGTTGACGTTTGACGGGGCGCCGGAGCTGGAGCGGTGGGTCACGGCGGAGCGGGCCCGATTGGCGCGCGAGTACGTGACGGCGTTGGAGCAGATGGCCGCCGGCGCGGTGGGGCGGCGGGACATGGCCGGCGCGGTGCGGTGGCGGCGGCGGTTGGCGGCGGAGGATCCACTGAGCACGGCGGCGGCGATCGGGTTGATCGAGGCCCTCGTGGCGATCGGCGATCGGGGCGGGGCGCTGCAGGCGGCGCTGGTGCACGAGTCGCTGGTGCGCGCCGAGCTGGAGACGGAGGCCGACGAGTCGGTTCGGTCGTGGGTGGCGCGACTCAAGGCCGGTCGGGCGGAGCCAGCCGTGCCGCCGACGCGCGGCATCGTGGCGCCGGTGGCCGTGCCGGGGGCAGCCGCCGAGCGGGCGCGGGAGCGGTTGGCGCGCGCGGTGGCGGGTCGGTACGTCGTCGAGCGGCGGTTGGCGGCCGGGCACGTCGAGGCCACGTACGCTGCGACCGACGCGCGGGACCGGTCGCCGGTGGAGCTGCACGTCATTCATCCGCACGTGGCGGCCCACGTCGACGCTGATCACTTCATGCGGACCGTCGCGCGCGCCGTGGCGCTCGACGATGGGCGGCTGCTCCGACTGCTGGACTGCTCGGCGTCCGACGAGCTGGTGTTCTACGTGAGCGCGCCTGCCGGCGGGACGACGCTCAGGGATCGGTTGGCCCAGGATGGGCCGTTTGCGGTGGGCGACGCGGTCGGCGTGGGGCGGGCGGTGGCGTTGGCGCTGGCCATGTTGCACGCGCACGAGTTGACGCACGGCGACCTGCGACCCAAGTACGTGCATCTCATGGCCCCCGACGCTGTGGTGTCGGGCTATGCGGTCACTCAAGCGTTGTTTGGGCCGGCGATCGACGGCCCCGCGACCGACACGGCCGTCACGATTGGGGCGCCCGCGTATATGAGTCCCGAGCAACTCATTGACGGCGCGAGGCCGAATCCGCGGTCCGACGTGTACAGTTTTGGCTGTCTCGTCTACGAGATGCTGACGGGGGAGCCGCCGTTTGGGGCGGGCGGCGGGACGGCTGCCGCCGCGCGCAAGCTGACCATGCCGCCGCCCTCGCCTCGGCAACTGCGCGACAGCGTGCCCGAGGCGTTGGACGGGATCATTCGCCGTTGCTTGGCGCGGGTGCCGGCCGACCGGTTCGCGTCCGCGGTCGAGCTGCCGGACGCCCTGTCGCGCATCGAGACGACGGTGTAGGGCAGTAGCTTACGGCGGTGCGCCTCGTCGTCATCGCCCTGCGGCTCGGGCCGCTCATTCTGTCGTTTCGGCGCGACTGGGTCCGGTGGATCTTCTTTGGGCCGCCGAGCGCGCGATCGGAGGCATTCCACCGCCGGCGCGCCGAGCGGATCGTGCGCACGCTGGCCGCGCTCGGGCCCACGTTCATCAAGATGGCCCAACTCATCGGGTCGCGTACGGATGTCTTCCCGGAGCCGTACGTCGGCGCGCTGGCGACGCTGATGGACCGTGTCCCCGCGACGCCGTGGCCGCGGATCGAGCGCGAGCTGGTCGAAAGTTATGGGCGGCCGGTGGACGCCGTGTTCGACCGCATGGAGCGCGTCCCGCTGGCGTCGGCCTCGATCGGGCAGGTCCACGAGGCGTGGGTCGGTGGGCAGCACGTCGCCGTCAAAATCCTGCGGCCGGGGGTCGAACGGCTCATCGCCGCCGATGTCGCCGCCTGTCGTCGGTTGCTGGACGTTGTGGAGTGGCTCTTTGACACGAACGCGCGTGTGCGTCGCGCGATCCGGCAGTACCGGGCCGTCATGGAGGAATTCGCCTACCGTGTGAAAGAAGAGATCGACTATCGGACGGAGGCCGCGCACGCCATCGAGATTCGCGAGAACTTTGAGGGGTCGCCGGGGATCCGCGTGCCCGCGGTGATGCAACGGCTCGTGCGGGAGCGGGTCCTGGTGATGGAATTCATGGACGGCGATCCTCTCGACGCGCTCGAGTCGCGCGTGGCGTCTGGCGACATCGACGTGACGACGCTCGTGCGGCAACTCATCGAGGCGTACACGTCGATGATGATGGTCGACGGGCTGTTTCAGGCGGATCCCCATCCGAGAAACCTGAAGGTGGCGCCGGATGGGGCGCTGGTGCTGCTCGATTTCGGGATGGTCGTCCGTGTGTCGCGCGGCATGCGCAAGGCGTTGCTCGGCACGATCCTGTCGACGATTCGGAAGGACGCCGACGGCGTGGTCAATGGATTCGAGGCGCTTGGACTGCTGGCGCCGGAGGCGACGCGGGAGCAGCTGCGGGTGCTGGTCGAAGCGCTGCTCGACGTCGCCGCGCGCAACACGACGACGCTCGAGCGCATGGAGCTCCTGTCCAATCGCATCATGGGCAACTTGTACGAGTCGCCGGTCAGCTTGCCGAGCTCCATGGTCTATTTCGCGCGGACGGCGGCGCTGATCGAAGGGATCGGCACGCGGTATGATCCGCTGTTCAACCCGGTCAAGGTGGCGTCCCCTGTTGTGATCCGGCTGCAGCCGCGCATTGTCGGCGCGCTCACGCGTACGCACACGGTTAGCGCCGCCGATTGGGCCGCGAGCGTCACCAGCGTGGTTGGCGACGGCCTGGACGCCGTCTCGACGCGGTTTGGTCTGACCGAGCCTGGGGTGTTGACTCGACTGAGCGTGCGTCTGGCCGAGCAGATTCGGTCGGCACTGACGCCACCGGCGCGAAACGGCCGGCAGAACGGGCGTCCGGGCCGGCACGAGTAATTTCGCGAGGCGTCGTCCGCGCGTAGCTTCAAACATCGCCCTCAACATCGCCCTGGTGGAGGACTCCGATGGCTCGATCACCGAAGGATCAACAGCCCGTTCCCGGCAGCGCGCGCACGCCGATGCGGGGCGTGCTGCATACGTCGCCGGTCCCGGCCGGCGTCCCGATTGATGTCACGGTACGGCTACGGCCCGCATCCGATGCCAAGGCCAAAGAGGTGTATGCGAAGCGGTCGGTGCGTGGGGCTGGTCCCACGAAGCGAGTCAAACGAGACGAGCTCGCCGCCTTGGTCGGAGCCAGCGCGGCGGACGCGCGTGCCGTGGAGTTATTTGCCCACGACGCCGGGCTGACGGTACTCGACGTCAGTCTCCCGCGTCGCTCGATCGTGTTGCGGGGAACCGCCGCGGCGATGCAGGCGGCGTTTGGCGTGACGCTGC
>DATMNB010000243.1:0-6663 GCA_035569435.1 Gemmatimonadaceae bacterium
AGAGCGGCAGCAACGTCGGATGCGCCAGAATCTCCACCGGCATCTCCCGCGCGAACTGCTCCAGCGTCGCCACGTGCGCATCCATGTACTGGTCCGGCGTCAGCCCATCCGGGATGTGCCGCTGAAACATGTGCACCCAACTGCCGTCGCCGAGCTCGATGGCGTGCAGCGACCCGAGCCGGTGGCTGAACTGCCGCATGACGGGCGCCGGCAGCTCACGCCACAGCGCGTCATGCCAGCAGAACTCCGCCGCGCGCGCGACATCGAGCGCCGCCAACGCGTCGAGATACTCGCGCACCGCGTCGACAGTCTTGAGCGAGGACGCAACGTCCCCCGACGCATGATCGGCAATGCTCGGCCGCACGCCGCGGGCTCGAACGCGCTCGATGAGCGCCTCTGGCGTCAGTTGTCCGTCAGAGAACGTCGTGTGTGCGTGGCAGTCAAACGGTGTCCAGGTCACGGCCGCGGCGCGGCGGCCGGCGTGGGCGCGGCCCCTGTCGTCACACGCGTCGCAGGCCCGCTCGTGGTGGGCGCGCTCGCCGCTGGAGGAGGAGGCGCCAATGGCACACGCCGCAGCGTATCCCCCACCGACGTGTTGGTGACCGAATGCACATCGCACATCTGCGTCGGCTCCGTCCCGGGGAGATACCACTCGGTGTACACGACCGGCAGCGGGCAATAGGGGTTGGCCAGCATCCCCGTCGTCTTGTCGACGTCCCGCGCGAGCAACCCATCCGGCCGCGGCCAGTCAGGCGGCGTCGGCTTCCGTCGATAGACCTCCGTCATAAAGGCCGTCCACGCCGGCGCCGCCAGGATCCCGCCCTGCGCGTTGGCCTTGATCTTGGTCGGCAGATCCATACCGATCCACACCCCGGCCACGAGATCGGCGGTATAGCCGATGAACCACACATCGTTGCCGTCGTTCGTCGTCCCCGTCTTGCCGCCCGCCGGCACGTGAAACCCGGCATTGTACACCGAGTTGAACGCCGTGCCGTGCAGGATCACGTCCTTCATCATGTCGACCATGAGCCAGGCCTCGGGCGTCGACAGCACCGGCGCCGACGTTGGCGCAGGCTCCCACAGCACCTGGCCTCGTGCGTTCTCGACCCGCGTGATCGAAATCGGCGCCGTCCGCGTCCCCAAGTTGGCAAACGCGCTGTACGCCGAGACCAGCTCGATCGGATACACGCCCTCGGACCCGATGTAGATCGACGGGTAGGGATGGATCGGCGTCGTGAGCCCAAACCGCCGCGCCATGTCGATGACGCTCTCCGGGCCCAGCTCCATGCCGATCCGAATGGCCACCAGGTTGCGCGACTGGTACAGCCCGCGCCGCATGGTCATGAGCCCTAGGAACTTGCCGTCATCGTCCTTGGGCGTCCATTCCGACCCGTCGATCTGCGGGATCGACAGCGGCGAGTCGTCGATCATGTACGACGGCGGCCGACCGTTCTGAATCGCATCGGCGTACACGATCGGCTTGAACGACGACCCCGGCTGCCGCAGCGCCTGCGTGCACCGGTTGAACTTGGAGTCGTCGAAGTCGCGTCCCCCGACCATCGCCCGCACGGCGCCGCTCCGTGGGTCGAGGGCAATAAAACAGCCCTGCAGATATGGCGAGTTGGGGGCGTCGCCCTGCTCACCCGAGGCCGCGCGCGCCACGTACTCCTCGTACGTCTTGTGCGGAAACTTCCCGTACTTCCCGCCCTCGATCACGCGCAGCTGCTGGTCCAGCGCGCGCTCAGCGGCGGCCTGCATGTCCGGGTCGAGCGTCGTGTAGACCTTGAGCCCCTGCTCGTAGAGCTGCTTGCCAAACTGCTGATCGAGCTGCTCACGCACCCACTCGACGTAGTACGGCGCGACATCGCCGCCCGCGGCGGCCCCGCTCTTCCGGGCCAGCTCCAGCGGATACGCCCGTGCCAGACTGGCATCGGCGTCGGTCACCTGCCCGCTCCGCCGCATCAACTCGATAATCGTGTTCCGCCGGAGGACGGCCCGCTCGGGGTGGCGCCGCGGGTTGTAGCTCTCCGGCGCCTTGGGCAGGGCGGCCAGCGTGGCGGCTTCGGCGAGGTTCAGGTCGCGCGCCGACTTGCCAAAGTACCGCTGCGACGCCGCCTCGACCCCATACGCGCCGTTCCCCAGATAGATCTGGTTCAGATACAGCTCGAGGATCGTGTCCTTGGGGAATTTGCGCTCGATCTCGCGCGCGACCTGCGCTTCCTTGAGCTTGCGCACCAATGACTTCTGGCGGGTGATCGACTCGGGAAAGATGTTCCGCGCCAACTGCATCGTGATCGTCGAGAACCCCTGCGCAAAGCCCCCGCGCAGCACGTCGGCGACCATGGACCCACCGACGCGTCGCCAGTCGACGCCGTGGTGCTGGTAAAAGCGCTTGTCCTCGGTGACGATGAACGCCTCGCGCACCGGCTTGGGGATCTCGCTCAGCCGCAACACCGTGCGCCGCTCGAGCCCGAGCTCCGCCAGAAAGCTGCCGTCAGCCGCGAACAGCTTGGACGTCTGCCGCGGCTGATAGCTCCGCAGGACGTCGATGTTCGGGCAGTTGTCGCCACGGCAGACCAGCGTCCAGGCCGCGTACCCGAACCCGATCGCAAAACAGACGCAGAACGTCGCGGCAATCGACGCGACCCGGACCAGGAGGGTCCGCCTTGCCTTAGCCACCAGTCACTCGCATCTGATATTGGAAACTACCCGGCTCCGTAGGGTTGACGCCACGCCCAGAGTTTGACGCTGCGCCCAGGGTTGACGTCATGCCCAGGGTTGACGCGACGCCCTCAAACCACGACAGTGCTGTTCTCTATGACGCTCTTTTCTTCCTTTCGTCGCTGAGGCGCCGCATCGAACCCGACCTGCTGCGCATTCCGGTCGGCCCGGGTGCCGTCCACGTCGAACGCTACGGCCACGGCGGCACCGCCGTCGTGTGCGTCCACGGCTTTGGCACCTGTAGCTTCCTCTGGCGCGCCATAGCCCCAGAAATCGCGGCGGCCGGCAACACCGCCGTCGCCATCGATCTCTTGGGCTACGGCCAATCCGATCGCCCCCTCGACACCGAATTCGGCATCGCGGCCCAGACCGACTATCTCGACCGCGCGATGACCGCGCTCCGCCTCCCTCGCGCCGCCGTCGTCGGAATCGATCTCGGCGGCGCCGTCGCCCTCCGCCTGGCGGCGCTCCGCCGCGAGCGCGTGTCTCACCTGGCTCTGATCAACAGCCTGGCCCCCGGCTCCGTCCCCTCGGCCGACCTCCGCACCCTCCAACGCAACACCGCCCGATTCGCCCTCCGCGTCGCACGCGGCATACTCGGCGCCGCGTCGCTCCTGACACCACTCCTCGAGCAGAGCGTCGCCGACCCCGCCCACATGCCGCCCCGCCTCGTCGCGCGATACCTGGCCCCCTACGTCGGACAAGACGGCGTGAACCACCTCCTGGCCCTCGCCCGCGCCGTCCGCGCCGACGACCTGAACGACATCGATCCGGGCTCGGTGCGCGTACCTGCATTAGTGGTACGCGGCGAAAGCGATCTGTGGTTGGACGGCGACGTTGCCGGCCGCCTCGCCGCGAGCATGCCTAACGGGCAGTTAGTCCGCCTCCCCGGCGTAGCTCGCCTCGTACCGGAAGAAGTGCCCGATCAGTTAACCGGTCTATTACTTGATTTTCTCGAAGGCCGCTTACACGCGGAAACCCGTTCCACGGCTTGAGTACTTATACTTCACACGAACGCTTACACAGGATGTCATGGCCAAGCAGCAGAGAATTCAACGTCAGCGGACGCCCGCGGCACCAACGCCGTTTGAAGAGGCCCGCGACGAGTTGTTCCAGCAAATCATGCGGTGCGGGGTAATCGGCGCCGCCGCAGCACACCAGGAAGAGTGGTTTCGCGATACGATGGCCTACTTGGGCGATCGCTATCACGAGCTCTCACCGACCGAGCTCGCCGATCTCCGCACCCTGGGCGATCGCTTCGTGCAACCGCCCAAGGCGAAGCAAATCGAGTCGGACGCCGAGAACGCGTCGGCGGCGTAGTCGTTCTACCGCCAGCCAGTAGGCTGCGCGCGACGTAAGACAAAACCGATACGAAAGCCCCCTCCGAAGCCCGCCTCGATCGCCGGTACCACGCGACCCTGGCGGGGACCTTCGACGCCGACCAAGGCCAGCAAATACACCCGTCCATGGTCGCGCGAATCGGCCCGATAGCTCGCCCCGGCCGTGAGATACGGCCCCCACCGATGCTCTTCGAGCGGATCGAGCAGAAAGCGCCCGAAGACATCGGCTCGCGCCGCAGGCCCCGCCGGCCGCGCGCCGCCGGCAATGACGCCACCAGCAACATCCCCGCCCAACCGGAAATAGATCCCGGCCGGCACGATACCCCCGAGCCCCGCCTCGATCGCCGTTCGTCGCGCGATGATCGCGTCGATGCGCGCCTCGGCTCGAGGCCCCGGCTGCGAATCCCGCACGAGCTGCGCCCCAGCCGACGCCGCGCACCCAACCCACAGCGCCGCGACGACGCCGAGCCTCACGCCGCCCGCGCCCGCCACAGCGCCAGCGTATAGTCCCCGATCGACACCGCCGATGCCGCACCGACGGCCGCCACCAGCCACGGCACGGCACCAGGCACCACGAGCACCGCCACGAGGGTCACGAGCTGCAGGATGGTGACCACCTTCCCCGCCAACCGCGCCCGAAACGGCGCGCTTCTCAACCCCGGCACCTGCCGCGCGACCAGGTACCCGATCGCCGTCGCCAGGTCACGGGCGATGAGCACAAAGTATTGGCCCCGGGTGATCTCGCCGCGCGCCAGATACACCATGACGGCGACGAGTACAAACGTCCGATCCGCGATCGGATCCAGCATCGCGCCAAGCCGCGTGACCTGCCCGCGCCGGCGCGCGATCCACCCATCGAGGATATCGGACACGGACGCCGCGCCAATGAGCGCCACCCGCACATCCGTCGAGCGCGCCGCCAGGAACCCGGCCGCCATGACGAACCGCGAGAGCGACACGGCGTTCGGCAGGGTCAAGAACGGCTCGCGCCGCATCCAGGCAACCTATTAGCTTCACCGCGTGCGTGCGAGGCGTGAAGTGCCGGCGCGTTGCGTCGGACGGGCATCCGTCGTGACACAGGTATCTACGGCATGAGCTCCGCGCCGCGCGCCACCGTTCGTCACGCGCTGATCCCGTGTGGCGGCCGTGGGACCCGGATGCGCGCCCTCTCCGGCAGTGCGCCCAAGGAGCTCCTCCCCGTCGCCGGCGTCTCCCTCGTCGAATGGGTCGCCCGCGAATGCGCGGCCAGTGGCGCCAGCGAGCTGCTCGTGGTCACCGCCCCCGGCAAGGACGCCATCCGCGAGCGTCTCGCCCCGCACACCGGCTCCCCGGGATTCCCCGTCCGCATCGAGTTCGTCGAACAGCGCACACCGGCCGGCCTCATGGATGCCGTCCGACTCGGCCGCGACTTTGCCGGCCACGCGCCGCTGGCGGTGGCGCTCCCCGACAACCTGTTCGTCGGCGACGCCCCAGGCATGGCGCAGGTGATCGAGACCTACTACCGCACCGGCAAGAACGTCGTCGCCGTCGTCGAAGTGCTGGCCGCGGACGCCGCCCGCCGGGGCGCGACCGGGACGTACGCCGGGGCGCTGGCGCACGGCGACGAGTTCGGCCTCACCGCGATCCGGGCCAAGGATCCGCGCGCGGCGACCTTTGACACCGGCGGCGCGCCGTCAGCGTTCACCGGCGTTGGCCGCTACGTGTTCACCGACGAGGTGTGGGACGTGATCGAAACCGTCGCCCGCATGCTGCCGCCGGGCGCGGAGCTCGACGACGTCCCCGTCCTCCAGCGGCTCCTCGCGGGATCGCGCCTCGTCGGTCGCCGCATGCGTGGGCAGTTTCTCGATGTCGGGCTTCCGTCCGGGTACGAGGAGGCGACCCGCATCATCCGACGTCCGCCTCGCCCGTCCGCGCCGACGGGCGAGCTGGCGTGAATCAGTATACGCACCTGATCGCCGATTTCTCGGGAGTGCCCGCCGATGAGCTCCGCAACACCGATCTGTTGGCCGGCCTCCTCGTCGCGGCCGCCGGCGCCGCGGGGCTGATGGCCGTCGGCGCGCCGATCGTCCGCCGCTTGCCGAGCGATCTCGTCTCCGGAGTGTTGTTGCTCGATGGCTGCCACATGTCGGTGCACGCCGTACCCGCGGATGGCCTGTTGATGCTCGATGTGCTGGCGCTGGCCAGCTATGACGCCAGCAAGGCCCTCGATGTCTTCGCCCGGCGCCTCTCCGCCCGCGAGATCCGTAGCGAGCAACGGTCGCGCGGGTAACCGGGCGGGTAACCGAGACACGCCGTGTTGGTCACGCTTCCCCCCTGGGCGGCCGCGCTCCTGGCGCCAGCGTATTACGTCATGTCAGTGCTGGTCCTGGGCTGGGACACCTTCATGGCGGGCCAGATCGCCCAGCTCCGCTCGGCGCCGCGCACGTTCGCCTTCATGTCCGCGCTCGCCGCCCTCCTCCTCGCACCAGCGCTGCTCGTTGATGCGGCAGCGGGCTCCAGCCTTGCCGGCCACACCTTCGACCAACTGGCCTGGATCTGGCCGGCCGTCACCATCCTGTTCCTGGCGCAGGCGCTCTACGCGATGGGTCGCCGGATGCTCTCC
>DATMNB010000244.1:0-6888 GCA_035569435.1 Gemmatimonadaceae bacterium
GACACGTTGATCGTCGATCGCAGCCGCGGCAAAGCGCTCATCGATCTCTCGGTGAGCGAGGGGCGGCAATACAAGGTCGGCTCATTCGATGTGATCGGGAACCGGCGATTCTCGACCGACGAGATCGACCGGTACTATCCCTTTCATGGTCAGGGACCGTCGGTGACGACGCGGGCGGTGCGGCTGATCACGGGCAAGCGCACGGCGCCGAACGACGTGTTTGACCGGTCCAAGTGGGACGACGCCACGACCAAGCTGCGCACGGCGTACGCCAATGAGGGGTATATCTACGCGTCGATCCGGCCGATCGCCGACCGGGTGGTCGGCCCTGACTCCCAGCCCAAGGTCAACCTGCGGTGGGACATCGACGAGAAGTCGCCGGCCATTATTAATCGGATCGAGATCGTCGGGAACGACTATACGACTGAAGGCTGTATCCGCGACGCCCTGGTCATCATTCCTGGGGACGTTTTCAGCCAGGACCGTCTCATTCGGAGCTATCAGAACCTGGGCAATCTCGGGTTTTTTGATACACCGATCCCCCCGCCTGATACCCGACCCGCGGGGGACCAGGGGGACGTCGACCTGATCTTTCACGTGAAGGAAAAACGGACCGGCAACATTAACTTTGGGGCGTCGACTGGGCAGGGGACGGGCGTAGGCGGGTTCATCGGGCTCGACCAGCCCAATCTGTTCGGGGAATGCAAACGAGGGTCGATCCAATGGCAGTTTGGCCGTTACATTAATGACCTGACCGCTTCCTATACCGACCCGACGTTGTTCCAGTCGCGGGTATCTGGGACGCTCACCGCGTACCATGCCCAGTCGCGCTACACGATCGGCAACCTGGGCCAGTCCACGCGGACCGGCGGCAACATTCAGTTTGGGATCCCGGTCTTACACTCTTTGTATACGCGTTTGTTTGTCTCGTACGGCTACGAGACCGTTTCGTACAACGGCGACACGACGAGCCTCCTGGGCAGCTTGGCGAACCACTGTCCGGACTGTACGCGATCGGTATTCGGGCTCTCGCTCAACCACGACACACGGGTGGACATGCCATTCCCGTCAGCCGGAGGGTTGCAGACGATTTCGGCCGACTTCAACACGCGGGTTTTCGGTGGCGGCTACGTCTTCCAGCGCTACATCACGGAGCTCCGCGGGTACGCGACGCTGCTGACGTTTGGCGGTACGGGGATCGGCTCGTCGCCCATCAAGTTGGTCGCCGGGTTCAAAGCCCGGGCCGGGGCCGTGTTTGGCAACACGGGTCCGTTTTTCTACTCGCAGGGGTTCGCACTCGGCGGTACGCAATACGGCGAGCAGCTCCGCGGGTATGACGAGTTCTCGATCACGCCCCAGGGGTTCGTGGCGGGAACGAGCACGTTCAACGCCACGCGGGCATCGTTCGGCAACGCGTTCTTCACGACGACATCCGAGCTGGGGCTGCGGTTCAACTCGTCGATCTACCTCGACACATTTCTGGACGCCGGCAACCTTTACGCGGAGCCCCGGGACTTCAACCCAGGGCGCCTGTATCGCGGCGCCGGCATCGGCATTTCGGTGGTCACCCCCCTTGGTCCCCTCGGGCTCGACGAAGCGTACGGCTTCGACCGCCTGAACACGTTGGGCCAGCCGGCACCGGGCTGGAAGACGCACTTTCGACTCGGTCAGATCTTCTAAGGAGTTCACATGCGAACACCCATTCGAGTATTCATTGGCGCGGCCACGGCCGCACTCGCCGTTCTCGGTCCACTGTCCGTTGGCGCGCAATCCGCGTCGCCGCCCAAATTTGCCTTTATCAATTCGCAGCAGATCCTCGCCGTGGCGCCGGGTCGCGCCGACGCCGAAGCGGCCTATCAGAAAGAGGTCGACAACGTGCGTGGCCAGGAAAAGGCCATGAGCGACTCGTTGCAGGCGATGGTCTCGTCGTATCAGAACGTCGAGTCGACGCTGAGCGCGGCGGACCGGACCTCGCGCGAGACGGCCATTCGGGCCAAACAGGCGGGCTACCAGCAGCGGCAGCAGCAGATCGAGCAGGCCGCGCAGGCGAAGCAGGCCGAGCTCATTCAGCCGATCTTCGACCGGATCAACAAGGTGTTGAGCGACATTCGGGTCGAGGACGGGTACACGGCGATTCTCGACGTCAACCCGGGCGGCGGTGGCGGCGCGGTCGTGGCCTACGACAAGAACCTGGACATCACGGACCACGTCATCGCGAAAGTGAAGGCGATGCCGGTGGCGAGCGGTTCGCCGTCGTCGACGGGGACGGGCGTCGGCGCGAACCCCAACAGCACACGACCCAAGGGTCCGACCAACCAGCCGTCGGGCGTGACGCGGCCACCGGGGAACTGATGGCCCAGTCGTCGTGCGTGGGTTGAGCACTTGGTAGCCGCGTGTTGACCGCCGCGGAGATCGCGGTCGCCGTCGGTGGGACGCTGACCGGCGACGGGACCGCGGCGGTGCACGGAGTCGCCCCGCTCGACCGGGCGGGGGCGACGGACGTCAGTTTTCTGGCTAACGCGAAGTACGCGCCGGCGTTTGCACGTTCCCAAGCGGGGGTGACACTGATCGCCCCCGACCTGGCCGGCGCACCCGGCCCGGCGACGCGGATCATCGTCAAGAGTCCGCACGATGCGCTCCTGACACTGCTCCCCCGATTCTACACGGCCCCGGCCCGCATCCCTGGGATCGACCCCACGGCGCGACTCGGCCGCGGCGTGCGCCTCGCCGACGACGTCACGATCGACGCGTATGCGGTCGTCGGCGCCGGCGCGACGTTGGCGCGGGGGGTGTGGATCGGCTCGCACTGCGTGGTCGGCGCGGGGGTGTCGATCGGGCCCGACTCCCGGCTGTACCCGCGTGTGACCGTCTACAGCGGCTCGGAGCTTGGCGCGCGGGTGGCGGTCCATAGCGGGACGGTCATCGGGAGCGACGGGTTTGGGTATGTGTTCCGCGACGGCGAGCACGCCAAGATCCCGCACGTCGGGCGCTGTCTCATCGGGGACGACGTGGAGATCGGGGCCAACACGGCCATCGATCGTGGGAGTATCGACGACACCGTCATCGGCGCCGGGACGAAGATCGATAACCTGGTGCACATCTCGCACAACGTCCGGGTCGGCCGCCTGTGTCTCCTGCTCGGGCAGTCGGGGATCGGCGGCTCGTCGCACGTGGAGGACGGGTGTGTGATGGCCGGCCAGTCGGCGCTCCAGGGGCATCTGACGATGGGCGCCGGGGCCCGGCTTGGGGGCCAGGCCGGCGGGATGGGAAGTCTCGCCGCCGGCATCACGTACTCGGGCTACCCCGCGCGCCCGCACCTCGAGTCGCTGCGGGCCTATGCGGCCATGCACCAGCTCCCCAAGTACATGAAGCTCCTGGAGCGGCTGTACGAGGAGGAGAAGGAGAAGGCCGGTGGCTGAGCGTCGCCACACGATCCGGACGCCGGTATCGCTGTCGGGGATCGGCCTGCATTTGGGCGTCCGGACCACGCTGACGTTTCGGCCGGCGCCGGAGGGGATGGGGGTGGTGTTCCGACGCGTGGATCTTGCTGGGTCGCCGTGCATTCCGGCGCAGATCCGCTACGCCGAGTTGACGGAGCGCCGGACACAACTCGGGCTCGACGGTGTGGAACTCCACACGGTCGAGCACGTGCTGGCCGCGGTCGCCGCCGCGGAGATCGATGATCTGTGGATCGACGTCGACGGGCCGGAGCCGCCGGTGATGGACGGCAGTGCCGGGCCGTTCTTCGATGCGCTGACCGCGGCAGGGGTGGCGAACGGGACCGCGGCGCCCGAGTATTTAGACTTGCCGGAGCCGGTTCGGGTGATCGACGGCGACTCGGTGTACGAGGCGCATCCCGCCGCGGATCTCCGGCTGGATGTGACGATCGATTTTGCGCATCCGCTGATCGGGCGTCAGCGTGGCGAGTACTCGATCACGCCGGCGGCGTTCGCGCGGGAGCTGGCAGGGGCGCGGACGTTTGGGTTCGTGGCCGAGGTCGAGGCGTTGCGGGCAAAGGGGCTGATTCAGGGCGCGTCGACGGCCAACGCGGTGGTGCTGGACGACGTGCGCGTGATCGATGGCGGCGATGGGCTGCGGTGGCCGGACGAGTTTGTCCGGCACAAGGCCATGGACTGTCTGGGTGATCTCATGTTGACAGGACGGCGGGTGCGGGCGCGCGTCGTCGCGTACCGGCCGAGTCACCGGGGGACGGTGACGCTGGTGCGGGAGATGACCCGGCTCGCGGGCATGGGGACGACCGAACGGGGAGAACAACGCGTGGCGAAAGGGTTCACGATCGACGAAATCATGAAGGTGCTGCCGCACCGGTATCCGTTTCTGCTCGTCGACCGGATCATCGAGGTCGAGGATACCAAGCGGATCGTCGGGATCAAGAACGTGACGATCAACGAGCCGTTCTTCCAGGGCCATTTTCCCGGCCACCCGATCATGCCCGGCGTGCTCATCGTCGAGGCGATGGCGCAGACCGGCGGCATGCTCCTCATGGAGATGGTCGGTGAACCGTACGACCGGAAGGTCGTGTACTTCATGTCGCTCGACAACGTGAAGTTCCGCCGCCCGGTGTTACCCGGCGATCAGCTCCGCCTGGAGCTCGAGATGGTGCAGATGCGGGGCGCCGTCTGCAAGATGCACGGGGTGGCGCGCGTGGACGGTGAAGTGGTCGCCGAGGCGGACATGGCGGCAATGGTCAGGGATCGATGAGTGCCGTCCATGATGCCATGGAGATCGGCGTGATCCATCCGACCGCGATCGTCTGTGACGACGCCCGTATCGGAGAGGGGGTGACGATCGGGCCCTACGTCATTGTCGGGGAGCATTGCACGATCGGTCCCGGGTGCGTGTTGGCGCCGCGCGCGGTGCTGGAGCGCAACGTGACACTGGCGCCGCGGGTCAAGGTGGGGATCGGGTCGATCCTGGGCGGCGACCCGCAGGATCTCAAGTACGGCGGGGAAGAGACCTTTGTCGAGATCGGCGAGGGGACGGTGATCCGTGAGTACTCGACGATCAACCGAGGGACGGCGGAGTCGGGGAAGACGACCGTCGGCACGGGCTGTCTCATCATGTCGTACGTCCACCTGGCCCACGACTGTCACGTCGGGAACGGCGTCATCCTGTCTAACGGAACGCAGTTCGCCGGGCACGTCGTCGTGGAAGACAAGGCCATCGTGTCGGGGCTGTGCACGGTCCATCAGTTCACGCGCATCGGCCGGCATTCGTACGTCGGCGGCTCATCGCGGGTACCGCAGGACATCCCGCCGTTCATGATGGCGGTTGGCAACCCGCTCCGGTTGCGGGGGCTCAACTCGGTGGGGCTGCGTCGCAGCAATTTCTCCGACGAGACGATCATGGAGCTCAAGCGGGCCTATCGCCTGCTGTTCCGGTCGGACCTCAATTTGTCGCAGGCGCTGGAGCGGGCCGAGACGGATCTGCAGCATGTTCCCGAGGTTGACGAGCTGCTGGCGTTCATGCAGGCCGCCAGTCAGCGCGGGTTCACGATGTGACGGGCCCCCCAACGATCGGCGTCGTCGGCGCGGGGAGTCTCGGGTACCACCACGTCCGGTTGCTGCGCGACATGCCCGGCGTACAATTCGTGGGATTCTATGAGAGCCGCCAGGATCGCGCGGCCGAGGTCGCGCGCGAGCTTGGCGTCCGGGCCTTCGACTCCTACGACGCGCTGCTCGGCGCGGCCGATGCGGTGACGGTGGTCGTGCCGACCCCGGCGCACTTCGAGGTCGCCAAGACGGCGTTGGCGCATGGACGGCATCTGCTGATCGAGAAGCCGTTGGTGACCACGGTCGAAGAGGGGGACGAGCTCGTGCGCCTGGCGCAGGCGGCGGGGGTGCTCGTGCAGACCGGGCACGTCGAGCGGTTCAATCGCGCGATCCGGGCGGCCCTGCCGTACGTGGAGCAACCAAAGTTCATCGAGAGCGACCGACTCGCGCCGTTCAACCCGCGCGGGTCGGAGGTGGCGGTCGTCTTGGATCTCATGATCCATGACATCGACCTCATTGCCACGCTGGTGGGCTCGCACGTGGTCGACGTGCAGGCGGTCGGCGTGCCGCTCCTGACGCCATCGGTGGACATTGCCAACGCGCGCCTGACGTTTGACACGGGGGCCGTGGCCAACATCACGGCGAGCCGCGTGTCGCGCGAGCGGTTGCGCAAGATCCGCATCTTCCAGCCGACGGGCTATCTCTCGCTCGACCTGGCCGCGGGGACAGGGGAGTTCTATCGCCTGCGCCGTGGTGTCGACCTCGCGGCGCTCGCGATGGCGCCGGCGGGGATCGAGATGTTTGTGGAGCGGGTCCCACTGGATGCCCCGGAGGGCGAGCCGCTCAAGCTCGAGCTCGAGAGCTTTGTCGCGGCGGTGCGCGGGGAGCAGCCGGTGCAGGTCACCGCCGAGGAAGGTCGCGATGCGCTGGCGATTGCCCTCAGGATCGTGAGCGAGATCGACCGCACGCTGCCGTCACTCGCTGGCCGTGCCTGACGCAGGGCCGTGCCTGCCAACGAAGTCCTGTTCTCGGCCGGCGACCCGTCGGGTGACCTGCACGCGGCGGAATTAGCCGCCGAGCTCGGGCGGTTGCGACCCGATCTGCGACTGGTCGGGGTTGGGGGCGCGCGTATGCGGGCCGCCGGCGTCGAGCTACTGGAGGACATGGCGTCGCGCGCGGTGATGGGGTTCGCCGAGATCGTGCGGCATCTGCCGCGGCACGCGCGTGTCGTACGGCAGTTGGGCCGGCGACTGCGCGGCGGGCGGGTGGCCCTGATGGTGTGCGTTGACTACGGCGGCATGAACCTGCGGGTTGCCGCGGCCGCCCACGCCGCCGGGGTCCGCGTGCTGTACTACATCACGCCGCAGGTGTGGGC
>DATMNB010000245.1:0-5635 GCA_035569435.1 Gemmatimonadaceae bacterium
ACCACGGTCAGCGCGGCGCCGATACGGTCCGCACGCTCGTGCATCCCGACCAGCCCGTAATGGTTCGGGTACGACCGATCAGGGTCGAAACCCCGTCCATTGTCCGCGACCACGATGCGCACCGTGCCGTTCTCGAGAAACGCGAGCTCCACCTCGACCCGCGTCGCGCGACTGTGATTGGCGGCGTTCGTCAGCGCCTCGCGGGCGATCCCGAGCAACTCGCCCTCGGCCGCTGGCTCGACGACCCAAGGCGTGCCAGTGACGCGCACCTCGAGCTGGCCCAGACAGTAGCGCCGTACCAGGTCCGCCACGTCACGGAGTGCGCGCGGCAGACTCAGCCCGGTCGCCGTCGCCGGGCGCAGCATGCTGACGGTTCGTCGCGCCGCGGCCAGGCTGTCCATCGCCAACTGTCGAGCCGTCTCGAGCGGTTCGTGCGCCAACGCCCACGCCGGCCCGAGCTTATTCTGCGCGTCGGCCAACTGCATGACGATCAGCGCCAGCGCTTGGGCCAACGTATCGTGAATGTCACGCGCCTGCCGCTTCCGCTCGTCCGCGACGGCAGACTCCAACGCGCGCGTCAAGCGCTCGACAGACTGTTGCAACCCCGCGTTGGTCTCCGCTAGTTCTGCCGTGCGCGCGCGGGCCGCGGTCAACTCGTCCTCCGCGACAGATGGCGCGGCAACGCTCCCGCGCCAGGGTGGCGCCTCTTCTCGTGTCGTCATCCACCTACCACTATTCAGCTGTGTCGCCGCACGGCGCTCACCAAAGGGGAACCCAAAACTGCACTCCCACGCTCCGGTCCACATCTGTTGAATACCGGAGCGACGATACCACGTTTGACAGATACGCGCGGCGCCCGCCCACCACCATGCCGCCTATCCAAAAGACGTAACAACACGTCGCCCTTCGCCAGACGCGCGGCCTCACGGTTGTCAGTACGTTGCATTCGCCTGCTCGAGCAACTTCCCGACGACACGCGTCACACGACTGGAGGACGGTCATGGATAGGATCGATGATACGCACGGCATCACGGACAGACAGCGCCAAGTGCTGTGCCTCATCGCCGAGGGACGGTCGATGAAGCAAGTGGCCGCCGTGCTCCAGGTGAGTCCGCGCACCGTGGCGTTCCACAAGTATCGAATGATGAAGCAGCTGCGCATCACGACCACCGTCGAACTTCTCCGGTTCGCCATGCACCTTGGTTTGGTCGCATGATCGGCAGCGCGATCGGCACCGTGCCACTGACGACGCGGATCGCGGACACCGTCTCGACTCCGTGGTCGAGCGTGGACACCCTCCGTCTCGACGTCGTGCGACGATCTCCCTCCGTATGCCCCACTCTGACGACGTCATCCCGATCGTGACGGACGTGCGCGTAGCTGTGCGCGGCCGCCGGTCGCGAATCCGGCGTCGAGATCCTCGCCGCCGCCCGATACCTGTTCGGCGTCGGCGACGTGCCTCCCAACTCGAGGGCCCCGGTCACGCGACTCTGACCAGCCCTCGCCGCACCGCTGTCGCGATCGCTTCGGTTCGGCTGGCCACGTTCAGCTTCTCGAACAGATGAGCGAGATGCACCTTCACGGTGCCCACCGTGATGGACAGCGCCACGGCGATCTCGCGGTTCGATTTACCCGACGCCAGGAGCCGGAGCACGGCCATCTCGCGCGGGGTCAGGTGCACCCGCCTCGTCATCCGCGCCGCGAGCTTCGCTGCCACCCCCGAGGACACCCACGCCCGTCCCGCATGGACCGCGCGCACGCACGCCACCAGATCCTGCGGGGCGATGTCCTTCAGCAGGTAGGCCTTCGCCCCTGCCCGGAACGATCGGTCGATGTCATCGTCGGCCTCAAACGTCGTGAGCATTGCGATGACGGCGTTCGCGACGGTCTCCCGGATGCGTTCAACGACCTCGACGCCTTCCAGCCCGGGCATCCGCAGGTCGACCAGCGCGACATCGGGGCGATGGCGAAGGTAGAGCTCGATCGCCTGCGCGCCGTCCACCGCCTCGGCGACGACCGCAATGCCCTCTTGCTCGTTCAGCACGTGCGCGACTCCCCCACGAACAATCGCGTGGTCGTCGGCGAGCAGGACGCGAATCGCATCAGCCATGGATGCACTATATCCGACCGGCCGAGGCAACCGGTAGCACTATATTTCGCTCACCTCTATGCGTGAATGCGCGTGCGGTCTGCTAGGCGCCATCACCGTGCAGATGGCGCACGATGCCGCCAAAGACGCTCGTCCGCTCGGACCGATCGTCGGCGCGCACGAGCAGATCCGTCTCGAGCGGAATGGACACATCGCTGAGCGGGACATACCGCAAGGTCGACGGGAGGGCGGCCAGCGCCGTCGTCGGGTAGAGGGCCCACCCGGAGCTGCTGCTCACGAGAGCAAACGCCGCGGCCGCGTTGGCGTCGACCTGACCGATCGCCGGGACGAGTGTGGGCGTGAAGCCCACGCGCCGAAACGCCGAGAAAATCCGGTCGAACATCGTCGGATGTACGGCGCGATCGTACCAGAGAAACGGGTACGGTTCGAGATCGAAGATGGACACGCTGTGCCGACGCGCCAGGATGTGCTCGCGCGACACGATGACGCCGGCCATCACATCGTGTGTGACCGCGGTGATCGTAATCCCGTGGCTCGGCGCCATAGCGTAGCCGATGCCGACATCGATCGCGCGCTGGGTCGCCGCCTCGGCCATGGCGATCGACGCCATGGACTCGAGATGGATCGCCACCTCAGGCATTGCCGCCCGGAACTGTCGCAACGCCGTTTGAATCCAGGCAGGTCGGAGCTCCGGATTGACGGCGCCGATGACGATGGGACCGGCGCCGCTCGCTCGCGCATCGCGCGCCCGAGCGATCGCGGCCGTGGCCTCAGCCAGCGTGCGGCGGGCCCCGTCCATGAACCGCGCACCACCCTCGGTCAGTTGCGCGCCATGCGGACTCCGCGCAAACAGCGCGACCCCCAACTCGCGCTCGAGGTCACGGATCGTGCGGCTGAGCGCCGACTGTGCCACGTGCAGCCGTTCCGCGGCCTTCCGCACGCTCTGCGCGTCGGCGACCGCGACGAAGGCACGCAAGTGACGAATTTCCACGCGGGACCCTTGCCATGTATGTCCGTGGGGGAGAAGAGTATGCGCCTAACCCGCGACGTGCGCAATCCGTTCTGAATCATGAACCCGGTCGCGCCGAACGCTTCGGCATATTTCACGTAGTCGACCGGGCCCAGATCGACGCCGGATGTGCGGCCGTACTTGGCCGCCTCCTGGACACCGACCATGTCGTAGGAGCCGTCGATCCAGATCATATGCACGAAGTGCGACTGACCTCCAGCGTCTGTTGGCCATTGGGATCAGGATCTGCCGGTGGCGCGAGTCTCTCCAGCAACGGCCAGCGCCTCGCCGAAGCCCGCATCACGCTCCGCGAGCCCGTGCCCGACCCGACCACCGTGTTCAACGCCCGACGTCACTCGTCCGGTATTTCCCGAGCCTGGTCAAAGGCCGCCAGGACAAGCCACGGGTCCATGAGCTCGCTCTCGTTGACCGACGACCTCGCGTTGGTGGACCTGTGGACGGGCGAGACGGAATTGACCGTGCCGGAGGCGCGCGGCGAAGGGCTGCCGCGGCGTGGCGAGTGATCAAAGCGGGTTCGATGACGTATCAATCGAAGCAGGCGCCAGTACCGCTCACCGCACTCGACGAAGCGCTTTTGATCAACGTCGTGGCGGAACGGGGCTGACGATGCCGGATCGCCCCTTTCAGGATCCGAAGACCGGCGCGTTCATCATGGCCAAGCCCAATCTCACGATGCATGGCCGCCGTGTGGGCGGCCCCGACAACGCCCAGGGCACCGACTTCTTCATGATCAATGACAGTGGCACCTATTACCTGAGAACGCTCCAGGCCGCCCGGGCCTGGAGCGCACGTATGGTCTGGAGCGCACGTATATGGAGCGGAGGGGGATCGAACCCCTGACCCCCTGGTTGCAAACCAACCTAGTGGATGTAAGAAGTCCGTCAACCTGACGGCGCTCAGAGGAGAACCGGGCATCGGCGCCGTGGTTCCCTAATCTGGAAACAACGGTCGGCCGGGAGAAACGGGCCTAGAAACGGGCCAACCTATTTGCGCGAACGTCGCGCTGCAGATGGACCCACGCAACTTTCGGGTCCTCTTCGAGACGGCCTACCGCACCGGCCGGCGCATCACCAGCGTGCTCGGCCTATGCGGCCAGGATATCGATTTCCCGAGGCCGTGGATCACGTGGCGCGCTGAAATAGACAAGCGAAGAAAGACGTGGCGCACGCCGCCACCAAAGAAGCTCGCCCCGGACCGCGACAAACACCGAGCCACGATGCTAGCCGACCACAAAATTTCCTCGTCATTCACCCGCACGACCACACACGCCCACTCTCGAAGGATCACGCCGACACACTCCTCGAGCTAGCATGTTGCCTTCATCCGCGGCGCCAAAAGCCATGACGGCAATAGCACGTGGCACCTTACTGCTCGACGGTGGCAGCCGGTTTCGGCTGCATAAGGCGGCATGACGCATCCGACGACTCCTACGTCCGGCAGCCCTATCGCCGAATCGCCTACCCCATCAAGGTGGAGAGGCGTACCGTCATCGCTTGCTTACTGACGTCGAACAACTCGCTTAGCCGCGCCACGAGAGTACCGAAAATTCGTTCGTCCTCAGCAGCGTGATCGAGTTGCTCCTCTGAAAGCGCCTCGCGTATGAAGTCACGTGGCATGAGCAGTTCGGCGGCGAATTCGTTCGCCTCGATCTCTTCTCGCACGCGTCCTTCAGACGACGCCGCGTCTCGAAATCGAACTTGGAACCCGCTGTCGGCGTGCGGCGTGGTGAAGCGATGCATAAGAAGGTGGCCAAGTTCGTGCGCGATCGTAAAACGCTGACGCGACTCGATATCAGCTTCGTTCACTACGATCGCCCACGGATACTTTGTCTTCTGACCTTCCAGTGGTACGAGGACGCCAGACACCTCGCGGGGGAGTTCCTGGCGGATCACATGTGCGTACCGCTTCGCGATCCGTTCGACATCGACGGCGGGGCCTTTGATGCGTCCGTCGGTCAGTATCTGCTGCGCTGCGCGCTTCGGTCGCGAGAGTGGTGGCATCCCCTACCGAGTGGCTGTAGGCGTACGACGCGAGCGCTTCGGCTTTGGAGTGCCGAGCGTGTCCTGGAGTGTCCGAGCTAAGTCGGACACCTTCTGCATCGAGTCCGCCGCTAGCGGAGAATCCGGCGCGGAATGCACAATTGGCCCCGGGAAAACCTCGTCCAGCGACGGAAGGAGATCGGCGATGGGTACTCCCAGGGCACGGGCCGCCGCATACACCTGGTCCAAGAAAACGCGGTGCCGGCCGCGCTCGATGTTGCTTACACTGGTCCGCGAGACCTCCAAGACCCCCGCGAGCTCACGTTGGCCACGCCTGATACTGGGGGCGACGGTCCGGGCCGCGCGTAATCGGTCGCCGAATCCCTGCTGAACACGCCGACTCATTGCCAGTCCGGCGGCCGTGCGTTGCTTCGCCATGTGGGGAGAATGGCGCGAGCGAACGTATTTGTCAACTCACACGCACATTCTGGCGATCCGAGTTGCCTCAGAGTGTGC
>DATMNB010000246.1:0-30018 GCA_035569435.1 Gemmatimonadaceae bacterium
GACTGGAGAGGTGCTCGAGACGCTGGACATGCCTCACGGAGTCCTCGTTTCAGGGCTCGAGTCCGACGGTGGGGATCGGTTTTACTGCGGGGGAGGGAAGACCGGGAAGGTCAGGGTCGTCCGGCGGCCTCGTGCCGCCCAGCCAAGCGAGTGAGTCTGGCTCACGCGGGCACGAGCAATGCAGCTCTTCCAGGGATAGGTAGAAGCCACCTATCGAGCCGTACCGGATAGCGGCTCTGGACGGGGTCGCATGGTCAGGCTGACGATCAATGGACAGACGCGTGATGTCGATGTCCCAGCCGACATGCCGTTGCTCTGGACGATCCGCGACGTCATCGGGCTGACGGGCACGAAGTTTGGCTGCGGCGTCTCCGCGTGCGGCGCCTGTACGGTCCACCTCGACGGACAGCCGATCCGGTCGTGCGTGACGCCGTCGAGCGCTGTCGCGGGCAAGAGCGTCACCACGATCGAAGCCATCAGTCAGACGCCCGCCGGGCGCAAGATCCAGGAGGCGTGGATCGCGCTCGATGTGCCGCAGTGTGGATACTGTCAGTCGGGCCAAATCATGTCGGCCACGGCCCTGCTGGCGGGGAAGCCCAACCCAACGGACGCCGACATCGATACTGCGATGTCGGGCAACATCTGTCGGTGTGGAACGTACGGCCGCATCCGAGCTGCGATCAAGCAGGCGGCGCAGGCCCCCCTGAACGCACAATAGGCGAGTCTGACGATGGATACGCTCTCTCGGCGCGATTTCCTGGTCGTGGCGGCCGCTGCGGGCGGTGGGTTGCTGCTGGGCTGCCGCGTCAGTGGACGGCGAGCGGATGACGCGGCGGCCGCCGGGGCTGCTGATGGGGCCAGCGCGGGGGAGTTCGCGAACGCGTTCGTCCGGATCGGGACGGATGGGCGGGTGACGCTGATCACGCCGCAGGTGGAAATGGGACAGGGCGTCTACACCGCGATGCCCATGCTCGTCGCGGAAGAGCTGGAGGTGGGCCTCGACCAGGTCACGGTCGAGCACGCCCCGCCCAATGACAAGCTGTACGCGAATGCATTGGTTGGCTTCCAGATGACGGGGGCCTCGAGCTCGGTGCGGATATTCTACGAGCCGCTGCGCAACGCCGGCGCGGCGGCGCGGACGATGCTGGTGGCCGCGGCGGCCACGACCTGGGGCGTCGATCCGAGCGCGTGCCGAGCGCAGCGGGGCGTCGTGACGCATGGGCCGAGCGGCCGCTCATTGGGATACGGCGCACTGGCCAACAAAGCGGCCGAGCAGCCGGTGCCCACGCAGATTGTGCTCAAGGACCCGAAGGACTTCACACTGATCGGCACGCGCGCCAAGCGGGTCGATACGCCGAGCAAAGTGAACGGGGCCGCGCAGTTCGGCATCGATGTGCGGGTGCCGGGGATGAAGATCGCGACCCTCGCCATTAGTCCCGTGATCGGTGGCAAGGTCGCATCGCTCGACGAGGCCAAGGCCACGTCTATCCAGGGTGTGCACCAGGTCGTGCAACTCGACGACATCGTCGCGGTCGTCGCCGACCATATGTGGGCCGCGAAGCAGGGCCTTGCCGCGCTCAACGTCACCTGGGACGACGGGCCGAACGGCCGGATGGGCACGGGCGATGTCCTCCACGGCCTCGCCACGGCGTCCGAGGCGGGTGGCGTGATCGCGAGGAAGGACGGCGACGGAGCCGCGGCGCTCACCCGGGCGGCGAAACGCATGGACGCCGTGTACCACGTGCCGTTTCTCGCGCATGCGGCGATGGAGCCGCTCTGCGTCACGGTGCATGTGCGTCCGGATGCGTGCGAGGTGTGGACGGGCTCGCAGGTGCTCACGCGGGCGCAGGCGACTGCCGCCCAGGTGACGGGGCTGCCGCTGGAGAAGGTGGAGGTGCACAGCCTACTGATGGGCGGTGCGTTTGGCCGGCGGCTGGAGCACGACTACGTGACGCAGGCTGTCCGTATCGCCAAGCACGTCGAGGGGCCGGTCAAGATCGTCTGGACGCGCGAGGAGGACATGCAGCACGGCTTCTATCGCCCGTTCTACTACGACCGGATCGCCGCGGGGTTGGACGCCAATGGGATGCCGGTGGCGTGGACGCATCGCATCGTCGGACCGTCGATCTTCGCGCGCTGGTTCCCGCCCGGGTTCCAGAAGGGGATCGATGCCGACGCGGTGGATTCGGCGGTGCCGCTGCTCTACGACATCCCCGCGGTGCAGATCGAGTTCGTGCGGCACGAGGAGCCGATTCTCAATACGGTCTTCTGGCGCGGGGTGGGAAACACCCACAACGACTTCGTGATCGAGAGCTTCATGGACGAACTCGCGGCGGCCGCGAAGGCCGATCCCGTCGCGTACCGGCGCGCGCTCCTCGGCAAAGCGCCACGCGCCCGCGCGGTCCTCGATCTGGCGGCGGAGAAGTCCGGGTGGGGACGGCCGCTCCCGGCCGGCCACGGGCGCGGCGTCGCGCTACTATTCACCTCGTGGGGCACGTACATGGCGCAGGTCGCCGAAGTCGCGGTCTCACCGGCGCGAGAGATTCGCGTGACGCGTGTCGTCTGCGCCTGTGATTGCGGCGAGATGGTCAATCCGGACATCGTGACGGCGCAGATCGAGAGCGGTATCGTCTACGGGACCAGCGGTGCGCTCTGGGGTGAGGTGACGATCAAGAATGGTCGGGTGGAGCAGTCGAATTTCACCAACTACCGCGTGGTGCGGATGAACGAGAGTCCCGCGATCGAGACGTACCTGGTGCGGAATCACGAGAAGCCGGGTGGGATGGGAGAGCCGGGGACGGCCTGCGTCGGGCCGGCGATCGCCAACGCGGTGCACGCGGCAACGGGAAAACGAATTCGGACGCTTCCGCTTCAACGCGGACTGACGTCGGTGGCCTAAGGCCGGCCGGCCCCCGCGTGCGCGTATCGCCCAGCGAGTATCTGGGTCTGCCGCTTCGTGCGCACCAGCTGCTGCGCGACGTGCCGCTCTATGACGTGTCGGCCGTGGATCTGCCGGGCGGCGGAACCGGACGGAGCGTGGCCGACGTCCTGGCGCTCGACTCGGCCGTCCCGCCGAGCGGTGTGGCGGGCGCCATCTACGGTCTGCGCCATGTTCTCGGACGCGTGTTCGGATGGGATCGGGTGCGGATGCGGCCCGAGGAGTCGTTGGTGGCTTGCCTGTCGGAGCGCGACCGCCACGATTCGCAGGTCGCGCCAGGCACGCCGGACGGTGGGTTCCGCATCCTCTACCGGTTTCGGAACGAGCAGTTGAGTGAGATCCGCAATGGGGTGGTCCAGGGGTACTTCTGCGTGGCCCTGGCACCGGTGGCGATGGGGTACCGCCTGTATTGGGGCGTATATGTGGTTCCCGTCTCCTGGGTGACGCGTCCGTACCTGATCGCGATTGAGCCAGTCAGACGTTTTATCTTGTACCCGGCAATGCTCCGGCGAATTCGGCGCGCCTGGATTGCCGTATACGGGGCTTGAAACGCCTTCACCACGGACCGTCTGTCATGTCGCAAGAAAGCACGGTGGCACAGTCTGTCGTCGCGCCGCTCACACGGGCGGCCATTTTCTTGGTTGTGACCGTGAACGCGGGTCCCGACCATCGAGCGGCGGTCCGGTCGCTGTGCGGCGATCTCGCCGCGCTGCTACGCTCGGTCGGATTCCGCGACCTCGAGGGACAGTTGTCGTGCGTCATGGGCATCGGATCGGATGTGTGGGACCAGTTGTTTGGGGCGCCACGGCCGGCTGAGCTGCATCCGTTCAGGGAGATTCTGGCCGGCGGACGTCACGCGGTCGCGACACCGGGGGATCTGCTCTTTCACATCCGTGCGCAGCGCATCGATCTCTGCTTCGAGTTGGCCACGCAGATCATGGCTCGTCTTGGCGGCGCGGTGTCGCCGGCGGATGAGACGCACGGCTTTCGATATTTTGACGATCGCGATCTGATCGGGTTCGTCGATGGGACGGAGAACCCGAGGCATCAGGCCGCGATCGATGCCACGGTGATCGGTATGGAGGATTCGGCGTTCAGTGGGGGGAGTTACGTGATCGTGCAGAAGTATCTGCACGATCTGGACGGCTGGAATGCCCTCTCGACCGAAGACCAGGAGCGCATCATCGGGCGTCGGAAACTGTCCAACATCGAGCTGGACGATGCCGTCAAACCGACGTCGGCCCACAACGCATTGACGACGATCGAGGAGGACGGGCGGGAGATCAAGATCCTCCGGGACAACATGCCGTTCGGACGCGTGGCGCACGGGGAGTTCGGCACGTATTTCATCGGGTACAGCCGCTCGCCCCGGTCGACGGAGCAGATGCTCACGAACATGTTCGTGGGCCGTCCGCCGGGCAACTATGACCGCCTGCTGGACTTCAGTCGCGCGGTGACCGGGAATCTGTTCTTTGTGCCCTCGGCGGCGTTCTTAGAGAGCGTCTCGGGGGACTAGGAGGCGACTACGCGCGAGGGGTCACGACGTCGATCAGGATCTTGCCGCCGCCCTCGAGTAGATGCGTGACGGCCTCCTTGATTTTCGACATCGGGTAGACCGCGGCGACGGGGACGCGCAGCGCGCCGGAGGCGACGAGCGGAGCGGCTTCGATCTGCGCGGGGAGGACTTTCGAGACATGATCGAAATCGCCCAGGTAGAAACCTTTGACGGCCAGGTGCTTGCCGATCAGGACGAGGGCATCGAGCGCCAGCGGCTGTCCGATCTCCGCGGCGTAGGTGACGAGCACGCCGCGGTCCGACAGTAACCGCACGAGCGTCGCCGTCGGACCAGCGATGACCGAATACACCGCCAAGCGGACCGACCCTGTACCGATCGCGCGGGCCGCTTCCTCGACCGCGGCCGCTTCGTCCAGGAGCACCACATCCGCTCCCGCGGCCTCGAGCTCGTCGATCAGCTCGCGTCGCCGCACGAGGCTGATCGTTCGAATGCCTCGCCGCTTGGCGATCGCGATCAACGAGCGCCCGATCCCAGAATTGCCCCCGTTTTGAACGACCCAATCGCCGGGCGCGAGGTTCACATATTCGCTCAGCATCAGCGCCGCCGAGGGCGGGTTACTGCCGAGTTGCGCGAGCTGCAACGGATCACCGTCGGGGAGGGGGAAGAGTCCCCGCGCGGGGGCGATCAGGCGCTCCCGCCAGGTCAGGTTGAGATTGGGGGCAAGGACGTGGTCGCCCACCTTTACGTTGGTCACTCCAGGACCGATCGCGGCAACCCGACCGAACCCCTCGTTTCCGACGACGGTGGGCGCCGGCGGGCCGCCGAAGACGCCGCTGATGAAGTGGAGGTCATGCTTGTTGAGGGGCGCCAGCTCGACATCGATGAGGACCTCGCCCGCTCCCGGCGGGCCCGGCTCGGGGATATCGACGAGTCTCAAGACCTGGAGCGGGTCACCATAGGCCGAGATCTGCAGCGCGCGCATTGAGGGTCTCCGTCACTTCGGAAACGAGTTACCAAACATTGGGTGCCCACTTTTGGACTGTTCTCTGGTGGCCTCATCCTGAATCACATCCCAGTGCTCGACCAGCATGCCGTCTTGCATGCGGACGATGTCCGTCACGATCCAGCTCGTCGGAAGCCCCATGCCGGAGAAGCGGCCGTGGAGGATCACGTAGTCTCGTTCGGCGAGGACGACCCCCGGTTCGTACCTGAGCGTTGGCGGGAGACTCTTGATCAGCGCGAGGAGACCATCCCGGCCATCCGGGATGTGGGCGCTATGCTGGATGTAGGTCGGTGACCAGAAGCGTTCCGCCGCCGCGTAGTCACGCTTGTTGAACAGTGTCTCGAAGGCTTCGAGCACGGTTGTCTTATTCTGTTCCGGGAGGGACGTGCGCATTGCGTCTCCTGTACGTGGAGCTGTAGATTATGACCATACTCCACAAACTGCAAGGGTCGATGGGTCATTCGAAACGAGATAAAGCAGAGACACACGCGCGGATCGTGCGTGTGGCGGCCAGACGGTTTCGCGAACTCGGTCTCGACGGTATCGGCGTTGCCGATGTCATGCAGGAGGCCGGTGTAACCGTCGGTGGGTTCTACAAGCACTTCCATTCGCGCGATGAACTGGTGGTCGAGGCGCTGGCCACCGCATTCCAGGACCTCGACCGCTGGGAGGAACACGCGGACACGTTGACAGCGCTTCTGGCGAACTATTTGTCTGAAGCGCATCGGGATGCGCCGGGCACAGGCTGTGCCTTGGGCGCGTTGGTCGGTGACATGTCCCGGGCGAGCCGATCGGCGAGAGCGGTGTACACCGCACGATTCAAGCGCAGCCTGGCATATTCGGCGGGACTTGTGCCGCCGAATGGAACGTCTGATCGGCGCGGCCGTGCCATTCTCATGCTCAGTGCAATGCTCGGGGCGATCAACCTCTCTCGTGCCGTGTCGGACCCACAGCTGTCGCGAGAGATTCTCCAGCAGACGCGTGATCAGTTAATCGCTATGAACAACGCACGATGACTTTGCCAAACGGCCGGTCCTTGGTCAGATGGCGCAACGCTTGGCCGGCCTCGGCCAGGGGATAGACCCGCTCGACGATCGGCTTGACTGATCCGCCCACGATCAGTGGGATGATGTCCCGCCACGCTGTGGCGATCGCGGTCGGTGATTGGGCGAACAGCGAGAAGCCGGCCATCCGCGCGCCCTTCCATATCAGGTCTGTCACATCGATCGTGGTTTTGCGTCCGGCGGAATACCCCAGGGTGATGAGGACGCCGCCCCGGCCAAGGCTGCTCAACGCCTCACCGGTCACGCTGCCACCGATGCTCTCGATCACGATATCGACACCCTTGCCGGTCGTGATCCGGCGAACGCCGTCGGCGAGACCTTCCGTGGTGAGGTCAATCACGTTGTCGAAGCCGCGCTCGCGGGCCTGTGCGGTCTTGGCCGCGCTCCCGGCCGTCGAGATCACGGTGCCCGCGCCCTGTGCCCGCGCTAGCTGATAGGTCGCGTTGCCAACGGACCCACCGATTCCCGGGGCCAGCACCGACATGCCTGGCTTGAATCCGGCCAGCGTCAACGTGATCTGCGCCGTCAAATAGGCCACCGGCAGGCTGGCGGCGACGACGTCCTCGATCGCCTCGGGCACGAGTGCCAGATCCTGGGGCCTCACCAGCAGCCATTCTTGCCACGTGCCATTCTCAGACACGCCATATGGCCCCGTGAACATCACGCGGCGTCCCACGGCGAGACCGGAGGTGCCGGCGTCCTCGATCACACCAGCGCCCTCGTTGCCAAGTACGAGCGGCGCCTTGGCGCGAGGGTGTCCTCCCGAGAGGATCGTATGATCGAGCGGTGTGACGCCGGCCGCCGTAACGCGGACCAACACCCTGTCGTGTGTCGGTTGCGGCGTGGGAATTTCGATCTGCCGGAGCCCGCCATAGCCCGAGAACGTCTCTGCCTCAATCGCATGCATCGGTACGTGCACTTTACAGACAGGTCTGTAACTTTGTCAATATGAAGCCAGAAAACCGACCACGACGGGGAGCCCCACCAAAGGGCGAAGTGAGCGCCCGCGAGCGGATCCTCGCCACGGCAAGCGACCTGTTCTATCGCGAGGGCATCCGCGCCATCGGCGTCGACACGGTTGTCGAGCAATCAGGCGTGTCGAAGACGAGCCTCTACCGCCTTTTTGCATCCAAGGACGCGTTGATCGCCGCCTTCGCTGCCGAACAGGATCGGCTGTTCTGGGCGTGGTGGGATCGCATTGAAGGGCAGCACGCGGATGATCCCCGCGCGTTGCTGGACGCGCTGCTCTCCGGGATCGCGAAGCGGATCGAGCGCCCGGCGTATCGCGGCTGTCCGTTCCTCAACCTGGCGACGGAGTTTCCCGACGACGCCCATCCCGGCCGGGTCGTCGCCCGGAACAACAAGGAGGAAATGCGGGGGAGGCTGGCGGCGATTCTTGGCAAACTCGGCCTCGGTGATCCCCACCGCGCCGCGTCTCAGCTGGCACTGATGATCAACGGTGCGTACGCCAGCGGCCTCGTGCTCGAACCTGATGGTCTCAGGGACGATCTGGTCGATGCCGCCGCGAAGTTACTGGTCTAGTGGTGTTTTGAGGTGGTGCGCCCACGTGATCCACGTTGCGTCTCCGGCCCGAGTACCGTCCGGATAGGATGTCCCGTCGCATCCTCACCGGATTCCTGCTCGGCCTCCTCGTCCTGACCACCGCCGCGCTGATGCTCGCGCGGAGTGTCGCGATGCTCAGTGCCGAGCGCAAGCTCGCACAGGGGGCGCGCGGGGAGCTCGAGGCGCTCATCTCGTTCCTGGCAACGGCGGAGGGGGCGGAGACCGGCCAGCGGGGCTACCTGCTGACGGGCGATACAGCCTACCTGGCCCCGTATAATGACGCCCTGCGGACCATGGGTGATCGGGTTGCCAATCTCCAAGCGCTCACCGCGAATGACCCGGCCCAACGCGCGGCCGTGGCCGCGCTTCGTTCGCACGTCGACGTGAAGATGGCCGAACTGGCCGAGACGATCCGTCTACGCGCCCGATCGCCGCAGGCCGCCGTCGCCCTCATGCGGTCGGGGGTGGGACAGCGTGAGATGGCGCAGATTGTCGCGACCGTGGATTCACTCCGACGGGAGGAGCGGCGCCGGCTCGACACGCATCTCCACGCGTACAGCAGCGGGGTTATCGCGCTGATGGTGCATCTCGCCATCGCCATCGGGCTGCAGTTCGTGCTGCTCGGCATCCTGCTCGTGCTCACCCGGCGCGACCAGGCGTTCCGGGCAGCGGCCACGGTCCGTCTGACGAACGAGCGCGAGTTTCTCCGGGCGTTGCTCGACAGCCTGTCCGAGGCCGTGGTCGCGACAGGCCAGGACGGTCTCGTGACGCTGAGCAACCACGCGTTCCGCGACCTGTTTGGGACGACTGTGCCGACGTCCGCGCTGCCGCTGCTGCGCGCCGCGCGTGGGGAGCGTGTGGCTGGGGTGACGTTGGCCGGGGAGGCGACGGAATCGGGGACGCGCGACCTCATTGCGAACGGACAGCCGATCCTCGACGCGGCGGGCACGCCGGTCGGCGCGGTGGTCGCGTTCCGGGACACGACGCGGGAGTCGCTAGCCACCGCGGCACTTCAGGCGAGCGAGGAGCGGTTTCGTCGCCTGTCGGACGCCGCGACGGACGGCGTCGTCGTGTCTCGGGACGGCATCATTCTGGAAGTGAACGCCGCCTGGTGCCGGATGTGTGGCGTCAACGAGTCGACCCTGATCGGGATGCCGATCGTCCAGCTCGTGAGCGAGGAGGATCGGGAGGCGGTCGCGGGCATCCTGTGCGAGCATCGCACCGTGACCTATGCGCTGCGCTGGCTGCGCCGGCATGGGACGCCATTCGACGGCGAGGTCACGGCGCGGCCGATCATGTATCGGGGCGCACCGGCCCAGATCCTGGTCATTCGCGACGTCACCGAGTGGACCCGCGTCAACCGTCTCAAGAGCGAGTTCGTCTCCACGGTGTCGCATGAGCTCCGAACGCCGTTGACCTCGATCCACGGCGCGCTCACGCTCGTCGGGAGCGGTGCCGTGGGCGTCCTGTCGCCCAAGGTCGCACACCTGGTCACGATCGCCAGGAGTAATTGTGAGCGACTGGTGCGACTCATTAACGAGATGCTGGATCTGGAGAAGATCGAGGCGGGGAGGCTCGAGCTGCGGCCGATCCTGTTGGATCCGGCGGACGTGGTGCGGTCGACGGTGGACGGCATTCGAGCGATGGCGGAAGAGTATCGCATGAGGCTGGAGGAGCGGGTGGACGCGCCCCGGACGTTCGTCGGGGATCGCGATCGGATCATTCAGGTGCTCACCAATCTCGTCTCGAACGCGATCAAGTTTGCTCCACCAGACACCGTCGTTGCCATCGCGGCGACGTGCCAGACCGGGGAGGCGCAGGAGCGGGTGCGGTTCGCCGTCACCAACGAGGGGCCTGGTATTCAGCCCACCGACGTCGGGCGTCTGTTCACCCGGTTTCAGCAACTCGACGGATCAGACGCGCGACACCGGGGCGGCACGGGGCTTGGCCTGGCGATCAGCAAGGCGATCGTCGAGCAGCATGGCGGTGCGATCGGCGTCCATTCGGAGCCTGGTGTCGCAACGACCTTCTGGTTCGAGCTCCCCGCCACTCGGCCGACGGCGTCGCTCGCCGAACTGGTGCGCTAGCGCGTCCTCCATCCGAGGGGGGTGTGTTCTCCTCAAAGGTCGGAGAAATAGATCGGTCGTCAGGCGTATGGCCGGCGACCGGTCGCCAGCGTACCATCTCCGAATAGACCGCAAGGTGAGCAGTGATGACGACCAGAAGAGATTTTCTCGCAACCGGTATAGCGGCTGCGGCAACGGCGTCCGGATTCGGCATTGTCATGGCGGACGAAACGAGGCGAGCGGGAGGTTCCACGACTATGGGTGAGAAGGCGGAAGATCCAAGAATCACGCGGGCGCGTCTGTCCGGGCCTCCACAGGTCACCAAAGACGCGACTGTCGCTGAGTTGGGCGCCGGCGGCGTCATGACGGTCCTGGTCAAAGGGACGAACGAGTGGGTGTGTACGCCCGGCAACGAGAACAAGATCGGCGCTCCGCCGATGTGTATGAACCCCATGGGCATGCGGTGGATGATGGATGCCATGCAAGGCAAGCCCAAGCCCACCAATCCGGCGCCCGGCATGATTTACATGCTGTGCGGGGCAACGCAGCACAGCAATACCGACCCGGCGGACCAAACCAGTCCCGCCATCCCGATCGGACCTCATTGGATGGTGACCTGGCCGTTCGATGCCGCGGAGTGTGGCCTTCCGACCACCGTGCGCGACAAGGGGGCCTGGGTGATGTTTGCGGGAACGCCGTACGCGTACTTGCACGTCTGCGGCACGCCCTGGGACGGTAATGAATACCACGAGGGGGATAAAGCCGTGTGGACCATGCGCTACGCGCGCCCGTGATGAGTTGAGGTCGCGCGAGAGGGCCCTAACGACTGGGCGCGGTTCGTGCGTTGCTGGTATGCAACACTACTCATCCGAGGTCTTTCATGCGTTCATGGTTTCTCCTTGCCGCGCTGGTGCCACTGGCCAGGGCGCCCACTGTTGCATCGCGCGTCGTGTCGCGCGACCTCAATGCCGATGTGCATCAGACGATTGCACACGTGAAGCTGACCGATCCAGGGCTGCAGAAGTTTTTCGATAACTCCGCCGGATACGCAGTGTTCCCTGGGATCACGAAGGGCGCGATCGGAGTGGGGGCGGCCCACGGTGACGGTGAGGTCATTGTGCACGGGGGCGCTGTGGGTACTTGTTCGATGACACAGGTCAACATCGGCCTGCAGCTCGGCGGTCAGCAGTACTCGGAGATCATTTTCTTCGAGACGCGAGACGCTCTCGAGTCGTTCAAAGCTGGACATTTCACGTTTGACGCCCAGGCGAGCGCCGTCGCCGTCGCGTCGGGTGCGTCGGCCAACGCAACGTACCGCAGTGCGGTCGCCGTGTTTACGCAGGCCAAGGGTGGCCTCATGTACGAGGCCAGCATCGGCGGTCAAAAATTCGGCTACAAGCCCATCGGCGCGACCTGACCGACGACATGCGTTTTCTAGTGTGACACCGTTTAGGGGTCGCGCGTCGGTTTGGCATGACAGAGCGACTGCGCCGGGTTACGCATCGTGGGTGCACGATCCTGTACACCGACTACTCGAATTTCACCGACTGGAAGGACTGGAAGTCGTTGATCGACGCCGAGCGGGTGCTCATGTCGGCGGAGCCGCTCGGGTCCGTGCGCGCGATCGCCGTGTTTTCCGGCTCGCGCTTCTCGTCCGAGGTGGTCGACGCGATCAAGCAGCTCGCCGTGAGCAACCGCCCGCACATGAAAGCGAGCGCGCTGGTCGGGATGAGCGATCTCCAGCGGTCAGTGTTCCTCAAGGGCATCGAGCGCACGTCGGACCGGACGTTTGGGCTGTTTGACACGGTCGACGAGGCCCTCGACTGGCTCGCGTCTCAGGCCTGATCCTGGCGCTCATTGTAGTTTGACGCGCACGGGGCGCCGGGCGGCGCGATAGTAGGCCCACCAGAGGTGGGCCGCGGCGCCGCGAAGGGGGCGCCAAGGGTCCGCGAGATCCGTCGTCTCTTTGGTCGTGGGCCTCGACTCGAGGCCCAAGCCGAGTCGGATCCCTTCCTGAATGCCGATGTCGGCCGCGGGCCAGGCGTCGCTGTGGCCCAAGCAGAAGAGGAGATAGACGTCGGCGGTCCATGGCCCGACGCCATGCAGCGCGGTCAGCACGGCGTGTGCCTGGTCGGCGTCGAGGTCGGCGAGGGCATCGAGGTCGAGGCGCTTCGCGCGAAGCTCGGTCGCGATACTCTTGAGCGCTTTGATCTTGGCTGCTGACAATCCGAGCTTGGCGAGTCGTGTCGTGGTCGCGCGTCGAATAGCGTCGGGTGCAAACGGATCGAAGGCCTGGGACAGGCGATTCCAGATCGCGGTCGCGCTCGCGGTCGACAGCTGCTGGCCCACGATGATCTGGGCGAGGCCCGCGAAGCCCGGGGGGCGGCGGCGCAGCGTGGGCATGCTGGCCGTGGCCAACACCTCACGAAGGCGGGGATCTTGCCGCGCCAACGTGGTGATGGCGCGTTCGAGATCTGCTTGCGTGCGCAAGTATGTGGGCACGGGAGAAAATTACTCGCGCACGGACGGGGCGGCGCCATGGCACAGCACGTCTCGCCCCGGACTCTCGTCGCGACGGAGCACCGTCAGTGTTGGATATCCGGTGACCGAGATTCGTCACCACTGCCTGACGATGCGTCAGGCGCGTGTCGGAGCGATGATCTAGCGCCGGAACAACTTAGCGTCCCGCGGGTCGCTCGGACCGAGCGTGGATTGTGCTGGCGTGTCAGTTGCTCAAGCGATCTGACATCGGTTGTCCCGCCAGTGCCGCCGCTCACTCGGAGACGCTATGAAGAACATGACAGAACTCGAGCCGCCCCCCACGGCCGTCCAGCGCGTCGACGCCGATGGCGTGCGCGTCTTCTACCGCGCGGCCGGTGATCCAGCCGCCCCGGCCGTGCTCCTACTCCATGGGTTCCCAAGCTCCTCGTTCATGTTCCGGGAACTCATCCCGCGGCTCGCCACGCGGTACCGCGTGATCGCGCCCTACCTGCCGGGCTTCGGGTTTACCGAGGTGCCGACCGGCCGACACTATGCGTACTCGTTTGGTGGGTTGGCGATGACGATCGATGCCTTCACCCAGGCGCTCGGCCTCGACCGGTATGCGCTCTATGTGTTCGACTACGGAGCACCAACGGGCTTCCGGCTAGCCATGGGCCACCCCGAGCGGATCACGGCCATCGTGTCACAGAACGGGAACGCCTATCAGGAAGGCCTCAGCGACGCGTGGAACCCGATCCGGCAGTACTGGGCGGCGCCCACGCGTGAACACCGGGAGGCGATCCGGAACAGCCTGCTGACGTTCGATGGCACGCGGTGGCAGTACACACACGGCGTCCCCAACCCCGATGCCGTAGCGCCGGAGTCGTACACGCTCGACGCCGTGCTCCTGGAGCGTCCGGGGAACAAGGAGATCCAGCTCGATCTATTCCTCGACTACGCGTCGAACGTGAAGCTGTACCCGGAGTTTCAAGAGTACTTCCGCCAGTCGCAGCCGCCGTTCCTGGCCATCTGGGGGCGGAACGATCCCTTTTTCCTGCCCGCGGGCGCCGAGGCGTTTCGGAAGGACATCCCGAACGCTCGGATCCAGTTCCTCGATACCGGGCATTTCGCCCTCGAGACGCACGTGATGGAGATCGCCGGGGCCATGACGGACTTCCTTGACGCATCTCGGAGAAGGCAATGAAGAACACCGACACCGTGGACCGTCGGACCGTGGTCGGTGCCCTGACCGCCGCCTCGCTCGGGCTTGTGTTGGAGGGCGTGGTGCCCCGCGTCGCACGGGCTCTGCCGCCGAACGGCACCATCGTGCTCGTGCATGGGGCGTGGGCGGACGGATCCAACTGGCAGCGCGTTATTAATCCGCTCGAGCGACAGGGGCTGAAGGTGATCTGCGCGCCGATCCCGCTCACGACGTTGAGTGACGATATTGCCGCGTTGCAGCGCACGCTCGAGCGCACGACCGGCCCCGTCGTCCTCGTGGGACACGCGTACGCTGGCGGCGTGATCGGCGCCATCCATGACGACCGCGTGAAATCCCTTGTCTATGTCGCCGCGCTAGCGCCGGCGGAAGGCGAGACCGTCGCCGACGTTTTCTATAAGGATCCCAAGCCCCCGCAGTCACCCAAGCTGGCGCCCGACGCGCACGGCTTCATCTGGATGCCAGACGACGGGGTACGGAATGCTCTGGCCCAGAACGCATCGGCCGAGGAAAAACACATCGCCGCCGCCGTGCAGCGCCCGATCGCGGTGCAGTGCATTCAGGAGAAGGCTCCAGCGCCGGCATGGCCGGGCAAGCCGGTGTGGTTTCTCGTCGCCGAAGAGGACCGTATGATCAATCCCAAAACGCAACGGTTCATGGCCGGTCGGATGAGCGCCAAGGTCCGATCGCTGCGCGTCGACCACTCGCCTCAGATTAGCGCACCGACCCACGTCGTCGATGTGATCATGGAGGCCGCGCGGGCGACGCTCCCGCAAGGGGTGGGCGCGTGACGACGCCACGGGCCGGCCTGCGTCCATCCGGCACCTTTCAGGTTGAGGTGTCGGCCAACACCATCTTCGGGCGCCGCTATGGAACGGGGCCGGCTGTCCTCATGGTGCACGGGTTTCCGCGCACCAGCCTGATGTGGCGATTCGTGGCGCCGAAGCTCGCCGAGCGTCATACCGTGATTTGCACCGCGGCGCTCCTGACGCAGTTCCTCGCCACGTAGCGCTCGAAAGGAGGCATCGCATGAACAGGCTGATCAAGCTCCTGGCGAAGTCCGGACTGCTCGAGGACGATCTCGATTACCACATCATTCGTGCCTCGATGGTCCTGATCTTCCTGCTCTTCGGCTACCAGAAATGGTTCAGCTACGAGGCACAGACCCTGATTCCGTTTATCAGTCACGGGCCTCTCTTGTTTTGGATGTATCCCGCCTTCGGTATTCGGGGTGCGAGCTGGTTCCTGGGTGTTGCGGAGTGGCTCATTTGCCTTCTCCTGCTGGCCGGATACTGGAACAAGAGACTGGGGATACTCGGCGCCCTTGGGTCACTGGCCTCATTTGTGTCGACCGTGACGATCATCCCGTTCATGCCCGATGGTTGGAATGCGGCCGCCGGCGGTTTCCCCGCCATGCAAGGCAATGTGCCGTTCCTGATGAAGGATGTGGTCCTACTCGCCGTATCGATCTATTTGCTCAAGCAGGATGTGCTGAGAGTGTGAGATGCCCAAGGCGGAGCGGCTAGCATCGTTTTCCGACGCCGTGTTCGCGGTCATCATCACCATCATGGTGCTGGACCTCAAGCCGCCGGCCGCGGCGACGCTCGCCGCGCTCCTGTCGCTCTGGCCGACGTTCCTGAGCTATGGCGTCAGCTACTTGTTCATCGCCATCGTGTGGGTCAATCACCACCATCTCATGCGGTTCATCGACGATCCCACGCCGCGGCTGATCTGGATTAACTTCGCGCACCTGTTCATGGTGTCGCTCGTGCCATTCTCCACCGCGTGGGTGGCTGCCACGCGGTTGGCCGCCGTGCCGGTGTCCCTGTATGCGGGGGTGTTTGTCCTGGTGAACGCGGCGTACCTGGCGTTCGAGCGACTCGCCTTGGCGCAGGCGAGCGACGACGCGATGTCAGCCACGACGCGACGGATCGTGCGGCTCCGCTCCGTGCTGACGCTCGCCGCGTTTGCCGTGGCCATGGTCGTCGCCCTCGCGCGTCCGGCGGTCGGATTTGCGTTGATCTGCTGCACGTTGTTCGCGTACCTGCGGCCCGCACCCTTCGGGAGGCCGGTCAAGCGCTCAGAGATCCAGGTCGATCTCTGAGGCCGGGGTCGAGCAGCAGATCAAGGCATTCCCGACCCCGGGTGCTTCGAGCGGCGCCGGGTCATATCGAACGGTGCCGTCCACGAGGCCGCATTCGCAGGTATGACACACGCCGGAGCGGCACGACCATCGCACGGGGACGTCGCAGGCTTCCGCGAGCTCGAGCAGGCTCTGAAATCGACGATCCCACGGGACCGTCAATCCCGTGCGGGTGAACGACACGCGGGGGCCTGTCCCCGGCGCTCCGACGGGCGCGTGCGGCGCGGCGGCGCGTGGCGCGACGACGCCCGGGGTGATCGCGCCCTCGGATCCGAACACTTCCTTGTGAATCGACGTCGGTGCCACACCCCAGGACACCAGCCCGGCGGTTAGGTCAGTGAGGAATCCCGGTGGTCCACAGAGGTAGAACTCCGCCTGGTGGGGGACGCCGAGTCTGCGGATGGCCGGTAGGTCGAGGTGGCCGAAGGCATCGCAGTCTCGCCCCACGTGGTCCTGGGGTCCCGGCTTGCTGTAAGCGACAAAGGAGTGGCTCCTCGGCAGCGTCGCGAGGAGCGCCCGTGTCTCGGAGGCGAACGGATGCTCGTCGCTGTTGCGCGCCCCGTACAGCCACCAGACCTCGCGTGTCGCATGGGCCGGATCAGCGGCCAGCGCGTGGAGCATGGCGAGCATCGGGGTGATGCCGATGCCCGCGCTGAGGAGCACGGTCGGAGCCGGGTCCGACGCCAGCGTAAACTCTCCGCGCGGGGCGCTCACGTCCACCGTGTCGCCGGCCCGCGTCGAGTCGACCACATACCGGCTGCCAAGCCCCTCGGCGCGCTTCACGGCGATGCGGTACGTGCTGCTGTCCGGTGGACCGGAGAGGGAGTAGCTGCGCAGGATCGCTGCGTGCTCCTCGTTTGGCCGAAGCCTGAGGACCACGAATTGACCGGGACGGGATGCGGGCAACGCCGAGCCGTCCGGCGACCCGAGGACAAACGAGGACACGTCGTGCGACTCGTGACGCACGGCGGTGACCCGCAACGGACGAAAGCCGGGCCAGGCCGGCGCCGGCGCGTGGAAGGACGTGAGTCCCGGGTTGCCGGAGTGCGGGCCCGCGTCGGCGGCGGCGATCAGGGCGTCGAGCGATGTCTTCCACCCAACGCTGAGGGCGGGAATGCCTGCCGCACGTGCGAGTTGATCGCGCGGTGGCGCCGGCAGGTAGAGCAACCCATCGATGTCGCGAACGGTGATGTGCTCCGGGCCTGCCGAGAGGCGTTCGATCCTGTCGCCGGCTCCGATGTCGCCTTCCTCGAGGACCCGACAGTAAAAGCCTGGCCGCCGGTGCGATACCAGCAGGGCCGGCATCTGCGGGTTGTTCATACGGATCCCGACCCGATAGCAGGTCACGCGTGGCTGCGTGACCTCGAGGAGGGCGCCGCCGATGCGCAAGCGATCGCCGATGCACACCTCATCATCGGCCAAGCCTTCGACGGTGAGGTTTTCGCCGAACTGGCCATACTCCAAGTTGCTCCGCCCGAGCACCGTCTCCCAGTGTCGATAGGAGTCGAGCTGATACACCATGACGGCACGCTGCTCGCCACCGTGGCCGGCGAGGTCGCCCTGTCCGTCGCCATCGATGTTGAGTCGGCGGACCATGACTCTGCCCTGGACGGGGCGCTTCCAGATCGCCGTGCGCACCACGCGGCCCTGCCATTCCACGTCGCGCGGCAGGCCAACGTTGACCGAGATCAAGGCGGCACTCACGGCATCATGTCCTGGCATCCGCCGCGCGGTGTCGCTTCCGGTAGGCGGTCACTTTGTGTCGGTTTCCGCACAGCTCCATGCTGCACCACCGGCGATGGCGGGATTTCGTCCGGTCGGCGAACCACAGAACGCAGGTTTCGTCCTCACATCGCTTGATGCGATCGAAGTCGGCGGTCGTGAGCAACTCGGCGGCCGCTTCGGCGACCGGGGCCAGGATGGCCTGGGGCGTGTCTGGCCGCCGGACGCGAACGAGCGCCGGCGCACGCGGGCGCGTCCAGTCCAGTCGCGGATGACTGCGCGCGTGGACGAGAAAACGGTTGAGCACGGACGGATTAGCGCGTCGTCCAGCCTTGCGTGTCTCGACGAGCGAGCGGATGTGCTCGCGGAGCTGCCGCGCGGCACGCACGAGGGACGGCGACGCCGCGCCAGCCGCGACGTGGAGTCCAGCCTCCTCGAGCCACGCCACGACGTCGTGGCCACTCTGGAGGAGGTCCACGAGTTCGCCAGCGGATCGCATGCGCGTGTTGATAAAATCGAGGGCCAGATTGCCGGCCAGAAACTGCGGGGCGACGGTCCCATCCACGGCCACCGCTACTCACTCCCTTGAAGACGTGGTGTGTTTGTGGTAACCTGAGAACAGTAGATTCTACGGTGTTGACGGTCGATTGCCAAGAATGCTCAAGAATGCTATGGACGTGACGGACGTCGCGTCGCCGGGCACCGAGCTCGACGAGCGGAAACGGCTCGAAGCCGAACTGCGCCTCGAGCGCGATCGGCTGCGCCTGCTCCTGGAAATCACGAACAGCATCACGTCGAAGCTGGACTTGAAGCAGTTGGTCGACGCGCTGTCCACGAATCTGCTTCGGGTCACGCGGTGCGACTTCTGCGCGCTGGTGTTGCCGAGTGGCGACACCGGCGAGCTTCGGGTGACTATCCTGTACAACCCGGACGCCCGTGGCGCCATCCTGGAGGGCACGCGGCTCCCCATCAACGCATCGATTTGTGGGAAGACGTTCCGCACGGGGCAGTGCCAGCACGTCGATGATTTTGAAGACCTCCGCAATGATCCGGACAGCTTCGGCAACGTCGACGGGGACGTCGTCTTCGCGTGTCTGATGGCCGAAGGCTTGCGGTCCGGGTGCGATCTCCCGCTCCTGGGTCGGAACGGCGTGGCAGGCGTGCTCTCGGCCATGAGTCGCTCGGTGCGGGGGCTGAGCACGCACGACGTGGCCTTTCTCCAGCAGGTTGCTACCCAGGTGGCGATTGCCGTCGAGAACGCGCTGGAGTACGAGGGAGCGGTCAAGGATCGCGACCGGGAGGCCAGGCAGCGACGATATCTCGAGGAGGAGCTGCGCGCGGAGTTTGGGGAGATCGTCGGGGGGAGCACCGCGCTCCGCGCCGCGTTGAATCTGGTGTCGGTCGTGGCGCCGACGGGGTCGGGCGTGCTGATCCTGGGCGAGACGGGGACCGGGAAGGAACTCATCGCGCGGGCGCTCCATAATCTAAGCGGGCGCCGGGAGCGGCCGTTCGTCAAACTGAACTGCGCCGCGATCCCGCTCGGACTGTTGGAGAGCGAATTGTTTGGCCATGAGCGCGGCGCGTTCACGGGGGCGATTGCGCAAAAGACGGGGCGCTTTGAGCTGGCCAACAAGGGCACGCTCTTTCTGGACGAGGTGGGGGATATCCCGCTCGAGCTCCAGGCCAAGTTGCTCCGCGTGCTGCAGGAGCAGGAGTTCGAGCGCCTGGGGAGCAATCGGACGCACAAGGTCGATGTCCGCGTGATCGCGGCGACGCATCGCGATCTCGCGGCGATGGTCAAGCAGATGACGTTTCGCGAGGACCTGTACTATCGGTTGCGCGTGTTCCCGATCAGCGTGCCGCCGCTCCGGCAGCGCGCGGAGGACATTCCCGAGCTGGTGTGGCATTTCACGGCCCACTACGCGCGGCGGATGAACAAACAGATCGACGACATCCCGACGGAGACGATGCAGGCGTTGGTCCGGTATGCCTGGCCGGGCAACGTGCGGGAGCTGCAAAACTTTATCGAGCGGGCGGTGATTCTCTCGCCGGGCGGGGTGCTGCGGGCGCCCATTGGGGAATTGGAGCCGCTTGCCTCGGATGAGGATGCCCCGGCGGCGCTGCATGGGCTTGCGTTGGTGGAGCGGGATCACATCCTGCGGGCGCTCGAGGCCAGCCAGTGGGTCATCGGTGGTCGTAATGGCGCGGCCGCGCGACTCGGCATGAAGCGGACATCGCTCGCGTACCGGATGCAAAGGCTTGGCATCAGGCGTCCAGCGTCGCCACAGGTAGAACTGCCATAATCGCCGGGCTCCGTGTGGGGCCGGTAACGGTCAGCCACCGAGGAAGTGACATCCGTCAGCGAACGGTGAATCGTTGTCCGGTCTGTTGCTCCCGTCGGGGCCGGCTGCTACCATGTAGCGATTATGACACAATGGTCTTTCTGGGCGATGGGCACGGCGGTTTTGCTCGCCGTGGCCGGGTCGCGTGCCGGCGGTCAGTCGCCGGCTGACGCGGCGGCGGTGGCCAAGGCTAGGGCCGACAGCGCCCGCCTGCCGTACACCGCGGCTGACGTGCAATTCATGCAGGGCATGATCCACCATCACGCCCAGGCGATCGTCATGTCCCGCTGGGCGCCGACCCATGGGGCCAGCCCGTCCGTCGAGACGCTGAGTGCGCGGATCATCAATTCGCAGCAGGACGAAATCGCCACGATGGGCCAGTGGCTGCGAAATCGGCATCAGCCCGTGCCGGACACGTCGGCGAGTGGCATGATGATGATGGGCGGGCATCAGATGCTGATGCCGGGCATGCTGACCCAGGAGCAGCTGGCTCAGCTGGACGCGGCGCGCGGACGGGAGTTCGACCGCCTGTTTCTGACGTTCATGATCCAGCACCACACCGGCGCCGTCACCATGGTGCACGATCTGTTCGAGACGGAGGGCGCCGGGCAGGACGAGAAGGTGTTCAAGTTCGCATCCGACGTCAACGTCGATCAGACCACCGAGATCGCTCGCATGAAGAAGATGCTGTTCGTCCTTACCTTCCAGGGGCCACCCCAGTGATCACTCTGTCGTCACGCATTGCGCTGCTCGCCATTGCCGTCACCGCTTCGGCGTGCGCGCGCTCGATCTCGTCCCCGGTGACCACGCGTCCGACGCCGCTCGACGCCAACCAGACGGCCGATGCGCCGAACCCCGACCCGAGGGTCGGCCTCCGGGCAGGGAAGTTCGACGCCGCGCAGGCCATGTGGCATATGCGCGTGTTGTCCGAGAATCGGCCGACGGGGAAGTTCGTGGATCAGACCAACTCCGATCTGGCGTTCAGCGGGCCATATGCGCTTCAGGGGAGCTACGCCGGTTATCAAATCTGGAACATCTCCGATCCGGCGCACGTGACGCTCGCGTCGTCGTACTATTGTCCGCAGTCTCAGAGCGACATCTCGGTGTACAAGAACCTGCTGATCACGTCTGGCGAAGGCACGTCGGGTCGAATCGATTGCAGCGCGCAGGGCGTCAAGGACACGGTCAGTCACGACCGGCTGTTGGGCATCCGGGTCTACGACATCAGCGACATTGCCCATCCCAAGGTGGTCGCCACCGTCCAGACGTGTCGTGGCTCGCACACGCACACGCTCGTGGTCGACCCCAACGACCATGACAACATCTATGTCTACATCTCCGGCTCGGCGCCGCTCAGAAGCCCGAGCGAGCTCGCCGGCTGCGTGAACACGGCGCCGGACAAGGATCCCAACTCCGCGCTCTTCCGGATCGAGGTGGTGAAGATCCCGGTGGCGCATCCGGAGCAGGCGGCGATCGTCAGCACGCCGCGCATCTTTAGCGGCCTGGCCGCCGCGCCGCACCATGGGCAGGCGGAAGCGGACAAGATCGAGTTGGACGCGGCGCGCGCCAAAGGCAAGTATGTCGTGTCGTTCATGGGCATGGACTTCATCCTCCCCGACAACAACGCCAACGAGCTCCTGGCGGGAATGGTGAAGCAGCGCGGCGGCACGGGCGCCCCGACGGCTGCGGACAGCGCGAAACTGCGCGCCGTGCTGCCGGACATGGTGAAACAGCAGATGGGCGACGACGCTGGGACAGGGTACTCGACCAACCGCCAGTGCCACGACATCACGGTCTACCCGGCGATCGGGCTGGCGGGCGGCGCCTGCGAAGGCTACGGGATGCTGCTCGACATTCGCGACGTGACGCACCCGGTCCGCCTCGACGCCGTGTCGGACTCCAACTTCTCCTACTGGCACTCGGCGACGTTCAACAACGACGGCACCAAGCTCCTGTTCTCCGATGAGTGGGGCGGTGGTGGGCAGCCGAAGTGTCGGGCCACCGATCCCCGCAACTGGGGTGCGGACGCCATCTTCACGATCGTCGATCACAAGCTCACGTTCCAGAGCTATTACAAGCTGCCGGCGGTGCAGACCAAATATGAGAACTGCGTCGCCCACAACGGGTCGCTGATCCCGATCCCGGGGCGCGACGTCATGGTGCAGGCGTGGTATCAGGGCGGCATCTCGGTCTTCGACTGGACGGATGCGGCGCACCCCAAGGAGATCGCGTTCTTCGATCGCGGGCCGGTGGACTCGACGCAGATGGGCGATGCTGGGGAATGGTCAGCGTACTGGTACAATGGCGTCATCGTCGGCTCGGAGATCGGGCGCGGCCTCGACGTGCTGGAGCTGACGGCGAGTCCATGGGTGAGCCAGAATGAGATCGATGCGGCCAAGACGGTCCGCTTCAGCGAACTCAATGTCCAGGGGCAGCCACAGTTCGTGTGGCCAGCGAGTTTCGCGCTGGCGCGCGCGTATGTCGATCAGCTCGAGCGCAATAAGAGCCTGAGCGCCGATCGCATCACCGCGCTGCGGCGTGGGCTGGCGGCGGCCGAGAAGGCGTCGGGGGACAAGCGCCGCGACGCGCTGACGGCGCTGGCGACGCAGTTGGACGGCGATGCGGGCACGGTCGCTAGTGCGAGCACGGTTCGGAAGCTGCAAGGTGCCGTTCGCGATCTGGCGGCCAGCACGACGGCATGATCGATCGCCGACGCGCGCCGCTTTTGTAAGGCTGTCAACAGCCTTTGTAAGGCTGTTGACAGCTTGGGAGGGCAGATTTTCGGCGAGCCTTCCTGAACATCGAGAACCATATCCATTGCCCAAGGACCGTATGACCAGACACGCGCTGCTTGCACCAGCGGCCCTTCTCGCTGTGACCCTCGCCCACGCGACCGTTGGGCACGCACAAACCTTCAAGGTCGCCAAGGTCAGTGTTGGAGGTGATGGCGGCACGGATTACTTGACCGCGGAACCTGGGACGGGCCGCGTCTTTGTGTCGCGCGGGACGCACGTGATGGTGATCGATGGGCCGACCGGTAAAGTGATCGGTGATATCCCTGACACGCCGCACACGCACGGGATCGCGCTCGCGCCAAAGTCCGGGCACGGGTTCATCACGAATGGCGGTGACTCCAGCGTGACGATGTTCGACCTCAAGACGTTGGCGGTAGTCAAGAAGATCCCGGTGAAGACGGGCGGTCTGGACGGGATCATGTACGAGGATTTCTCGGACCGGATCATCCTCACCAATCACAGTAAGCCGATCGGGACGGCCATCGCGCTCGATCCCAAGACGGGGGACATCGTCGGGACGACCGAGCTGGAGGACAACGCGCCGGAGGGTGCGGCGAGTGATGGGAAGGGGAAGCTCTTTGTCAATAACGAGGGCAAGAGCACCATGCAGGTGATCGACCTCAAGTCCATGAAGGCGCTTGCGTCGTGGCCGATGGCGCCGTGCGAGGGGCCGACGGGGATCGCATTCGATCGGTCCGCGAATCGGATCGTCTCCGGGTGCAGCAAGACGTCGGTCGTGGTCGATCCCGCGTCGGGCAAGATTGTGGCGACGATCGCGAACGGCGATGGCGTCGACGCGCTCGGGTACGATGCGTCGCAGAAGCTGCTCTATATTCCGGCTGGGCGGGACAGCAGTGTGACGATCGTGCATATAGACGGGCCGGACAAATACACCGTGGTGGCGACGGTCACGACGATGGCTGGGGCGAAGACCATCGCGGTCGATCCGGTCAAGCACGTGGCGTATCTGTTTCAGCCCGAGTACGGTCCGGCGCCGGCGCCCGCTCCGGGATCGCCGCCGCCAGCGCCTGGGAGCCGGCCGCCCAGGGGCCCGGTTGTCGGCGCGTATTTCTTTGCCATCAGCCACTGATCGCTATCAGTCACTGATCGCCATCAGTCACTGATCGGAACAGGGGAGCGGGGGAAGGGGGAGCGTGTCTCCTCCTTCCCCCGCGTGCGACCGCCTCCTGGAGGCGTTGGCCCGAAGGCTGGGGCCGGCATATTTTGGGGGGTCACTACAGGTCAATAACTTGTCGAGCGGAGGCTCAGTGTCAGCTCGTGTCGTTGCCCGTACTGTCCCCCTGGCCCTCCTGATTCTGTCGCACGTCGTGTCGCGTGTTGGGGGCGCGCAGACGTCGGCTGATGCGCGGGTCGAGGCGATTCTCGCCAAGCTGACGCTCGAGCAGAAGATCGATCTGATCGGCGGCGTGGACCCGATGTTCATCCGCGAGGTTCCCTCCGCGGGGTGGCCGCAGCTCAAGATGTCGGACGGCCCGCTCGGCGTGCGCACCTGGGGACCAACCACGGGCTATGCCGCGGGCATTGCGTTGGCGGCGGCGTGGGACCCCGAGCTGGCCCAGCGCGTCGGCGCGTCGATCGGCCGCGACGCGCGCGCACGGGGGGTGCACTTCCTGCTTGGCCCCGGCGTCAACATCTATCGAGCGCCGATGAACGGACGGAACTTTGAGTATTTCGGCGAAGATCCATTTCTCGCCGCCCGCACCACCGTCGGGTACATCACGGGCGTGCAGGGGCAGGGGGTCATTGCCACCGTCAAGCACTTCGCGGCCAACAACTCCGAGTACGACCGCCATCGACTGAGCTCGGACATGGACGAGCGGACGCTGCGCGAGATCTATCTGCCGGCGTTTGAAGCCGCCGTCCGAGAGGCGCACGTCGGGGCCATCATGGACTCGTACAACCTGCTCAACGGCGTGCATCTGACGCAGAATGCCTGGCTCAACGACTCGATCGCGAAGCACGAGTGGGGGTTCGACGGGATCATGATGTCGGACTGGGACGCGACCTACGATGGGGTCGCCGCCGCCAACGCTGGCCTCGATCTGGAAATGCCGTGGGGCAAGTTCATGAATCGGGCGACGTTGTTGCCGGCCGTGCAGCAGGGGACGGTCACGACCGCGACGATCGATGACAAGGTCCGGCGCATCCTGCGTACGGCGATTCGGTTTGGGTTTCTGGATCACGATCAGACCGACCTGGGGATCCCGGCCTATAGTCGGGCCGCCAGTGAGGTGGCGCTCCAGTCGGCGCGCGAGAGCATCGTTCTCCTCAAGAACGACGGGAACGCCCTCCCGCTCGACGCGACCCGGGCGCGGACGATCGCCGTCATCGGACCCGATGCGTGGCCGGCGCGGGCCAGCGCGGGTGGCAGCGCGACGATCGAATCGTTCGCCCCCGTGAGCATTCTCCAGGGGATCACCGACTATCTGGGCGACTCGGGCCACGTGCTGTATGTGCGCGGGTTGCCCAGCGCGATGGACCTCTACGAGAACACCGTCTTTCACGTCGACACGGCGCCAAACGTCGTACAGGAGCCGTTGCTGCCGCGGGACGTGATGACGACGACCCGGTGGGCCGCGTCGTTCACGCCCGACAGGTCCGGCATGCATCTCGTCCTCGTCGAGGGAGACTGTGCGTACCGGCTGACGATCGATGATGCGCTCGTCTACGAGGAGCGAGATCAGGAGGGGCACACGCCGCATTGGGTCGAGTTGCCGCTCACCGCCGGTCGTCCCGTCCACGTCCAGCTCGCGTTCACGCCGCGTGGCCGCACCGTGCGCGCGGGGTTGGGGATCCGCTCGATGGCGACGCTCGTGGATCCGGAGGCGGCGCGTATCGCGTCCCGTGCCGATGCGGCCATCGTGGCGGTTGGCTTTGATCCGAGCACCGAAGGGGAGGGGACCGACCGCACGTTCGCATTGCCGTTTGGCCAGGATGCCTTGATCGAGGCGGTGGCGGCGGCCAACAAGCGGACGGTGGTGACGGTGACGGCCGGAGGCAATGTGGCCATGGATCCGTGGATCGATCACGTGCCAGCCGTGCTCCATACGTGGTATCCCGGCCAGGAGGGCGGGACGGCGGTCGCCCAGGTGTTGTTTGGGGCGACGGATCCGGAAGGGCGGCTGCCGGTGAGCTTTGAGCGGCGGTGGGAGGATAATCCGACGCACGACAGCTATTACCCGACGTCGGGCGTCGGGACCGCTGAGCCGCACGTCACGTATTCCGAGGGCGTGTTCGTCGGCTACCGGTACTATGTCGGTGCGTCGACCAAGCCGCGATTCCCATTTGGCTACGGCCTGTCGTACACGACGTTCGCCTTCAGTCATCTGGCGGCGACGCCGCGCGGCGTGTCGTTCGATGTCACCAACACCGGCGCCCACGCCGGCGCTGCGGTGGCGGAGGTGTACATCGGTGACCCATCGGCGCGCGTCAAGCGTCCGGCCAAGGAGCTCAAGGGCTTCAAGAAAGTCCGGCTCGCTCCGGGTGAGACGCGGCATGTCGAGCTTCCGCTCGACGCGCGGGCGTTCGCCTACTGGGACATCAAGGCGCGACGCTGGCGCACCGATCCAGGGCGGTTTGTCGTCTACCTCGGCGATTCGTCGGAGAACACGCCGCTCACGGCGACGGTGATGGTCAGCGCATCGAGCAGATAAGCACAAGGCACGCAATGTGCGGCGACGCGCTCGATCACTCCCATCGAGGCGCGCTGTACAATGATACAGACCATGACGGAGGTACGAGAGGAAACCGATAGTCTCGGCGAAGTCGATGTCCCCGCTGACAAGCTCTGGGGTGCCCAGACCGAGCGATCGCTCGAGCACTTCAGCATCGGCGCGGACCTCATGCCGCGCGAGATGATTGCCGCGTACGCCATCCTGAAAAAAGCCGCGGCAAACGCGAACCGCGCGGCCAAACGACTCGACGATCAACAGCACAGGTTGATCGTGCAGGTGTGTGACGAGATACTGGCTGGACAGCATGCGGACATGTTCCCGCTGCACGTGTGGATGACCGGCAGCGGCACGCAATTCAACATGAACATGAACGAGGTGATCTCAAACCGCTGCAGCCAGCTCGCCGGCACGCCGCTCGGGAGCAAGACCCCCGTGCATCCGAACGATCACGTGAACATGTCGCAGTCATCCAATGATACGTTCCCCTCGGCGATGGACATCGCGGTGGCGACGAACGTGAAGCAACGGCTGATCCCGGCGGTCAAGGAACTGCGCGATGCGATCGCTGCCAAGGTGGCGCAGTGGCAGACGATCGTGAAGATCGGCCGCACGCACATGCAGGACGCGACGCCACTCACGCTCGGGCAGGAGTGGTCAGGGTACGCGGGCATGCTCACAGACGACCTCGATCGGATCGAGGACGCGCTCAAGGGTGTCTACCGTCTCGCGCTCGGCGGCACGGCGGTGGGGACCGGCATCGATTCGGCGCCTGGCTTTGGCGAGGCTGCGGCGGCCGAGATCGCCAAGCTCACCGGGCTGCCGTTTGTGAGCGCGCCGAACAAGTTCGCGGTGCAGGGCGCGCACGACGCCCTAGTGCAATTCTCCGGCACGCTCCGCACGCTCGCCGTGTCGCTCTACAAGATCGCCAACGACATCCGGTTGATGTCCTGTGGCCCGCGGGCGGGGTTCGCCGAGTTGCAGATCCCGGAGAACGAGCCAGGCTCGTCCATCATGCCGGGCAAGGTCAATCCGACGCAAGCCGAGGCGTTGACGATGATTGCCGTGCAGGTGATGGCCAACGACGTGGCGGTGGGCTTTGGTGGGGCGAGCGGGTACCTCGAGATGAACGTCTACAAGCCGCTGCTCATCTACAACCTTACGCATTCCATCACGCTTCTGACGGATGGGTGCACGAACTTCCGCAAGTTCCTGATCGAAGGGACAAAGCCGAACGTCAAAAAGATCAAGGAGTACGTGGACAACTCCCTGATGCTCGTCACGGCGCTGTCGCCGGTGATCGGGTACGACAAGGCATCGAAGATCGCGCACCACGCGATGGACAACGACCTCACGTTGAAGGCGGCCGCGCTCGAGCTGGGCTTCGTGACGGAGGAGGTGTTCAACCGCGTCGTCGATCCAGTGAAAATGACGCAACCGTACGTCGCCACCGCGTAATTCACACAACGGGGGACCATCACCATGGCAACGATCGCCGAGCGCGGCATTGAACTGCTTCACGATCCCGTGCACAACAAGGCAACTGCGTTTACTGAAGCCGAAAAGCAAGCACTGGGCCTTGTGGGCCTCCTGCCCGACGTGGTCGAGACCGAGGACACTCAGCTGCAACGCGTCATGGTGCAGCTCGGCGAGCTGCACACGGACCTCGACCGCTACATCTACCTCGCCGCCCTGCTCGACCATGACGAAACGCTGTTCTATCGCACCGTCATGTCGGACCCGACCCGATTTCTCCCGATCGTGTACGACCCGACCATCGGCGAAGCGTGCCTCAAGTTCAGCCACATCTACCGCGACACGCGGAGCATGTATCTCTCGATCACGCGGCGCGGGAAGGTGAAGGACATTCTGAGGAACTGGCCGCAGACCGACATCCGGTTCATCTGCGTCACCGACGGAGGCCGGATCCTCGGTCTTGGTGACCTCGGCGCCAACGGCGCACCCATTCCCATCGGCAAGCTCCAGCTCTACACGGCCTGCGCCGGTGTGCCACCCCAGTACCTCCTGCCGATGTATCTCGACGCGGGCACGAACAACGAGCAATACCTGCATGATCCGTTGTATCTGGGGATGCGCCGGACGCGTCCGCCGACGGAGGAGCTGTACTCGTTTGTCGATGAGTTCGTCGAGGCGGTCCAGGAGGTGTTCCCGAAGTGTTGCATCCACTTCGAGGACTGGACGGGGACGGATGCCGTGCACCTGCTCCAGCGCTACCGCGACAAGTACTGCGTCTATAATGACGACGTGCAAGGCACGGCGGGGATCACGCTGGCGGGGATGATCAACGCGTGCAAGATCAAGGGCACGAAGCTCAAGGACGAGACGCACCTGTTCCTTGGCGCGGGTTCGGCTGGCATCGGTCTGGCCGACCTGCTCTGCTCGGCGTTGGTCGCGCAAGGCATGTCGCTCAAAGACGCCCAGTCGCGGGTCTGGATGTTCGACGTCAACGGTCTGCTGGAGACGAACCGGAAGGATCTGTTCGATTTCCAGTTGCCGTACGCGCATCAGCACGCGCCGACGCGGGATTTCGTCGCCGCGATTGAGAGCATCAAGCCCACCACGATCATCGGCGTCAGCACGATTGGCGGCGCGTTCAACCAGAAAGTCGTCGAGACCATGGCACGGATCAATCCACGTCCGGTCATTCTGGCGTTGTCCAACCCCACTGAGCACGCCGAGTGCACGGCGGAGCAGGCGTACACATGGTCCAAGGGGAAGGCGATCTATGCGGCCGGCGTGCAGTTCCCGCCGGTCCAGTACAATGGCCAGACGTTCATGCCGGGGCAAGCGAACAACTTTTACATCTTTCCGGCGATCGGCATGGCGATCTTTGCCACGCAGGCGAAGCGGGTCACGGACGAGATGTTCATCGAAGCCGGCCAGGCGGTGGCGGATCAGGTGCCGGCGGATCTGCTCAAGCAGGGGCTCCTGTATCCGTTGCAGTCGAATATTCTCGAGGCCGAGATCCAGACGGCCGCACGGGTGGCGAAGTTGGTGTTCGACGGCGGCCTGGCCAGGGTGGACCGGCCGACTGACATGGTGAAGTTCATCCGCAAGCACGTGTACAAGCCGGAGTACGTGAACGAAGCGGGAGAAGCCTGGTCGTCCTGAACGCGTACTGTGCCGCCGACAGATGCGCGCGCTGTGGCTCCTGTGGTCGATCTTCAGTGCGTGCGTCTGTCCGGTCTCCGCGCAGATTCTGGAACAGGGACCGGTCCCGGGTCCGGACAGCCGCGAGACGGGGCAGGGGCCGCACGGCCATCTCTTTGGGAATTGGGGCGGCGAGCGGACGCGGCTGCTCGAGCACGGCGTGCGGTTTGATTTTCAGTACGTCGCCGACCACCTGTCAAACGTCACGGGCGAGAAATCCGAGCGATTCGTCAGTTGGAACCGCGTGCGGGGCACGGTCGACATCGACTTTGGCGCGCTCATCGGTCAGCGGAATCTGTATTT
>DATMNB010000247.1:0-10637 GCA_035569435.1 Gemmatimonadaceae bacterium
CCTGCACAAACGGCGCAAAGATGCCGTCCAACTTCCCCAACGGAATCCCGATCCCCGTATCCCGCACCCGGATCGCCACCATCGCGGGAACACCCGGACACGCCGCCGCGTCAATCACGATCCGCCCACCCGCCGGCGTGAACTTGATCGCGTTACTGAGCAGGTTGAGCAGAATCTGCTGCAACTTCTCGCAGTCCGCCCGCACGACCAAAGACGCCTCCGGCGTGCTCTCACACGTCAGCGCCTTCGCCAACAACATCGGCTCGACGATCAGCTGGATGTCCGCCACCAGCGGCCCAAGCGCCACCGACTCCAACTCATACTCGACGTGCCCGCCCTCGATGCGCGCCAGGTTCAGCACCTGATTGATCAGCGAGAGCAGATGCCGCTGGCTCCGCTGCACCCGCGCCAGCGCATCACGCTGCGCATCGGTCAGCCCCCCATGCACCCCCATCTCGACCAGCTGCACATACCCACCAATCGCATTGAGCGGCGTCCGCAGCTCATGACTCATGATCGTCAGAAAATCCGACTTCGCCCGCACCGCAGCCTCGGCCTCCACCCGCGCCTCCTGCTCCCGCGCGAGCGCATCGCGCAACTGCCCCTCGAGCGCCACCCGATCCGCGATCTCCGTCTTGAGCGCCCGCGCCTGCTGCTGCAGCAACGCAATCTCGCGCAGCCCTGACGCCTCGTCGAACTCGGTATACGTCTCCGTCGGCACCACCCGCCCATGCGCCTGGCACAGCCGTGCCATGTCCCCCGCGTCCGATGCCTTGGAGAAGTTCCCGATCCCGTAGGCGCACAGGAGCACGAACCGATGCGTCAACGCGAGCTCGTTCCAGAGCTCCTCCACCCGCAGCGCCCCCTCGACGTTCCCATCCTTCCAGAGCACGTCGACCATCTCGCCGTACGTCCACACGGTGTCCTGCCCACTCTGCTGCAGACTCCGCTCGAGCACCCCACCGATCGCCGCCCGGAACCGCTCTCGATCCGGCGTCGCCCCGACCATGAACGTCCCGAGCATCTCACGCGCGTCGAGCCACACACAGGGCCCGCTCGTCCGCACCCGACGCGCAAACGCCCGTCGATGCGACTCGGTCGCCATCACCACCGTGGGCTGCCCTGCCGCGAGCCCGGCCAGGAGAAAATCAGCCACCACCACGCTCAGATGGCGCTCGTGCTCGTAGAACTGCACGACGTGGCTCGGCGTGACGCGACTCGGCATGATGGTCGGCGCCACGAAGGCGCCCGCGCGCTTGGGGGACATGATCCGCGCCCTCCAAACGCAAGTTGGGCGCCACCCCTCGGTGAAGCCGGGTGGTGGTGCCCTACGTCACCCCTGCCCCACCGCCCGCCGATACGCCCCAGGCGTCACACCGACGATCCGCCGGAACGTCCGCGTGAAATGCGACTGATCGGCAAACCCCGCCGACTGCGCAATGTCGGACAGCCGCGCGCGTGACCCCCGCAACCGCGCACACGCCCACTCGATCCGATACCGCCGGATGTACTCGCCAGGTGTGCACCCCGCCGCCGCCCGGAACGCCCGCGTGAAATACACCGGATGCACGCCAGCCTCGGCCGCCAACGCCCGGATCGGCGGCGGCGACGTCACAGACGACCGCAGCTGCTCGATCGCCCGCGGCAACCAGCTCGGCATCTTGGGCGAGATCGGCCGCGACCCCGGCAGCACCGCCGCCAACAACAGGACCGCCAGCCCCTCGAGCGCCAGTGGCACCGCATCACCCGACACACTCTCACGCCAGAGCGCCAACGCCCGCCCCGACACGGCCGGATCAGGACACGTCACCCGATCCTGCGTCGACACGCCGCCTTCGACCGCGCGCGCCAACCACTCGTCGCCGAGCTGCACGTTGAAGCAGTGCGCCCCACCGCCGTTGAACCGGTTGGCGTGCGACTCCCCCGCGGGATGAAACACCACCATGCCCGGCTCGACACTATCCGTACGCCGCCCCACACGCTCGGCGAACGACCCGTCGAGCACCAGCGTCACCAACGCACCATCATGCGCGTGCGCCGGCACCGCTCCATGTGGCACATGCCGCGTCTCGCTCAGCACGAGACCGGCCACGTCGGTCCGCGCAACCACGCGACCGAAGAACTGTCCGCGATGCAACGCGGGGGACGAAGACAGCAACGACGTACGACCTCCAACTCCGAAACGGGACGGTGCCGACCCACCCTGCGGAAACTTACCAGATGTGACGAACAAGTCTGGTAAAGAGGACAGCCGGTAACCCCCGTACCCCAGATCCGCCCAGCAGTTTCAGTCGAGGCCGGCTGCCGCGTCAAGCCGCGCCGTTGCATGCCCGCAGTTGATTGGCAGTTGATTCTGAGCTAAACGCGAGGTGACGTTCAAGACAGACCTTGTGGGATGTTCCCACTATACCTAGTGCCCATCCGACCCGCAGAAGCGCCAACCGCGACCGGGTACGGCGCCCCACGTGGCACCCCCCGCACTCCCAGCGTCGACGGGGCCCGCTCCGTGGGGTCGACGCCGGCCTCAACGTCGCCAGCCCAGTCGCCACCCGTGCCGCCCTTGGCGCAGCCCATCGCCACCCCGCTGGACGAGCTCCGCGACCGCGCCGAGCGGCAGCTCAACGCCGTGCGATTCGGCGTGCTGGCGCTGCTGGCCGTCGCCGCCATCGCCTATGCCCCAGCCCTCACCGCCCGCATCCGCTGGGTCAACGTCACGATCCTCGTCGTGACACTCGGCTGGACCACCTGGCAATATGTCCTGTGGTATCGCCAGGACCGACTCCCTCGCTGGTTGGCCCTCGCCAACCCCGTGGTGGACGTGACGGCCATCACCGCCAGCATGGCGGGCTACGCCCTCACGCAGTCCGCCGCGCTGGCGCTCAAGGCCCCGATGTTCCTCGTGTACTTCGCCGTGCTCGCCGCCCGCCCGGTCACGTCCTCACCCCGCGTCGCGGCGGCCATCGCCGGCCTCACCGTCGTCGAATACGGCACCCTCGTCGCCTTTGTCATCGCCACGGGCCGCGTGGCGATCACCGCCAGCCCCCTCTTCGCGGCCATGGGCGCGGGCATCTCGCCCCTCGATGAAAGCGCCAAGCTCCTCCTCCTCGCCATCGCCGGCGCCATTGCCGTCTATGCGACCGCCTGGCACGAACGCTTAGGCCTCCGCTACGACGAGACCGCCCGCGCCCAACAACGACTCGAGATCGAGCTCGCCCGCGCCGAGCTCCAACGCCTCAAGCATCAACTCCACCCGCACTTTCTGTTCAACGCCCTGAACGCGATCACCGCGTTGATCCGCCCCGACCCACCGGCGGCCGAACGCACCGTGAGCGCCCTCGGCGCCCTGCTCCGCCTCTCCCTCGACACGCCCGTCGACCACGAAGTGTCGCTCGAGCGCGAGCTCCAACTCCTTGGCCACTATCTCGACATCCAACGCATCCGCTTCGAGGATCGCTTGACGATCCACGTCGCGGCCGATCCGTCGCTGCACGGCGCGCTGGTGCCCAGCCTCATCCTCCAGCCGCTCGTCGAGAACGCGATCAAGCACGGGATCGGCCCCAAAGCCGACGGCGGTACCATCGACGTGCGCGCCGTCCGATTCGGCGGCTGGTTGAGCCTCTGCGTTTCCGACGATGGCGTCGGCGCCCCCGCCATGCCGTCCAGCGAGGGCGTCGGGCTCCGGAACACGCGCGCGCGCCTGCAGTACCTATACGGTGAGTCGCACCGCGTCCGCGTCATGACGGGCCCCAACGCCGGCTACACGGTCACCATCGAGCTGCCGTTCCACACATGAGCGCCTCATGATCGCCCCGCCTATGACCCCCGTCCACCGTGTGCTCATCGTCGACGACGAACCCCTCGCGCGCGCCCGGCTGCGCGAGCTCGTCTCCGACGACCCGGCCCTCGTCCTCGCCGGCGAATGCGCCAACGGCCGCGACGCCGTCACGGCGATCGTCCGCGATGACCCCGACATCGTCCTCCTCGATGTCCAGATGCCGGAGCTCGATGGCTTGGGCGTCGTCCGCGCCGTCGGCGCCGACCGGATGCCCGTGACCGTGTTCATCACGGCGTCCGACGCTCACGCCGTCAGCGCGTTCGACCTGCACGCCGTCGACTACGTCCTCAAGCCGGTCGAACGCGACCGCTTCACCGAAGCCCTCCGCCGCGCCAAACGCCGCGTCGGCCAGGATGCAGGCGGCGGCGGCCGCACGCAGTTGGCCGCGCTCGTCACGCGCCTCGCCCTCAAGCTCGAGGGCCGCACGCTGTTCATCGCGCCGGGCACCATCGACTGGGTCGAGGCGCTCGACAACCACGTGCGCCTCCACACGGGCCGCGAGACCCTGGTCGTGCGCGACACGCTGACACACCTCGCCGAACGCCTCCCGCCCGGCCTCTTCCTCCGCGTCCACCGCTCGACGCTCGTCAACACGGATCGCATTCGCGAGATCCAGCCGTGGTTCGGCGGCGAATACGCGATCGTCCTCACCGACGGCACCAAGCTCACGACGGGCCGCCGGTATCGTGCCGCCGTCCAGGCATTTTTGTCGGGGTCGCTCTAGCGTCCCCGTAGTCGCCGCGTGCGCGCGCGGCCCGCCGGATCTCGCCCACTGGCCCGCAAGTTCGGGCGTTCGCCCCACTGGATCTGTCGTTCACCCCAAATCGGTATCGCCGCCGCTGACCCCCGGTCACGTTCCGGCGAGTACCGAGTGGTATTCAGCACGTCAATTCACACACGACCTCGTCGAGGAGAACACGGCATGCGGCAGCACACGATTAATGCACTCAAGGCGCTCACGATGGCTACGGCAGTTGTCACGGCAGCAGCCTGCGGCAGCTCGGGCAACGGCTCCTCCGGCGGCGGCAACACCGGTGGCGGCCCCGTGTCCGGCCACAGCACGACGATCACCGCGACGGGTACGAGCACGATGGGTGGTGGTGGTGGCAACCCGTACTCGACCGCTCCCCTGGTGTCGACGTCGCGGGCGGCCAACCCGTACTTCTTCACGCCGACGCCTGACACTGTCGCGGTGGGCGCCACGGTCACGTACGTGTTCCAGAACGTCGCGCACACGGTCACGTTCGACACGCCAGGTTCGCCGGCCAACATCAGCTCCATCGCTGCCGGCGGCGTCGCCAACGCGGATTCGATGCGCGTGTTCGCGACCGCGGGCTCGTTCAACTATCACTGCAGCATTCACCCCTTCATGACAGGGACGGTCGTCGTCAAGTGAGCACTCACGCTTCTTCACGCGTGGGGCAGTGGGTCGTCGTTCTGGCCTCGTTGCTGCTGGTGTTGCTCTCGGGCACCAGCACGCTGCACGCGCAGGTACCGTGCGTGCCGCCGCAAGGCAGCAACGAGGCGCGGCTCCTCGCCTTCTACGAGGCGCCGATCGTCTTCGCGCCAGCGAACGGACCGATGCTGCTGGCGCCGTTCCACGTCGCCGTTTCGTTCGAGGTGACCGGCATTCCATCGCCGAGCGCCTCGCTCAATCACACGAGCTTCTGCTTCGAGGCCAAGCAGGAGGGGACCCATCTGGCCCCGGTGCTCCCCAGGCCGCGCGTCACCATCGGGCTGCCGTTGGGCTTCGCGCTCGAGGGGAGCTATCTCCCACCCGTCACCGTCGACCGGGCGCAGCCCAACTTTGGTAGCGTCGCGCTCCTGTATACGAGGCAGGTCATCCCGCGCGTGCTCGTCGAGGCGCGCGGCGATTTCACGGTCGGCATCACCAAGGGGCCGATCACCTGTCCCAAAGAATCCCTGCAGCTCACCGATCCCAACCAACCGTGCTACGGGACCAAGCCGTCGAACGATACGTTCGCCCCTCGGTCCGCGGGCGGTGACGGGACGATCTCCTACAACCTGCCCGTCGCCGACGACCGCATCACCGTCTACTCGGGCGCGGGCTACACCTGGCTTTCCCCACACCTCCAAGTGGGCTTCACCAGCGCACTCGGTGCCACCGATCACACCCTGGTCGAGCGCGACCTGCGCCGCGCCTCGGTGTTCGGCGGCGTCGATTGCCGAATCCTCAAGGCATTCGATGTGGGCGCCCAGGTCTATTCGACGCCCGCCGATCTCACCACTTGGCGCGTCTCGGCGCGCTACCGGATTTAGGCGAACGCCTATGACGAACGTGCACCCCACGATGCCAGCACGCGTTCGAGCGACCACGCCGTCCACGGCGCTCCGGCTCGGCGTGGCCCTGGTCTTCTTCGGCGCCGGCTGCGGGAAACTCCTCGGGGTCCCGCCCGCGGTCGCGCTGTTCCATACGATCGGCTTCGGCGAGTGGTTCCGCTACGCGGTCGGCTCCGTCGAGCTGGTCGGCGCGGTGCTCCTCGCCATCCCCACCATGGCTCGGCGTGCGGCGCTCGGCCTCGTCCCGCTGATGGTCGGCGCGGCGGGGACCGAGGTCGTCGTGCTCCATCGGCCGCCCGCCCTGTCGCTCCTCACCATGGCCGCCCTCATTATCATCGCCCGCGCCCGGCCGGCGCCCCGAGCGCTCGGCTTGATCGGCGCGCTCGCCGGGACCGTCCTGGGCGCGCTCACGGGCGCGGTCATGGCGTCCACCGCCCACGCCCAACCGACAACGTCCACTACACCGGCAACACAGCCCCAGGCCGCCGACTCCGCGGCGCCGTCAAAGCCTGCGACGTCGCTGCCGCCGGCAGGGTCGTACTCCTATATCATCGCGGCCGACTCGAGCGACGATGTCCGCAACGCCGTCAATCGCACGGTCGAGCCCATGAGCTTCATTACACGCCCGATCGCCCGGGGACGGTTGAACGCGACCAACCCGACGCCCCAGGACGTGAAAGTCACCGTGGTCGGCGACACGCTCGGCGTGGCGTTCGACGGGGGCACGCCGGTCGTCACGCCCCTGGACGGGGCAACGGTGCCGTGGCAAAGCTCACTCACGCACGAGACCTACCAAGTCCACGCGATGGTCCAGGGCGACACCGTGTCGCAGCTCATCGCGGCCCCGGACGGCGTGCGGCAGAACGCCTATTTGTTCTCGGGCGGGGGCGAACGCCTCCGGCTCCGCGTCACGGTGACAAGCCATCGTCTCCCGGGACCGCTCGTCTACGACTTGTTGTTCAGACGCACGACGGATTGAGGCGCGGGCGCCGCCGATGCGATCGACGCATCGGCGGCGCTACAGTATGCGCTTGCCAAACGCGCTCACAATGAGATCGACCGCCAGCCCCGCCGTGCGATTGCGTTCGTCGAGCACCGGGTTGATCTCCACCAGATCCATGGCGACGAGCCGGCCCGAGTCGGCGACCATCTCCAACGCCAGATGCCCTTCCCGATACGTCGCCCCGCCGCGCACGGGCGTGCCGACGCCGGGCGCATCCATGGGGTCGATCCAGTCAGGATCGCACGACACGTGAATCCCACCGGTCTCGTGACCGGCGATGGCGATCGCTTCGGCCATCACGCTCTTGAGACCACGCTCGTCGATGTCGCGCATCGTGAACGCCGTGATCCCGAGGCGTCCAATGTGCATCTGCTCGGGCGGATCGAGGTCACGGAGCCCGACCATCACCAGATGCTCCGGCGTGACCGCCGGCGCCGGCGTGGCAATCCCCGCCAGCCGCGGATCGCCCATCCCCAGCAGATGCGCGACCGGCATCCCGTGGACGTTGCCGCTCGTACTCGTCTCCGGCGTATTGATATCGCCATGCGCATCGAGCCAGATCACGCCGAGCGCCTCGCCACGCTCGGCCAGCGCCGTCGCCACGCCGGCCACGGATCCCATGGCCAATGAGTGATCACCGCCCAGCACGAGCGGGATAGCACCGGCGCGCACCGCATCGGCCGTCGCCGCCGCCAGCTCACGCGAGACGTCGGCGATCGCGCTGAGGGCATCGCGCCCACACGCAGTGAGCTGCTCGCGTTGCGACACAATCAGGTTACCGCCGTCCTCGACCGTGTAGCCGATCGCCTCCAGCCGCTCGACGAGCCGCGCGATACGGAGCGCTGACGGACCCATGTCGACCCCGCGGCGACTGGCCCCGAGGTCGAGCGGCACACCAATAATGCGAACAGACCGCATGCGCATATGTGCCGAAAAAGCTACCCGCGTGCCCTCACGCAAGCGATGCCGGCGGGATGCCGGCGGACCTAACCGCTCCCGGAGTATCCGTCGTTACTTGGAATCGGCCCCCAGGCGCGCCCAGCCGCGCACCGTCGCCGACCAATCACTGCGAGGCTGTGACGTCGACCTTCTCGATGGTACAGAGCTGCGCGCGCGTCGGGGCGGCCACCGACGCTAACCGGTCAGCTTGCCGTTCGACGAGCCGCTCGTACAGGTTGCGCGCCTCGCGCGCGTTGCCAAATCGCTCGTCACGCGCAGTGTACGACGCCGTGAGCGTCGCCTGTACCGCCGCCGTGGCCTCATCGGTCAACGCGTACTGCCCCTTGGCGGCGAGCTTGGCGAAGATGGCGCATAGTTCATCCGGCGTGTAATCGGCGAAATGCAGGAACCGGTTAAAGCGCGACTGGAGCCCAGGGTTGGCATTGAGAAAATCGGTCATCCGATCTTCATACCCGGCCACCACGACCGCCAGCACGTCACGCTTGTCCTCCATGAGCTTGACGAGCGTATCGACGGCTTCATGCCCGTAATCGTCCCCCGGCCCTTCGCCGGTCAACGAATACGCCTCGTCGATGAACAGCACACCGTTGACGGCACTGTCCACGACCTCATGCACCTTGATCGCCGTCTGCCCCGCATACCCCGCGACGAGCCCTGAGCGATCCGTCTCAATGAGTTGCCCCGACGAGAGCAACCCGAGCGCCCGGTAGATCTCGGCCAGGATCCGCGCCACCGTGGTCTTCCCGGTCCCCGGGTTCCCACTGAACACCGCGTGCAACGAGACCGTCGACGCCGGCAACCCCGCCGCCACCCGCATCGCCCGCACCTTGAGCAGGTTGGTCAGACTCCGCACTTCGCCCTTGAGCTGCGTGAGCCCGATCATCGCATCGAGATCCGCGAGGATCGCCTCGAGCGACCTGGCCGGCGCCGCCGCCGCTCCGGCCGCCGGCGCCGGCCACGGTGACCCCGCACTCGGCGTCGGCACCGCCACCGGCGTCGGCACTCCCGTCGACCGCGGCTTGACCACCGCATCGATCATGCGCGCCGCCTCCATGCCATGCACGAGCACCGGATACGTGTCGCCATTGGGCGGCCCCACGATCCCCACGGACTGCAGCTGCTGGAGGAGCCGCGTCGCCTGCGCCAGATCGATCGGCAGGTTGCGCTCGAGCAACTCGGCCGAGCCCATGGCATGCCCGACCACGCACCGCGCGGCCTGCAGGAGAAACGGATCGGGCGCGACGACGGGGGCGACGGGTGCGGGCGGGGTTCGCATGGCTGTGAAGAGACGACCGATGGGTCCGGGTCGTCAGTACCGAACATGTGCCCTGTCCAGACCGGGCTAAAGGCTGAATACTGGATCGGGTACTACGTGGGCGGCGGCAACTGCGAGCGCGCGACGTTCCGGGTCTCGTTTCAGGCGACGTTCTCCACAGCCAGCGCCCTCGGTCCACTCAGCTCGGTGTCGGTATCCGACATCGCCCTCAATGGCGTGCGCTTCTCCGGTGGCAGCGCGTCGCGCGTCACACCAAGGCTTCGCTAACAATCTCGTACACACATGAATCAGTGACCCTGGCCGATGCCCCCGCGTCTCCGACCGACACGTTCCCCCTGAGATCGTTTCTATCCGGAGCTGATATGCAGCCAGGCAGCCGTCGGTACGCCGTCGTCGCGACCGCAGCACTCACGCTGGTCCTTAGTGCCTGCGGCAGCAGCAACACCACGGGCCCCAAGACCCCAACCCCCCAGGCACTCGCCACCCACTTCGACTCGCTGTATTCGGCATACTTGGCCGCGGGTACGAGCAACGACACGCTGATCGCGCGGTATGTCGCCTTCTTCTTCGAGACCCCGCCAGCGTACGGCGCAGGCTTGGCGTCGTTCACGGTGACCACGGCGTCTGGCACCCAGACGTGGAAGGGCTTCACGTTCGAGGGGGCTGCCACGAGCCCCACTAGCGATTCGACCTTCATCACCGTGGCCTTCAGCGACCTCAATCTCACGCAATTTGTCGTCGTCGAAGGGCAGTACAATTCGAGCGGGTTGGTGAGCGGCAGCGCGCTCGCCGCGACGGGGTCCTTCGCGACTGGCTCCGGCAACGACTCCACGTTCACGAGCTCGGCCAGTGTGTTGTCGACGGGTGCTACCTGCTCCCAGCAGACGGGACTCGCGGCCGGAACGACTATAACGCAATTTGTTGGCTATCCCTCCTGCCAGCTCGGCTCATTCCAGATCTCCTTCCACGTGACCTTCTTCGCCAGTGCGGGGCTCGGCGCACTGAGTTCGATCGCGATCTCGCCCACCACATTCAACGGCGTGCGGTTCTACGGGCCCAACAGCCCGAGTCACGTCGCGCCGATCCCGTCCAAGCTGGCGGCATTCGGCCTTAGCCTGAGCGAGCTTCCCGGCTGGCACACGAAGCACTAAACAGCGCACGACCACCTAACGACGCCACGCGGCGCGAGCGATACAGCTCGCGCCGCGTAGTCGTTTCCCGTTGGATCTTATTCATTCGGAGTCCTACATGCAGCCAGTTTT
>DATMNB010000248.1:0-5448 GCA_035569435.1 Gemmatimonadaceae bacterium
TCTTTTTCGGGAGCGGCGTTGGGGTGGGGCTGGACGTCGGCGCCTGGGCGACGGGCGGTTGCTCGGCAACGGGAGCTTCGGGCTCGGGTTCGGCCTCGGGCTCGGGTTCGCGCGTGGGTTCCGGTTCGGGCTGATCATCGAAGGCGATCGGCTCGAACGATGTGCCCTCGAAGCCAGCGAGGAGGCCTGGCTCTTCGACGCCGAGGTCCAATTCGGATTCTGTGCCGAAACTCCGGAGTCCGGTTCCCCCGATCTCGTCGCCGGGCCGCTGGAGGTCGTCGAGCGCAGTGACGTCTCCGCCTGCGCCGTGCTCGATCACGAACGCCGGTTCTGGTGGAGACTCGGCCGGCTCGGGGTCCGGAATTGCCTCCGTCACGGCCTCGATCGGTTCGATGTCGATTGGTTCGGCGTCGATTGGTTCGGCGTCGACGGTGACCTCTATCACACCATCAGCGAGAGGCTCTGGTTCGTCGACAGGCAGTTCGTCGACTGGCGGCTCATCGACCGGCAACACCGCATCTATTTCGTCGGTGCCCACGTCGAGGAACGCAAACCCGTCGTCATGCGTCGCCTCGACGGGCAGCATCCCCTCACGCTCGGCGCGCGCTAGCAGTCGCTCGGTGGACAGTTCCGACTCGGCCGCCTCACGCAGATCCGCCCACGGATCATCGGCGTCGACCGCCGGGGCGGCCTCCGCGTCCGCCTCGACGGGCGCGGCGGCCGCCATCTCGTCGGCCACCATCTCGTCAGCCACCATCTCGTCGGCCACGGGCAGGCTGTCGACATACTGCCGCCGGGTCCGTTCGAGCTCCTCCGGCTCCGGGTCTCTCGAGTAGAGATACGCCTCGAGCACAGGCGGCAGCACCGCCCGCCCCCCGTCCTCGTACAGTCGCACGTGCCAGTCCCCGTCGACACGCTCGTCGGCGCCTACGCGGAGCGCCGCGTAGTAATCGAGGTACGCCCCAATGGGATCGGTCCCGAACTCGTACAGCACGACCCACCCCGCTTCCTCGAGGCGACCGTTACGTAACTCACGTACGTCATCGTCGGGCAGCCGCAGGCCCCAGGGCGCGAAGTCCTGATCGAACGCTTCGATCGCCATGTGCATCCGCTGCCCTCCGCCGACGGTCGGCACGTGATGGGTCTGAGCAAAGACGAGCCAGTCCCCGGCATGGTCTCCGATTGCGGCGCCATAATGACCGGGATCTTTCCCGGGAGGGTCTGGATTAGCGGGGTACTTATGGATCTCGAGATACGCGGGCGTACCGCCCTAGTGACTGGTTCCACCGCCGGAATCGGTTTTGCGACTGCCTCCGCGCTGGCGCGGGAGGGTGCCACCGTCGTCGTCAACGGCCGGACGGTTGACCGGACCGAGGAGGCGGTGGCCCGCATTCGGGCGCTCCAGCCCGCCGCGCGCGTCTCCGGCGTGGCGGCCGACCTCGGCACGGCCGACGGCTCGCGACGGCTCGTCGCGGCAGTCCCGGTCGTCGACATCCTCGTCAACAACGTCGGGGTGTTCGCGGCGATTCCGTTTGAGAAGATCACCGACGACGAGTGGCTGGAGATCTTCGAGGTGAACGTCCTGAGCGGCGTGCGGTTGACCCGCGCGTATTTGCCGGCGATGCGCGCGGCCAACTGGGGGCGCGTGGTGTTCGTGTCGAGTGAGTCGGGGCTGCAGATCCCGACGGAGATGATCCATTACGGCGTGACCAAGACCGCCCAGCTCGCCCTCTCGCGCGGTCTCGCCGAGACGTTGGCCGGTACGGGGGTGACGGTCAACGCGGTGCTGCCCGGTCCGACGCGCACCGAGGGGGTCGAGGATTTCCTGGTGGGGCTGGCCAAGCATCAAGGTACCGACCTTAAAACGGTCGAGCGGGAGTTTTTCCGGACTGCCCGTCCGTCGTCGATCATCCAGCGGTTCGCGACGCCCGCCGAGGACGCCGAGTTGATCGCGTTCATCTGCAGCGCCCGCGCGTCCGCCACGACGGGCGCCGCGCTGCGCGTGGACGGCGGTGTGGTGCGGTCGATAGCATAGCGACTCTGTCGATAGTAGTTTTGAGCGATGTAGGGCGCAGGTCCGACCCGGTAGCTCAGTTGGTAGAGCATCGGACTTCAAGCGAATAGGAGCACCGTGCCAGAAATGGCACGGCGAATCCCGTCAAAGTCGGGGAACGCTGGAATGCCAACCCCGAGCCAAGCCGCGGCCGAGTCGATTGGTGGCGGAAGGTGTAGAGACTGGACGGCGGGTGCCTGACCACCAGCGGAGATCGTTGGGTGAAGGCAAAGGGACAGTCCAGACCACGAACTACGTGTGGGGCGTCGAGACGCCCGCACGTGGGCGGCGAAAGCCGAGGTGGTACGTTAATCCGCAGGTCGTGGGTTCGATCCCCACCCGGGTCATGATGCCGATGTCTCAATCGTGGCGAGACGAGATGAGTGCCCGCCGCGCCGATGAGGCCGAGCGGGCCGGCCGCGACAAATCGCGTGCGATCGCGTTGACGGCCCTGGCCTGTGTGGGCTGGGCCGGGGCCGGGATTTTCTGCCTCATGTGGAGCGCGCACACCACCGACGTGAAGCTCGGGTGGATCGCGGTGTGGGCCGGTCTCGGGCTCGGGAACGGTGGCGTGCTCTTTACGCTGCTCCGGGCGTATCTGCGGGGCGAGCGGCGCGGAGACTGGTAGCTAGTAGGGGGCCGATTTCTTCGTCGTGTCGGCCTGTGTTGGCTTGTCGACCATGATCGTATCGGTGGTCTCGTCGGCGTTGTACAGGGTGACCATGCCGTTGATGAGGGTCCAGTCCACGTAGCGGGTTTTGGCGTCGCCGATGGTGAACGGGTTGGACGGGATCGGTCGGCCAAGCTGCCGTTTGGCGAGCAGTCGGTAGCGCTGTCCGTAGCTATCGGGCCGGAACGAGAACTGGGCGCTGTCGCCGCCCGGGATGAAGCCAAGCCGTTGTTCCGTGCCGGCGGGCCCGAGGACGTACACGTCGATGGAGGTCGGGACGGCGAGGTTGTTATGGACTTCGACCGTGATCTCGTGCGGGCGGCCGCCAGCACTGTGTGTGGTGGCGCAGGCCGGGACAGCGGCGAGGATGGTGGCGAGTGCGTAGGTGAGTGTGCGGTGCATGGTGGTGCCTCGAGTCGAACGATGACATCCACGGACGGCGTCCGTGGGTCTTACCTCTCTTGATATGCTTCCGGCCGCACACTGTTCCATGGGTATCGGGTAGATTCCAGATATGAGTGCCATTGCACATCCGCCTGAGACTGTTGAGGGTTGGTATGCCCTCCACCAGGTATACCGATTGAACGTGCCCGCCCTGCGGGGGACGGCGCCGGCCGAGCGTGCGACGCTCAAAGCGCGGGCGGCTGAGGCGCTGGAGGTGGTGGCGGCGCCGCCGGATGGTGGATGGAGCGCCGTGGTGGAACTGACCGGGTCGGTCGCCGATGTGATGCTCATGCATTTCCGGCCGACGTTGTCGGGGCTGCGCGAGGTGCAGCGGTGGCTGACGTGTGAGCCGTTGTTCGATCTGTTCGAGCCTGTGTACATCTTTCTGAGTGTGACCGAGGCGGGGTTGTATCATCTGACCGCGACGATCGCCGCGGAGCGTGCGGCGGCGGGCGGGGCGTTTGGCGATGCCGAGTACAAGGCGGCGATGGCCGCGCGGATCGAGGCCGAGCGGGCGAGTCCGTTTGTCGAGCGTCGGTTGTATCCGGCGCTTCCCGCCGATATGCCGTTCGTGTCGTTCTATCCGATGTCGAAGCGCCGGGCGGTCGGGCAGAACTGGTATGCGTTGTCGCTCGACGAGCGGAGCCGACTCATGCACGCCCACGGATTGACTGGGCGGCGGTATGCCGGCCGGGTGCAGCAGGTGATTACTGGGGCGATTGGGCTCGATGCGTGGGAGTGGGGCGTGACGTTGTTTGCGCGCGATCCGCTCGAGTTCAAGCGGTTGGTGACGGATATGCGGTTCGACGAAGTGAGCGCGCAGTATGCGGAGTTTGGGACGTTCTACGTCGGCGAGATCGTGCGGCCGGCGGAGTGGGTGGAGCGGTTGCCCTTAGGGTGACTGACGGCGGCGTTGCCAGCGACGGATCATCCAGGCCACGCAGAGCGCGAGCATGATCAGGGCGATGATCGGGGCGACGAAGGCGAGGATCACCGTGATGCCGGTGATGGTGTCCTCGCCGATGCTGAGGATCGGGTTGGCGAGCCCGCCCGTCATGCCGGTGCTGGTCAGTCGGAGTCCGGCCGAGAGGGCGTGGACGCCGGCGGCGAGTGGGACGCCCGTGAGGATCGAGAGCAGGACGGCGTGCTGTGGGGAGAGCTGGGACCAGGCGCTGATCGAGACGAGCACCGCGGCCACGGGGCCGAGTATGGTGTGCACCACGTCGAGTGCATGGTCGACCAAGGGTATTTTGTCGGCGACGACTTCGACGAGGGTGGCGACGCCGAGGGCGAGGAGTGCGGGGTCGGAGCCGAGCCACTGCATGGATGGCGCGAGGGGCCAGTGGCCAAAGCGGCCGGCCAGTCCGACGCCGAGGAGCGGGAGGAAGGCGCGGAGTCCGCTGCAGGCCGCGAGGACGATGCCCGCGGCGATGGCGGCGAGCAGCGTGAGTGGTGGTGCCATGGCGTCACCCCGCTGAGATCAGCACGACGGATACTGCGGCGACGCCGAGTCCCACGTGCTGGACGGCGCCGAGTCGTTCCTTGAGGATGACGCGGGCGAGGATGATGGTGGCGGCGGGGTAGAGCGAGGCGACGGCGCCGATGGTGCTCAGCTGGCCGCGTTGGACGGCCAGGAGAAAGCAGATGTTGGCGGCCATGTCGAGGGCGCCGGTGACGGCGATCGCGGGGAGCGCCGGGGTTGGGGCGCGGACGGTGCGGCCGGTGGAGAGGGCGAAGACGAGATAGGCCGAGACCGACGCGACGCGGGCGGCGGCGAGGGGCCAGACGCCGGCGGTGGGGGCGGCGTTGTGAATGAGGACGTAGAAGCCGCCGAACGCCGTGCCGGCGGCGAGGGCGACGGCGATAGCGGAGACGCGTGGACGAGTGGTGGCGCCGTCGGCGCCGGTCATGGTTGGGACGGCGCTGACCAGCACGATGGCCACGACGGCGAGGGCGACGCCGAGCATGGGGACCGCGCCCGGGCGGTCGCCGAGTGCGAGGCCAAAGATCACGGGCACCGCGGTGGCGGCGACGGCGGTGATGGGCGCAATGACGCTCATGGTGCCGGCGCCGAGCCCTTTATAGAAGAGCGCCAAGCCGCTGCCGCCCGCGAGTCCTGCGGCCGCGCCCCAGGCGAGATCGATGGGGCGGGGGGAGGCGGGGAGGGGGAAGGTGGTCTGGACGAGGAGGACGGTGGCGATGCCGACGAGTTGCGAGATGATGACGACAGTTATGGTAGGCGCGCGCTTGGTGGCGAAGCCGCCGAGGAAGTCGGCGGCCC
>DATMNB010000249.1:0-16992 GCA_035569435.1 Gemmatimonadaceae bacterium
ACCCGGCGGACACATCGTGAAATCTAGAGCCCAGGGCGGGGGCCCGTTTGGGGGCCCGTTTCCGCCGGCGACTCGCACGATGTCATGACCCTGGTGCTCGGACGTAGCGTGTCCCTCATTCTGCCCGGCCTGGTGGCGGGCATGGTGGGCGCACTATTCCTCACGCGCACGATCCGCGGACTACTGTTCGGCATCGAGCCGCTGGATCGGCCAACACTTGCGCTCGTGTGCCTCGTGTTCGCCGGCGTCGGAGCGATTGCGTCCTGGCTCCCGGCCAGCCGAGCGGCACGCGTGGACCCCATCATCGCGATGCGCTCGGAGTGCGCCGGGCGGGACACGGTCAGCCCGGAGGCGCCAATGGTGCCCGTTGGACATTGGCACTTCGATCGTCCCGCGCACTCCCACGTTGTGGCTTCTCCTATCGGCGCGGCTCCCGGGTCCCACCGCGATGGTCTCTAAGCGTCCGACGACTACGCGCGAGGCGGCCGACGTGCCAACTGCGGGCTTTCTTGGGCGCTCCCGGCGCGGAGGGGGAGGCGTCTGGCCTCATTCCCAAGCTGGACGTCGCCGGTTCGAGTCCGGGTCGGGCCTCCGCGTGGTGCCCGGCGATACTTTCTTCAGCTCCGCCAGGCGTACTGCGCGGCGGCCGCGCCGTTGAGAGCCCGGTGTGGGTGACGTAGCTGCGTCTAACGGAACTTGATACACAACTCGACGAACTCTTGGAGACAGCCCCCTGATCGAAACGCGCAATTACTAGGTACCGATCAGCGGAGGTCTAACCGTACCGGGGCGATTCTCGACGCCGCGATCGGTTCGGTAATCGACCGAATGCTGGCCGACGGCGCTCTTGGTGAGACGAGCGGCGGCATCCGGAGACGGGAATCCGTGGCCGAGACCTGAGGGTGAGTCGCGTTGCTGCTCGACCGGAGGTTCGTGCGATTCGTAACCACGCGTCTAAAAGCCCTATCTGGCATTTTCAGCCGATCTTCATCCAACGGACGCGCCGCGCGTCGAGGCCTTTCGGTCGGGCCGGCTCCCGAAGAAGCGCGTCCGCGCCCGACGGGATGTCGAGCGAGTGAGGATCGAGTCCACCCGCGAAGGCGTCAAGCACCTTCTTCCGGGCGCTGTCGCGACGCTGCACGCAGTCGTCTTTGCGTAACTAGCCACGTCTGCATTCCACATTTCCGCACTGCGCGCTCTATTGTAGCTGACGGTTGAACGGACGCGTACATGTTGCCTTTTCGTGACCCCACGCGCATGTTCGCCCGCCATGTCGGTCCCAGCGGAGAATGCTCATGGCATGTTGGACGAAGCCGCGCTCACGCGGGGGCTTCGGTCCGGGGACATGCGGGCGTTCGAGGTCCTGTACGCCACCCACTATGAATCGGTGTGGGGCCTGTGCCTCGCCTTCGTCCGCGACCGCACGGTGGCAGATGATCTGGCGCAGGATGTGTTCGCGTGGATCTGGCAGCACCGCGCAACGATCAACGTCAGCAGTGGCTGGCGTGCATATCTCCTACGCGCGGGACGCAACCGTGCGTTCAACTACCTCCGCCACTCCCGCGTCGTCCAAAGTCGTGCGAAATCCTGGCCCGACATGCGCCAAGCGGCGGGCGTGGGGGCCGGTCCCGCGGATACCGCCGAACGCGCGCTGGTCGGCGATGTCAGCGAGGCCCTGCGCCGAGTGATCGAGGCGCTCCCGGAACGGCAGCGGCAGGTCTATACGCTGCGGGTCCAGCAGAGCTGCACGACCGCCGAGACGGCCTCGCTGATGGGGATCACCACGAAAGGCGTGGAAAATGCCCTCGGCCGTGCGGTCAAGACCCTGCGTGAGGCGCTGAAGCGCTACCGCTAGCGGTACGCAAAAAAATCGGGGTGTGGGGGTTTGGGGGTCCGGCGTGCTTTAACTAACGAACCGACCCCGAACTGAGCTCACACGCCGATGACCGACCCTCTCGATTGGAATCTCTTACAGCGCTATGCCTTGGGCGAGTGCACGCCTGAGGAACGCGCCCAGGTTGACCAGTGGGTCGGCGCGGATCTGGAGCGCCGCGAGCTCCTGGCCCACCTCCAGCAGGTCACCAACGCCGCGATCGACACCCGGCCTCGTCCCGACCTTCAAGCCTCCTGGCGGCGCCTGACCGAGCGCCTCGATCGGAACGCCGAACCACTGGCCCACGCGTCGGCCACCAGGGCCCGGCCGCTGTTCGCGCAACCCGATTGGCGCGATGCGGATCGCGCTCCCGGCATTCGCCACGCGCTGGTCCGCTGGGCCGCGCCGATCGCGGCTGCGATCGTGCTCCTCGCCGGCGGCTCCTGGGGCATGTGGCGCACGATGTCGCACGCGATGTTGCTCGCGAGCGCGCAGCAGTTCCGTGAGTTCTCCAGCGGCCAAGGCGGTCGCACGACCGTCACCTTGCGCGACGGCACGCAGCTGGTCCTCGCCCCAGCCACCCACCTCCGCGTCCCGGTCGACTTCGGCCGCAGCTCGCGCACGGTGGAGCTGGATGGTGAGGCGTTGTTCACGGTCGTCCACGACGTCCACCACCCCTTCGCGGTCCGCACGCCGCACACCGTGGTGCGCGACGTCGGCACGACCTTCGTCGTGCGCGCCTATGCGGATGACGCCACCGAGCGCGTCGCCGTCGCCGAAGGGGAAGTGGCGCTTCCCGGCGCGACCCTGCACGCGAACGACATGGCCATCGTCGACAAGACGGGCCACATTCATGTCGCCCGCGACACCGATGTCGCCGCGTCGCTCGCCTGGTCGCACGGCGTGCTGGTCTTCCACAACACGCCGTTGCGCGAGGTCATTGCTGATCTCGTCCGCACCTACAACGTCGACATCGTCCTCGGCGACACGACGCTGGCCGCCACGCCGATCACCGCTTCGTTCGGGCAGCAGAGTCTCGAGGCGGTGCTGGACGTCGTCGCCACCACGGCTGACGCCCACATCGAGCACGGCGGCCGAACCATCGTTGTCGAGCGCGGCATCAACACACCCGTGCGCCGGCCCATCGCCGAGTCGCTCGCCCGATGAGGATCACGCGTCAATGAGCCGCTCGCCGCATCTGGTGCTGGTGCTGCTCGTCGTCGCCGGGGCGGGCCGGTCCGGGGCGCAGGACACCGCGGTGCGCACGGCACCTCCGCTGACGCGGACTCACGCGCAGTCAGCAGGTGACGTGCTCAATCGCCGCATCTCGCTCCGGCTCGACAACGTGACGGTGGAAGTCGCGCTCCAGCGGATCGCCGCCGCGGCCGGCGTTCAGGTGGCGTACAGCAAGGCGACGGTGCCGCTCGACAATATCGTATCGTTGACGCTTGACTCGACCACGGTCGGCGAGGCGATGCAGGCCGTGCTCAAGGGGACAGAGGCCGAGGTCACGGTGTCCAGGTCCGGCTGGCTCGTCATCCACCGCCGGTCGCGGGTTCGGGCGGCGCTCCCCGGGAGCGCGGACACGATTGGCCACGCGACGGTCTTTGTGGTCGCGACCGACACCGCATCGAAGGAACCGCTCACCGGTGTCGCCGTCACGATCGATGGGACGAAGATCCACGCCGTCACGAACGGCAATGGCCTGGCCGAAATCCACGACGTACCCGCCGGTCGGCGCGTGATCAGCGTACGGTTCCTCGGCTACACGCCAGCCCAACGCAAGGCCGTCGTGCCCGACACCGGCTACGTCCGCGTCGTGTTCGCGATGCAGATGGGCATGGCCCAGCTGCAGGAGATCGTCACGACGGCGACCGGTCCGCAACGGCGCTACGATGTGGCGAATGATGTCACCATCATCAACGCGGACTCGATCGTCAAGACGCAGCCGATCTCGAGCGTGACGCAGCTGCTCGAAGGACGCGTGCCGGGGTTGGAGGTGCAGCACACGTCGGGCACGCCGGGCGATCCGAGTCGTCTGCGTCTCCGCGGCTCGAGCAGTCCGCTCCACTCCAACGATCCGATCGTGTTTGTCGACGGGATCCAGGTCTACTCCGCCCAGTCCGATTCGCTGAGCGGGAACATCGCGACGGTCGGCAATCACCCTACTGGGCCAAACGGAGCAGCCTTCGGCGCACCGTCGCCGCTCGACCAGATCGATCCCAACAACATCGAAAAGATCGAAGTATTCAAGGGACCATCCGCGTCGTCGCTCTACGGTCCGAATGCGGCCAACGGCGTCATCGTCATCACCACCAAGAAGGGCAAGCCAGGCGAAACGACCTGGAATGTGGATGCCCGACACGGGCTCTCGTATACCCCTGGCAAGTTCCCCGATGCCCTGTTTCGCTGGGGCACCAGCAATCAAGGGAACACCGTCCTCTGTCCACTCGGCGTCTTCTATTGTCACGCCGACAGCCTGGTCCGGTTTCAGGCGCTCAACGACCCGAGATATTCGATCCTCAAGACGGGATCGACCTCGAACCTCTCGCTCGGCGTGGCCGGCGGAACCGCGGCGCTGACCTATTCGCTCACGGGCAGCACCGACGATGAGACCGGGTTGGTCGGACTGCCATCGGTGGAGGCCGATCGATTCCGCCTCGTGCACGACGGTCAGAATCCCTACGGCTGGATGCGACGACCGGAGCAACTGTCACGCTGGACGGCGAGCGGCAGGCTGATGGCGCACCTCGGGTCACACGCCGACGCATCGATCACGACCTCGCTCACCAAGGAATCCCAGCAGCGATCGGACCTGGAGCAGCAGGTGCCGTTGCTCATGACGACCTATATCGACCCGAAAACCAAGACGTACTGGCAAGGGAGCACGCAGAGCTGGGCCCAGACGACTGTGCTGCTGCCCAGCTTCTACAACAAGGTCACTGACGACGCGACGAATGCGCTGTACGGCGCGACCGTCAACTGGCGCCCGTTCTCGTGGCTGTCCAGCAATGCCAGCGCCGGTCTCAACGTGATCGGGCGCACCGACAACAGCCTCATTCCCCGAGGCGTGAGCACCAACGCCTTCACCGACACGATTGGCACGCTGACGACTGGCACGATCAACACGGTGGTCAGCACGGTCAATCTCGGTGCGATCGCGAGGGCACCGCTACCCTTGGGCTTCCATTTCCAGCTCGCGGGCGGGGCCAATTACACCCGGACGTCCTTGTCGATGCTCCTGGCATCGGGCACCGGCCTGGCACCTGGCACCTCGTCGCTGGTCGGCGCGGAGCACATCACGGGCGCGACGCAGAGTGGGACCGACGTCACGAACCTCGGGTGGTACCTCGAGCCAACGTTCATGCAACAGCGCTTCACGATCAATACGGGAGTCCGCATCGATAACAGCTCGAGCTTCGGGCACGCGGCGGTGCAACCCATCTTCCCGAAGCTCGGCGGCTCGTGGCTCATCTCGGAGGAGCCGTTCTTCCCGTTCAAGCGCGTCTTCGACGTGCTCCGGATCCGCGCCGCCTACGGGCAAGCGGGCGTCTGGCCTGGACCAGCGGACAAGCTCCGCTTGTACACCAGCTCCAGTCCCTACATCGGGGGGCAGTTCCAGGGGTCGAGCACGATCCTCTCGATCGGTAACGCGAATCTGCGGCCCGAACGGTCCGGCGAGTTCGAAGCCGGTTTTGACGCGGACCTGTTCCGCGACGTGGTCACCGTCGGGTTCAGCTACTACGACAAGGAGCGATTCGACGCGATCATGCCCGTGCCCCTGCCACCATCCGTCTATGGGGAAAACGTCGTTCAACCACGGAACATCGGTGACATCCGCAACACGGGATTTGAGGTGAACATGCAAGCCACGCTCGTGCGCACCGACGCCATCCAGGCGAGCCTCGCGGCCTCGGTCAGCCGCAACCAAAATATGGTGACGAAACTTGCCGCGGGCGTCCTGCCGTTCGGACCACCCGACGCGCGCGTGGTTGCCGGCTATCCGCTGTTCGGTCGGTGGGCGAGACCGATCCTGGGGTACGCCGATGCGAATCATGACGGCATCATCGAGGCGAACGAGGTGATACTCGGCGACTCACTGGCGTACATGGGCCACAGCGATCCGAGCTATGAAGTGACCGTCATCCCCAATGTCAGCTTGTTCAAGGGGACGATCAGCGTCTCCGCGATGTTCACCTACCAGGCCGGGATGACCCAGGAGAACACCCTGCTCGGTTCGAATGGACAGATCCTGGGACAATCCGTGTTCGATCGGGGGGCCATGGATCCGAGTGCCCCATTCGGTCAGCAAGCCGCCGCCGCCGTGTCGAACCTGACCGACTATGGTCAATTGCAAACGGTCAACCTGCTGCGCTTGAACAGCATGTCGGTCACCTATAACGCGTCGGCGGGCCTGGCGCGCTGGTTACTGCGCTCGCGCGCGTTATCCGTCTCCTTGCAAGGCACGAATCTCGGATTATGGACGAATTACCGCGGAAAGGATCCCAACGTCAATGCGTTTGCCACGGGGAATGGGGTGAAGGACACCGGTATCCTGCCGCTCCCGCGCATCTGGCAGATCGCAGTCCATGCGACGTACTGACGTGGAGTCATCAATGTCGAACATGACGATGATCCTCGTGGCGCCTGTCCTGGTCGCGAGCCTGGCGTGCTCACCGGGCAACCTGGTCTCCAACTCGCCGTTACCCCCGGGCGTGCCCGATCCGACGGGCACGCACAATCCGGCGGGGGCCGCCGCGTTGTACGTCGGTGCCCTCGTGAAGTCGCGCACCGCATTCGGCGGGGATGCGAACAGCTTCGTTCCGGTGACCGGACTCATGACCGATGAACTGCGGTCCACCGATATCGGGTTGATTGGTTCGTCGAGCGCGCCCATGGCGATCGACAGTCGCATCATGCCGGAATATCCGGGCGGGGGCCAGACCGACAACATCACACCCAGCCCGATCGGCCAGCTCTACAGCATCCTGCAGCGGGCACGCGGTCAGATCAGCGAAGCCCGCGGCGCCCTCCATGCGTACGCACCGGCCACCCCGCCAGCGCTCTACGGCCATCTCGACGCGCTCGAAGGGTACGCCGATCTCATGCTCGCCGAGGCGTTTTGCTCGGGCATACCACTCAGCACGCTCGACTTCAATCAGAACTACACGCTCAAGCCGGGTTCGACGACCCAGCACGTGTACGAGACCGCGATCACCCTGTTCGACTCGGCCCTCGCGATATCGAGCGATAGCGATCGGATTCTGAATCTCGCCCGAGTCGGGAAGGGGCGGGCATTGCTGGCCTTTGGGCAGTACGCCGATGCCGCGGCGGCCGTGTCGCTGGTCCCGGACGACTATCGATACGCGTGGGACTTCAACACGGCGGTGTCGGGGAGCACGACGAGCCCATTCGAGAACCTGAATTTCGCGTTCTTCGCCTTCAACCCCGGCGGGCCGCTGACCATGGTGGACCAAGAAGGCGGCAACGGCCCGCCGTTCCTGTCGAGTGGGGACCCGCGCTCGGCGTGGGCGCAATATGGGGAGAACTTGCATCACCTGCCAGAGTTCCGCCCGCTGAAGTATGACCAGTCTGGCGACAGTGCGATCGTCATGGCCAGTGGGATCGAAGCGCGACTCATCAAGGCGGAATACGAGGTGGACGCTGGCGCATCGACCTGGATCAACACGCTCAATGCCCTCCGCACGGACGGCACCTACACGACGCAACCGGACCCGGTGGACCCAACGCGAACGGACACCCTTTGGAATCCCGGGACTGGTCACGTCGCTGGGCTCCGGCCGCTCACGGATCCGGGGTCGCCGGATGCCAGGGTGGCGCTGGTGTTCACCGAGCGCGCGTACTGGCTGTTCCTGACGGGCCACCGGCAAGGTGACCTTCGTCGACTCGTCCGTCAGTACGGACGCGCTCCGGATCAGGTGTATCCCACGGGGCCGTATCCGGGCGGGCACGGTCTGTACGGCAACGATGTCACGGCGCCGATTCCGGGGGATGAACGCATCAGCAACCCCTTGTTCCACGGTTGCCTGAGCCGGGGGGCCTGACCCATGTCGCGCCGACGGTTGACCCAGGTGTGGATGGCGTTGCTCGCGCTGTCGGGGTGCGACAAGAGCCCGACCATCCCGGCGCCGCAAACCGATCCGGCGCAGCTCTACTACTCCCTGACGCTCAACGACCACGCCGTGACGCTGTCCACGGTCGCGCCGTACGATACCATCACGCTGACGGCGTCGCCGCGCAGCGCCGTCGGCGTGCCATTGGCCACCGTTGGCACGCCGACCTTCACGTCACTCGATCTCGATCACGTCCAGGTAGACTCGGTCACGGGACGCGTCCACGCGATCGCGACGGGGCGTGCGATCGGGGTCGTCGCGGCGCTCGCCATCGGCGGCGTGACCCACGCCGACACGGTGATGATCAATGTGACGGACACCGCCACGCCACCAACCCTGACGACGTTCTCCGTGCAACCGCGGCCCGGCGATAGTACGAAGGTTTCGGTTGATGGTGGAGGGGCCATCACGCCCAGGGCCTTGGATGGGTCGGGTAATCCCATCCCCGGTATCGCGGTCTATTACACGAGCTCCGATCCCACGATCGCGTACATCGACCGCTCGGCGGGCTACTTCGTCCCAGTCCGACCCGGCAAAGTGAGATTCACCGCGACCACGACCGTGTATGGCGTGACGAAGCGCGATTCGGTCCAATGGACGATCGGGCACATTTTGTACGGAGTCGTCACGATCACACCAGAGGTGAACGCGCAGGGGAAGATCGTCGCCACGTATGTGCCGGACAGTATCGTCATGGAGGTCGGTGGCCGAGTCACGTTTCAGAACCTCGCGGGCCCGCCGACTGATGTGACGTTCGACAATCCGGCGGATGCCGCGCAGGACAATGCCATGTGCTCAGCCCTGCCACTGTGGTGCGGCACCGGCAACGTGCCCGCGTTCGCGCTCCTCCCGAACGACTCGACCGGCAATTCCGCGCTTCGTTTTCGGACCTTTCCGGTTCAGGGCACTATCAGGTACCACAGCACGATCTCCGGCGCGACCGGGGTCCTCGTCGTCACCGCCGACTAGCTCACACCTGTCCTCATGTCATTCAATCGACGTTCGTTTCTCCGGACCGGTGCCGCGGCCGCTGTCTTGGGCGTGGCACCCCGCCCGCTGCTCGCCTTCCTCGGTGCCAGCCCCGAACCGGTTCCGCCCATCGATGACCCGCGTCTCGCCGCGCTCGCCGCGCGCGCGCTCGACAGCGCGAAGAGCGCCGGGGCGACATACGCGGACGTCCGGCTGACGCACACGAAACGTCGCTCATTCCTGTCGAATCAGACCGGAGATGAAGAGACCATGGAAGTGGGTGTGCGAACGTTGGTCAATGGCTTCTGGGGATTCGCCAGTGGGCCGGTGTGGAGCCCTGACGAGATGGCTCGACTGGGCCGTGAGGCCGTGCACCAGTCGAAAGCCAACGGGTTCGGCAAGGTTCGCGAGGTCTCGCTGGCGCCGACGCCGGTGGTGCCGAACGGCAACTGGAACATGCCGGTCCAGATCGATCCATTCGAATTATCGCCGTTCGAGGTCGAGGACTACCTGCAGGGCCTCAAATCGTTCGTCGGACGTACCGCACGGGCGAAGGTGTCGCTGAGTACGGAGTTTGGCTCGGACATCAGGGTGGACTGTCAGGTCCAGGACAAGGCGTTCGCATCGACGGTGGGGACCTATGTCACCCAGCGCGCGTATCGGACCGGCGGCGTGGTCGCCGTGACCGTCAGCCTGGACGCGCGGCGCGCCGGGACGAGCGGGCTGGCATGTGCCACCCCAGCCGGCATGGGTTGGGAGCTGTTTGTCGCCGATCGGATTCCGCGCGTGCGTGACAACTCGCTCGCGGATGAAATCGTGCGGCGAGTCGACGAGATGAGAGAAGAGCTGTTGCTGCCGATCAAACCCGTCCAGGTGGGTCGCTACGACAGCGTGTTCGACGCGGCCGGTGTCGCGACGCTCCTCGACCAGACCCTGGGGCGAGCCACGCAGTTGGACCGCGCGATGGGCTACGAGGCGAACGGGGGCGGGACGAGCTACGTCAGCGACCCACTCCACCAGCGTGGCGCGTTCACCGCGGGATCGCCGCTCGTGAGCGTAACGGGCAACCGGTCGGAGTCCGGCGCGGTCGCGACCGTCAAGTGGGATGATGAGGGCGTCACGCCGGATGAGAGCACATTGGTGAAGGATGGTGTCCTCGCGGACTTTCAGACCACGCGCGAGAGCGCGGGCTGGCTCAAGGCGCGGTCGCACGGCTGCGCGAACGCGCCGTCGGGGATCGAGCCGCCGCTCCAGCACACGCCCAACCTCGTGATGGCGCCGCGCGATGGAGGTGATTTCAACGCCATGGTCGGCAACCTCAGCGACGGCATTGCCATCAAAGGCATACAGCTGAGCATGGACTTTCAGTGCGCCAGTGGTCTTGGCTTCGGTCAGGTATTCTCAGTCAAGGGCGGCAAGCGCGTGGCTCGGCTGGCCGACGCGGGATTTCTATTCCGCGCGACGGACCTCTGGAAGTCGGTGGCGACAGTGGGAGCCGAGTCGCACCTCCAGCGCATCGGGTTGGATGGGACCAAGGGCGAGCCCGCGCAGACCTGCTGGCACAGTGTGACCGCGGTCCCGGCGACCGTGAAGGGGCTCACGATCATTGATGTATTGAGGAAAGCATGAGCCGTCTGGTCGACGAGGAGCGCATTCTGTCGTCATCGACGTGCGACGCGATCGCCGCGCGCGTGTTCGGGATGGCGCGCGGCGGTGGCGAGACCGTCGTCTCGATCTTGAGCTGGTGGAACGGCGAGCAGCGTTGGGCACGCAACAGTGTCAGTCTGGCAAGCGATCGGCGGGACGTGCGGATCACGATCACCCGAATCGCGGATGGTGGGCCGGGTTGGGTCGGGACGAACCAGATCGACGATATCTCCCTCGAAGCCGCCGTCCGCGCCGCCGAGCGCAACGGGTTGCTGGAAACGGCGGTCGTCCGCCCGACGGCGATCCAGCCGCCGATGCCGGTCCTTGCGCGACCGCGAACCATGTGTTGGAGCGACGCGACCTTCAATGTCGCGACCGAGGCGCGGGCGGAGCTCGCGCATGCGATGGTGTCAGCGGCCGAAGCCAAAGGGATGATGTCGGCGGGGTACATGGAAGTACGCGCGGGAGCGGTGGCGCGCATCAGCTCTGCGCGCGTCGGCCAGCCAGCCGCCCCGTGGGATATCCCGTACCTCTCGTGGACCCAAGCGCAGTGCTCGACGACGGTGCGCAGCCCCGAGGGTAACGCGTCTGGCTGGGCCGGGCTCTCGGGCGCCGACTGGACGACGATTGATGCGCCAGCGTTGGGGGCGCGCGCGCTGGAAAAGTGTCTCGCCTCCCAGAACCCCGTCGTCCTGGAGCCGGGTCGCTACACGCTGATTCTCGAACCGCAGGCCGTCGCCGATCTGTTCGAGATCGTCGTGGGCAACCTGGATCGCGAGTCGGCCGAGCAGGGCCAGGGACCTTGGGCGTTGACGCAAGACGAAGTGCTCGACCTCTGGCGCACCAAGCTCGGTCTCAAGGTCGTCGACTCTCGGATTACGGTGACCCACGATCCCGGCGACCCGCAGCTGGGCATTATCCCGACGCCTTGGATGGAGCCCGTCACCTGGATCGACCGTGGGGTGCTCACCAGCCTCGCGTATGCGCGGGACTATGCCCTGGCCAAACTGAACCAGAACACGCCGCATCGGGGGATGATCGGCTACCGCATGAGCGGAGGCGAAACGTCGATCGACGAGATGATCAGCACGACCACGCGCGGTCTTCTGGTCACGCGACTCTCGGACGTCATGGTGCTGGACGGGGCCAGTCTGCTAGGGACGGGACTGACGCGCGATGGCCTGTGGCTCATCGAGCACGGCAAGATCTCCAAGGCCGTGAAGAACCTCCGATTCACCGAGTCACCGCTCTTCGCCCTCAACAACATCGAGCAGCTCGGTGCCAGTGTCCCGGTGTTTCGGCCCGTCAAGGATCCGTACGAGACCGGCGCGCCACTCACCCCAGCGATCGTGCCATCCATCAAAGTGCGCGACTTCAGCTTCACCTCGACGGTCGATGCCATCTAAGCGCTTGCATTCCTGTCTCCCCCTGGCGGTGGTCGCGGCGATCACGGTGGTCGTGACGCCGCGATTGGCCCGTGCCCAGGCCCGTTTCGAGTGGCCGGACACGGCGTTCGTCCTGGCCAAGTACACTGGTGTCGATATGTGCGTCGGGGCGGTCCAACGGACCTGGGCCGCCGTGAGTCGACGCGGGGTCTCGATGGTGTGGAGAGACACCATGCCGTACAACCCGCGCGAGGCGTTCGACCCACCGCCGGCGCCCGTGGTCGCCGTCGCCAGGCAGTGCGCGTCCCGATATCCGGTCAAAACGGTCGATCTCCGCGACTTCGCGCCGTTACTGCGGCTCTATCTCGACGCGGGCCTCGACAGTGATGCGGCGACCCTCGTCACGCGTCGGGTGGAGTCGGTCCCCCCGAGTCAGGCGCGCGACCGCATGGCGGTCCTGGACACGGTGGTGCATCGCTACGTGAAAGCCCGTCCGGCTCGCCTTGATGCCGCCGAGGCCATCCTCGTAGATCGCGGCCGGCACAGCACGGATCGGTTGGCGCGGCTCGAGATGTACTGGTGGCTCTTGGAGGAGTCGTGGCACAAGGGCGATACGGCCCGACAGCGCCGGGTGGCTCGATGGATGGTCAGCCTGGGCGACTCGTTGACTCCAGCTGAGCGCCAGTCGGATGGATTCGAGCGGCTCGGGGACTCCCACGACCTGAGCGAAAGCAACATTGGCGCTACGCCTTTTGGGGGGAAAGCCGTGCTGTTTCAAGCGGCGGAACTCCTGTCCGGCGATGGGGCTCGGCTCGACAGTCTGCGGCACAGCACGGCGGCCTTCGTGGCCCTCGAGCGCTCGGACTGGGCTCGGGCCACTGGGGCGCCCGAAGGCAACGAATTTCCCGCGGGCCATCCCGCGACACCGGTGCTCGCTGACTTCTGGTTCCCCAGTAGCGCCGCGAGTCCGGCTCGGCCCGCACGCGGCCGGGTGTCGCTGATGGTCTTCCTGTCCGGCGACGATTGCGTGGGGAACCGATCGAGGGATCTGGCCTCGGAGGACGGGACGTGTGTGAGGTTGCTGAAGATGATGCGGCGATTGATCGCGCGGCACCCCGGCCTCGAGACCACCGTGATCACGCACACCTCCGGCATGTTCATGTACTTGCCACCTCCCACACCGGAGGCGGAAGCCGATCTGCTGCGACAATGGATGGCACGGTGGGCTGACCCGCGGACCGTGCTGGCCGTGAAGACCACCGCGTTCTCCCGAGTACCCTCGCCCGATGCTCGGCGCCTGGACGCGGAAGATCCCAACATCGCCCACTACTCGTTCGGGCGGCTGTGGCACACCCCGAGCCTCGTGCTCGTCGATCAGGATGGCACCATCATGTCAACGGGTGGCCTGGAGGAGACGCAGCTGGATGCGTACATCGATATCCTGATGCACCGCGACAATGCTGGAGGGACTCGTGCCTCGGTGCCGTAGTCATGGCTGGCTCGCGTCTGGGCTCAGTCTGGTCCTCGGCATCGGCGCCAGCACGGCGGCCGGCCAGGTACGTGGCCAGGCATCGACGGGGGTGCACGATCCGGCGCTCGTCATGGGCACGCTGCCCAACGGGATCCGCTACTACCTCCGCCGCAACACCGTGCCCGCGCGGCGCGTCGAGTTCCGTCTCGCGATCAACGCGGGCAGCGTCCTGGAAGACGAAGATCAGAAGGGGTTCGCCCACTTCCTCGAGCACATGGCGTTCAACGGCACCACGCACTTCCCCGGCCACTCGCTCCTGGATTTCCTGGAGTCGAACGGCATGCGGTTCGGTGCGGATCTGAACGCGTACACGACGGAGGACGAGACCGTGTACCGGTTCACGCTGCCCAGCGAAGATCCGGCGATCGTCAGCCGAGGCCTGGATGTCCTGCAGGACTGGGCCGGCGGGGGCATCACGATCGACTCGACGGCGGTGGTGGCGGAGCGAGGGGTGATCATGGGCGAGTGGCGATCTCGCCTGCTGGACACGGCGAGCCAGATCCACGAGGCGCATGTCGACTCGCTGGTCTACGGCAACACGCGCTACCCCATACGGAAACCGATTGGCGATACCGCGCTGATCCAGGCGGCCCTGCCAGGGCCTATTCGGCACTTCTATAGAGACTGGTATCGCCCGGATCTCACCACGGTGATCGTGGTGGGGGACTTCCACCCCGCGACGATGGAGCGGGAGGTGCGTCGGCGGTTCGGCGCCATTCCGCGGCCGCCGAATCCTCGCCCTCGGCCGAACCCCGTCCTGCCCAGGCCTGATGGCTGGACGATCGACGTGTTCGAAGGGACGGCCAATCCAGCGGTGGAGCTCCTGTGGCCTCAGCCGACGGACCCACCGACGGTCCGGGACATTGTACGCCAGCATCTCGTGCAAACCCTGCTCATGGAGACGGTCAACGAACGGCTCTTGCGTTTGCGCGCGCATCCCTCTCGCCCATTCATTAGCGCCCAGTGGGAGCAAGGGCGCCTCGCGCGTCCCGTGGCCGTCCAAGGCGTGAGCCTCCTCGCCTGGCCCGACAGCCTCGAGCGCGGACTCGGCGCAGTGCTCATCGGCATCGAGCGCGTGGCACAACACGGCGTCCCGGCCGCGACACTCGATCGCCAGAAAGCCGTGCTGCTCACCCACCTGGAGCATGCCGCCATCGCGGATGCGGCGCGTCCGTCCCAGGTCTACGCGGATGCCTATGTCTCGCATGCGCTGACGGGCGACGGCGCGCTGCTCAGCGCCGCGCAAGAGTTGGCGATGGCGCGCGAGATCCTGCCAACGATCACGCCAGAGGTGATCGCCCTCGCGGCGCAGTTCTGGCGCGCGACCAAGGGTGGCATGGTGCTGGTCACGCTCCCCGCGTTCGCGCACGTCAATCCGCCGACGAAACAGAGCATCCTGACGTTGATCGACTCGATCGCGCGGACCCCAGTGCCAGCCGATACCGAGCCCGCCACGGTGGCGGGGCCACTGATGGCGACTCGACCCACGCCGGGGCATATCGTCAGTGAACGGCTGGATCACGTCGCCGGGATCACCGAGTGGACGCTGTCCAACGGGGCGCATGTCATTGTCAAGCCGACGCGCAACGATCCCGACGCCCTGATGGTGCGGGCGTGGAGCCCGGGCGGGTTCGCGGCCATGCCGGATTCGATATTCCAGACGCCTGGACGTATGGTCGCGAAGGTCATGACCGACGTGGGTGGGCTCGGACGCTTCGGTCACGACGCGCTCCTCGAACGACTCGGCACGACCGGCCTCAAGGGATTGAAGGTCGACATCGGATACGCGGACCAGTCGATTGACCTCACGGGCTCGCCGACGGATCTGGAGACGGTATTCCAGTTGATGTATCTCCAGTTCACCGCGCCGATGCTGGACACCGCGACGCTGTCCGGCTGGCAGAGCCTCGCCAAGTACGAAGGCACCGGGTATTCGATCAACGATCAGCTGAACCAGCTCGTCGCTCTCGGAGAGAAGCGAATGCTGCCCGTCTCCACGCAGCTCGCCGATCTGGTGACCGTTCCGCAACTCTTGGCGGTGTATCGCGACCGGTTCGGGAACCCTGGCGGCTTTACGTATGTCATCGTAGGAGCGGTGAGTCCGGGCGAGCTTCGGCCCATGGTCGAGCGCTATCTGGCGTCACTGCCGGGGACGGGCCAACCCCCGACGCCGAAGGCCGCCAAGGAGCATCCGGAGTTTCACCGGCTTGAGAAGGTCGATCGGAGTCTCGACTTGCCAAAGGCGATCACGCTCCTGGCGTTCGATGACACGTTCCCGTCGGCAGCCGATCTGTATCTGCGGGAGCGCGAGCGACTCGCCGCGCTCACCCAGGTCCTGCAGGAGCATTTCCGAATCCGGCTGCGCCAGGAGCTGGGGGCGACGTACAGTCCCGTGGTCGAGAGTTACACGTACATGATGCCGGAGGAACGGTATCGGCTCATGGTCTACTTTGATGCCGAGCCTCGGCGCATGCACCAGTTGAACAAGGAGCTCATGGCGGTACTGGACACCGTACGGACCCACGAAGTCAGTGCCGCGGACGCCACGCGGGCCTCGGCGATACAGCACCGGCAGTTGGAGATCAGGCTGCAGGATAACGAGTACTGGATGACGACCATCGGGACGTACCTCCGCCTCGGCATCCCGTTCGACAAGATCCCCGCGCCATATCCAGAGGCGACGGTGTCGCCGGCCGAGATCTTGACGACGGCGCGGCGGTATCTGCCGGACTGGGAGTTGTTCCATTACACCATGATGCCGTCGGATAGTACCAGCTATACCACGCCTGGCTCCACATCTCATCTCACGCCTTGAGGACTCCTCCCGTGTCACGTCTTGCCTTGACCTTGTTGGCCCTCTCCGCCGTTGCCATCGCCTGCAGCTCGGGCGCCTCGGGCGCCAAGCCTGCCACGGCCGCGACCCCCGCCCAGAGCTCCGGCCAGTCGGTGCTCACCGGTGAGGAGATTGCCGCGTCCAAGTATCCGACGGCGTACGATGTCGTCGAGCGTCTCCGTCGTCCCTGGCTGCGCAAGGATCCCACGACGGGCGCCGATGTCGCGGTCTATATGGATGAGCAGAACATTGGTGGCGCGGACAAGCTCCGCGACCTTCCCGCGGTGACCGTGGCCGAGATGGACTTCCTGCTGAACGCGGCCGCGATCCGCCGCTACGGCTCGTCCGTGACGGGTAGCGTGATCATCGTCACGCGCAAGTAGATGGTCGTCACAGCGTCGCAAGCGCAGTCGCAAGCAACAAAGTCGCGGGGTGATCTCCTCCAGGCCGCCGCCCGCCTCCGCGCGGAGGTGGCGAAACGGATCGTCGGCCAGGAGCAGGTAGTGGAAGAAGTGCTCATGGCGATGCTCGCGGGGGGGCACGCCCTCCTCGTGGGCGTGCCGGGGCTCGCGAAGACGCTCATGATCCGCTCCATCGCCGAGGCGATGCGCCTCGAGTTC
>DATMNB010000250.1:0-2441 GCA_035569435.1 Gemmatimonadaceae bacterium
CCGAAACGTCGCCGTCCCACTCTGTTCCTTGCCAAAGAGGTCCCCCATCCCCCGCATCCGCAGATCGGCCCGCGCAATGGCGAACCCATCTTCCGTCTCGACAAAGATCCTGAGCCGCGCCGCCGCCTCCGGCGCCAGATCGCCGAGCAGGATGCAGTACGATGCCTCGCCACCGCGACCGACGCGTCCCCGCAGCTGGTGTAGCTGCGACAATCCGAACCGCTCAGGGTGCTCGATCAGCATCACGGTCGCATTCGGCACATCGATCCCGACCTCGATCACCGTCGTCGCGACCAGGACATCGATCTCCCCGTCCCGAAACGCCCGCATGATCTGATCGCGCTCGGGCCCGGGAATCCGTCCATGCAGCAGCGCGACGCGCCGCGCCGCAAACGCCCCCTCGGCCAGCGTCGCGTACATCGCCGTCGCCGACTTGAGATCCTGCGTCTCCGAATCCTCGATCACCGGATAGACGACGTACGCCTGGCGCCCGCTCGCCAACTCCCGATCGATGAACTCCAACACCCGCGACCGCCCTGACTCGGGCCTCAGCGCCGTCGCCACCGGCTGCCGCCCTGGTGGCCGCTCATCGAGGATGCTGACGTCCAGATCGCCATACACGGTCAACGCCAACGACCGGGGGATCGGCGTCGCGCTCAACAGCAAGACATCCGGACGGTCCCCCTTGGCGCCCAGTGCCTTCCGCTGCTCGACGCCAAACCGATGCTGCTCGTCGACAATCGCCAACCCCAACCGCCCAAACTGCGTGGCCTCCTGCACCAGCGCGTGCGTCCCGATCACGAGAGCCGGTTCCGAGCCGGCGATCTGCGCCGCCGCGCTCCGGCGCGCAGCCGCGCTCAGCCCTGCAGTGAGCAACACCGGAGCGACGCCGACCGGCCCCAACAGGCGCGTCGCCGTCCCGGCATGCTGCTCGGCCAGCAGCTCCGTGGGCGCCATGAGCGCCGCCTGATACCCATTCTCCATCGCCAGGAGCGCCGCGAAAAACGCGACGATCGTCTTCCCACTCCCGACGTCGCCCTGCACCAGCCGGTGCATCTTGTTCGGACTGCACATGTCGGCCACGATCTCACGCAGCACGCGCACCTGTGCCCCCGTGAGCGCAAACGGCAGTGCGTTTTTCAACTCTGTGGTGAGAGTCCGTTTATTCACGTAGGCGATGCCAGTCCGGGCCTCGCGAGCCACGGCGTTCGCCCGCCGGTGCAGGAGCTGCACAAACAGCAGCTCTTCAAACGCCAAGCGCGCCCGCCCGGCGAGGGCATCCGCCAACGATGCCGGCCGGTGCACCATACGGAGCGCATCTGGCAGCGGTGGCACCCCCGCCTCACTCAGCACGGCCGCCGGCAAATACTCGCGCACCTGCGGCACCAAGGCGTCGAGGTGCGCCTCGATCAGCCCGCGCAGCACCTTGACCGACAGCCCTTCTGTGGCCGGATAGATGGCGAGCACGCGCCCACCCCCCGTGCCATCGGCGTCTGCCCCGAGGTTCACGTACTCGCGTGGCTGTAGCTGTCGCCCGTGATAGAACCGTACGGTGCCGCTCACGAGCAGGACGTCGCCTTTCCCGATGGTGCGGTCGAGAAACGGCTGCCCGGGCCACGACACCTCGATCATCCCCGTCGCGTCCCGCACCACGGCCTGAAAGATCCGTAACCCTTTCCGGCTGGGGATCACCCCTTTCGAGATGACAGTCCCGATGACGGTCGCATCCATCCCGGGCTCGAGCGACGCGATCGCCGCCACCGTGCTGGCATCCTCGTAGCGGCGCGGCACGTGATAGAGCAGATCGCCGGCCGTCCGAATCTCCAACTTGCGGAGCAGCTCATCGCGATGCGGCCCGACACCCTTGAGAAACTTGACCGGCGTATCGAGCGAAACCGGCGGCGCGCTGGTCACGGGCACCTACACCTCCTCGAGCAACTCGCGCGAGAACGCCTCCGCATCGAACTCCGACAGATCCTCGATCGCCTCGCCTGTCCCGATGAACTTGACCGGCACATCGATCGCCTCGTGCACCGCCACGACCACGCCCCCCTTGGCGGTGCCGTCGACCTTCGTCACCACGAGGCCCGTCACCGGCACCGCGGCCGCGAACGTCTTGGCCTGCACGATGGCGTTCTGCCCGATCGTTCCGTCGAGCACCAGGAGCGACTCGTGCGGCGCCCCAGGGACCCGTTTGCGCAGCACGCGCGCCACTTTCTTGAGCTCCTCCATGAGGCTCCCGCTCGTGTGTAGCCGCCCCGCCGTGTCGACGATGATCACGTCGGCACCGCTCCGACGCCCCGCTTCCACCGCGTCGACTGCCACGGCGGCGGGATCGCGCCCCTCGGCCGCCCCGACAAACTCCGCACCCGCGCGGCGCGCCCACTCGCGCAGTTGATCGACCGCGCCCGCCCGAAAGGTGTCGCCCGCCGCGACCAGCA
>DATMNB010000251.1:0-7742 GCA_035569435.1 Gemmatimonadaceae bacterium
CGTGACCAGCGTCTGATAGAGGCCGACGTTGTGGGCGTGGGCGACGAGCGTCTCGAGGTCTTTGCGCAGCATCGGCTCGCCGCCCGAGAGGCCGAGTTGGAGGACGCCCAGGGCGCGGGCTTCGGAGAAGACACGGCACCAGTCGTCGGTCGAGAGCTCGGCCGCGGCGCGGGCGAGGTCGAGCGGGTTGGAGCAATACGGGCAGTGGAGCGGGCAGCGGTAGGTCAGCTCCGCGAGGAGCGTCGTGGGGCGGCGGTCAGTCGGCATACCGTACTAACTCCCGGTCGGCCAGCGCCGACAGATACGTCGTGACGTCGGCGGTCACGTCGGCGCCGTATTTGGCGCCAAGTGTGGCCGCGATGTCGGCGATGGTGCGCTGGCCGTCACAGAGGGAAAGGATCTCGGCGCCCGTGTCGTTGAGGAGCATGGCCCCCTCGGGGTAGAGGAGGACCGGCTTGTTGCGGACCGGGTCGAAATCGACTCGGGCCAGGCGCCACAAGACGGGCTTCATAGATACGCGTGGTGGATCGTGTCGATCATCACCCAGAGCATCTCGATCTTGAACGCCAGCGCGGCGAACGCGCGGCGTTGCCACTCGACTGTCGTGCAGTGGGTCGTGACGATTGCCAGGCCTTGTGAGCTATCGCGTGGCGCCTGGATCAGGCGGCCGCGGAAGTATTCCAGGCCCGCCACATCGACCCATGGGTAGTGCTTGGGGAATGCGGCCAGGCGTTCGTGCATCAAGCTTGGCGCGAAGAGCTCGGTCAGGGAGCTGGCGACGGATTCCACCCAATGGTGCGTTTTGCAGAACGTGACGTAGGACTCGGCCGCCATGCGGACGCCGGGGAGGACGTGGCGTTCGTCGTCCATCTCCTCGCGGGGGACGCCGAGGGCTTCGCCCAGGGTGATCCAGAGCTCGATGCCGCCGGCGCCGGGGGTGGTGCCGTCGTGGTCGATGATGCGTTGGAGCCAGTCGCGGCGGACGGCCGGGTCGGGGCAGTTGGAGATGATCGCGCCGTCTTTGCGCGGGATGGCGCGTTGGTAGGCCAGGCGGTTAGCAACCCAGCCTTGGAGTTGGCGTTTGGAGAGGGTGCCGTCGCGCATCATGCGGTGGAACGGGTGGACGGCGTAGTACGAGGTGCTGAAGGCCCGCATCGCATCGGCGAGCTCGGGCGCGCTGAGCGGGCGATCGAGCGCCGGGATCGGGGGCGGCGGGGGGGCCGCCAGCGCGGAATGGGCTGCCGGGGCGAGGGTGGCTGCCATAAGGAATAGAAATCTACTGGAAGAACAGGAAGTCTGGGCACAACGGGGGACTTTCTGGCGGGGGGCAGAAACTCCCCTGTAGAAAGGCTCTGTCCCTGCAAACACGCCCTGCGGAAGCGCCCCTGCAAAGACTCCTGCAGAAAGTCCCTTTTAGAGTAAGAACTCCGCGCCGTCGGCGCCCACGATGATGCCGGCATCGACGACGATGCGGCGCTCGGGGGAGTCCTCGATCAGGACCGGGTTGGAGTTATTGATGTGCGTATACACGCGGCGCGCGAGGGGAAAGTTGGCCAGCGCGGCGAGGCTGCCATCTGTTCCGCTGATGGGTTGGTGTCCCATCTGTCTCGCCGTCGATGGCGAGATGCCGAGTGTGATCAACTCGTCGTCGGTCCAGAAGGTGCCGTCGAAGAGGATGAGCTCTGCGTCGCGAATGGCGGCGTGGAGGTGCGTGTCGAGCGCCGCGCAGCCGGGGACGAAGGCGAGTGTGCCGTTGGTCGCTGGGTCGTGGATGAGGAGACCGACGGTCTGGCCGTCGCGTTCGCGCGTGGCGAAGCGGGGCGCGTCGCCAGGGACGGCGAAGGCGCGAAGTGTGAGGCCCGCGGGGGCGCCGTCGCGGTCGACGAGCGTGATGGGGGCGTTGAGGGACAGGCGGTCGACCGTCACCTTGGCGAAGGCGCGGGTGATGGGGAGGATGCGGGAGTCGTGGTCGAGGACGGTTTCGACGGCTTCGGTGGCGTAGACGCGAAGGCGTCGGGCCTCGCGGAGGAGTGTGAGGCCGAGGGTGTGGTCGAGCTCGGCGTCGGTTAGAATGACGCCCTCGATGGGCACCGCGCGCATGACGCCGGGGCCGGGGGCGGGGAGTCTGACGGTCAGGCGCTGGAGCTGGTCGCGGACATCAGGGGAGGCGTTGCAGAGGAACCAGCGGAGACCGTCGGCGCTGACCGCGATAGACGATTGCGATCGTGGGCGGGCGCGCGCAGGGTTGTCGCGCGCCACGCGGCAGGTGGGGCACCAGCAGTTCCACTGGGGGAACCCGCCGCCGGCGGCCGTGCCTAAAAGAATTACGCGCATTGGCTCGGGCGGCCTAACGCAGCAGGGCCGGCAGCGCTAAAAGCGCGGCCGGCCCTGCTCCAATACCGGTACAGCCAGCGTCGCTTTAGCGGCGAGCGACGTAGGCGGTGACTTCCATCGTCACTTCGACGACTTCGAACTCGGGCTTGGACCACTGCATAGGGCATCTCCTCGAGAGAGAGAGCGTCGTACGGTTTGTACCTGAAACATAGGGGGGAACCATTTCCGACACCAGATGCTAAATTTCGAGCCATGGCACCTGAAGTGGCACCCAATCCGGACGATCGCACCGACTACGATCACAGCTTTGAGCAGGAGGCGCTGCCGTGGCTCGACGACGTGTACCGGTTTGCGCTGTCACTGACACGCAACGAAGCGGACGCTGACGACGTGGTCCAGGAGACGTACCTACGCGCCTACCGGTCGTGGCACACGTTTGAACGTGGTAGCGACGCGCGGCGTTGGCTGTTTACGATCTGCCGGAACGCCTTCCTGCGCACGCGCGAGCGGGCCCGGCATCAGGTCGAGACGGAAGATGGCGACGTCGAGGCCCTCGCGTCCAACGTCGAGCAAGCCGACGGGCAACGCGGTGGCGACGAGCGGCTCCTGGCGCGACTCGATCTGGGGCCGGCGCTCTCCAAGGCCCTCGACCGTCTACCACAGCCCTTCCGCTCCGCCGTCGAGTTGGTCGACGTGGAAGACCAATCGTACGAAGCCGCATCAGATATCCTTGGAGTGCCCATCGGCACCGTGCGTTCGCGACTCTTTCGCGGACGACGGCTCTTACAGAGCATGCTTCTCACCTACGCGCGCGATGCGGGCTTTGCGACAGCGAAGCCCCGCCCCGACGACGCGGCTCCCAGCCACCCATGACTGAGTCCCCCCGTAACAGCTCCTCTGCCGCCGATTGCGGTCCGGATTGCGCGGCCGTGTTGCAGCGGCTCTGGGAATTTCTCGACGGCGAGCTTGGCCCCGAAGACACGGCGGCGTTTCACGCGCACTTGTCGCTCTGCAACAAGTGCTATCCGCAGTACAACTTCGAGAAGACCTTTCTCGATGCGCTCGCGGCCTGTCAGTGCGAGAAGTGCGCGCCGTACGAGCTGCGGTGCAAGGTCGCCTCGGCGCTCAAGTCGGCCGGCTTTACACCGGTACAGCCGCTAGCGTAATCGGCGGGCCCGGCTCGCCGTTCAGCGTCAGCGACGCTTCGATCGGTAGCGCTGGGTCTAGCGAGTCGCGGACTGAACAGTATTTGGTAATCGCCAACGCGATCGCCCGCTCGGCGGTGTCGCGGTCCACATTGGCGTCGAGACGGTATTCGAGTGCCACCTGCGTCACCCGCGCCGGCACGGCCGATGCGCGCTGAGCGACGGCCTCGACCTTAAGGGCGGTTGCCGGTGCGCGGCGCTTCGCCAGAATATCCACCACATCGACCATCGTACACGCGGCCAGCGCGCTGACCAGGCCGTCGACCGGGGTCTGTCCGGTGACGGCATTTCCATCGAGCCGAATGGTGGGGCCGCCGGGGCGGCCGGCGTCGAACCGGCGTTCGCCGGCCCAGGTCACCTCGACGCGGGCGGGCGGCTTCGCAGGTTTTGTCGTTGTATCCGTCATCCACCAAAGATAATCGCTACGAGTAGTACGCCCGGATGCAGAGGGTCACGAGCTTCTCGAGCCGCTCGGTGCGGTCGGTGGCCGACGCCACCGTGAGACCGCTGTGCGGTGTCAGGCGATCAAACGTGTCCTTGAGCAAGACGAGGAGCTGCTCGACCTGCACGCCGTGCGACCGAGCGAACGCGCCCAACTCGCGCAACGCGCGCCCCAACTCGGCATCGGGGAGCGTCGGATCGGCAACCTGTGCGCGCAGCCGAGCGCGCAGTTCGGCCACGATGAGCGGCGGAATCGCGTCAGGCATAAGTCCGAAGGTTGGTGACGTCCCACGGCGCGTCAAGAACTAAGTTTCTCTGCGTGCCACTCTTGACGGATGCCGCCCTCGAGCCTTATCGATGGCATGTCCTCGTGTGCACCGGCAGCTACTGCTCGCCGGAGCGACGGGGACGTGAGATCTACACGGAGCTCGCCCGCCTGCTGGCGCGCGAGGATCTCTTGTTTGGCCCGACGCGTGTCAAACGCGGGGAGACGCCGTGCCTCGGCGTCTGCGTCGGCGGGCCGATCGTCGTCGTCTACCCCGGCGGCACGTGGTACAAAGGGGTGACCCCCGCCCTCCTCGACCGCATCGTCGTCGAGCACCTGAAGCACGGCCGCCCCGTCGAGGAGGCCATTTTCTACACGCAGGGCGACGCGGTCAGCCCCGACGCTCCATCGCGTCCCTGATGTCGAGCAGGATCTCGAAATAGAGCTGTTCCCGCCGGTAGGCGAAATCGAGCGTCGTCATCTGCGCCTGATCGGCGGATGCTTTGGCGCGGTCGAACGCCTCACGATACATCTCGTCCAGGTTATTCAGGATGCGGTCGCGCGATCGGGACATGCGAGTGATCTCGGGAGCTCGAAAGGTGAGTCGAGGTGGCACGAACGGCGCCACATCGGGAGGCGCGGGCACGACCTGCTCGGCGACGTCGAGCAGCCGTCGCGCCGCCTCCTTGAGGAACCGCCGGGGGCTCAGCGGGTCGGACATAATATCGAGAGCAGCGCGGTCAGTGCCAACACCCCGGTGACCACGGCGAGGGTCACGGCCGTTGGCACGTCGACCCATGGGTGGGTCACCATGGTCACGCCGACGTAGAGCAGGATCACCGCCAGGCCGCGATCCAGGAAACGCAGCCGATCGACGGCGCCGGCGACCACCGTGAACATCGACCGGAGCCCCATCACCGCGAACATGTTCGCGGCGTAGACGATCCACGCCACGCGCGTGATGGCGAAGGCCGCCGGCACCGAGTCGACGGCGAACACGATGTCGGTGACTTCGATGACGACGAGCGCCATGGCCAGCGGCGTGAGGACGCGGCGGCCGTCGACGACGGCGACAAACTGGCGGCCGGCGAGCTGACCGGAAATGGGAATGACCCGTCCGACCGTCCGGACGATGAAGCTGTCATTGCCACCAAACCCGCGGTCGCTGCCCAACGCCATGCGAATCGAGGCAACGATCAGCAGGGCGGCAAACACATAGACGGTCCAGGCGAACCGCTGGAGCAGGGCCGCGCCCGCCGCGACGAACAGGAGCCGCATGACGATGGCGCCGATGACGCCCCAGATGAGCACGCGCGGCTGGTCGGCCGCAGGTACGCCAAAGTAGCGAAAGATCGACAGCATCACCGCGATGTTGTCGACGCTGAGCGTCAGCTCGACGACGTAGCACGTGAGGAACGCCAGGGCCAGCGCCGGGTCGCCGCCGGGCGCCCAACGGAGCCCGGCGGCAAAGGCGAGCGCCAGCGCGATCCATAGACCGCTGACCCAGAGCGCTCGGCTGAGTGGCGGGCGCAGTTAGAAGCCCGCCAGGTCCTCGTACGCGCGGACGAAATCGCCGACCTGGGGGAGCGTGGCGTCTTCCAGCTGCGGCGCATAGCCGACAAACGCGTCCAGCGATGCGACCCGCCGCACCGGCGCGTCGAGCCAGGCAAAGCATTCGTCGGCGATGGCCGCGGCGATCTCGGCGCCATAGCCCCACGAGAGGGAGTCCTCGTAGGCGACGATGACGCGGCCCGTCTTGCGCACCGACGCGAAGACGGTCTCGCGATCCCATGGCGACAGCGTACGCAGGTCGATGACCTCGACCGACAGCGGCCGTCCGCCGTCCTGCTCAGCCACCTGGTTGGCGGCTGTCAGCGCGCGATGGACGGTGGCCCCGTACGTGACGACCGTGATATCGGTGCCCGGCCGCACGATCTTGGCCTTGCCAAACGGGATCATGAAGTTGGGACCGGGCGGGCGTCCCTTGTTGTACGTCTGGCGGTACAGGTGCTTGTGCTCGAGGAAAATGACCGGGTCGTCCGAGCGGATCGCCGTGCGGAGCAGTCCGTTGGCGTCCAAGGCGGACGACGGGCACACGACGCGCAGCCCCGGGCAGTGCGTGAACAGCGCCGCGCCGGTCTGCGAGTGATAGATGGCACCCCGGATATAGCCACCGTAGGTCACGCGGACGACGACCGGCGCGCTGAAGGCGTTGTTGGACCGCCAGCGCATGGTCGCCAATTCGTCGCGCAGCTGCATGTAGGCGGTCCAGATGTAGTCGAAGAACTGGATCTCGACCACCGGTTTGAACCCGCGCCCGGCCAGCCCGATCGCCCGCCCGACGATGTTGGCCTCGGCCAACGGCGAGTTGTACACCCGCCCCGCGCCAAACTCGCGCTGCAGCCCCCAGGTGACCTTGAACACCCCGCCCTTGCCCTTCACCTCGGGGAGGTACTGCTCGCGCGTCACGTCGGCGACGTCCTCGCCGAAGATGAGAATCTTGGGGTCCCGCCGCATCTCGTCGCGCATGCAGATGTTGAGCAGATCGACCATGGTCGTCGGCTCGCCCGTGGGCTTGGGATCATCTTCCGTGTCGAACTGCTCGCCGGTCGGGTCGACGTCCGGCGAATAGACGGCGAAGAGCGCCGTCGACCCGTCGGGCTGGGGCGAGGCCAGAGCCTCGTCGGTCGCCTGCTGCACCTCGGCGTCCACGGACTCCCGGATTGCCGCCAGCTCATCGTCCGTGGCGATCCCCTCGGCGATGAGCCAGAGCGGGAACGTCGTGATCGGGTCGCGCGCCGCGTCGGCCGCACGCTCGGCAGGCGGACGGTACATCGTCTCGTCGTCCGAGAGTGAGTGCGAGTACGGCCGGATGACGCTGGCGTGGACCAGGGCCGGGCCGCGCCGGGCGCGCGCGTAGTCGATGGCGCGGACCATGGCGGCATAGCTGGCCACAAAGTCGCAGCCGTCGACCGTCTCGACATAGAGGCCGGGGAAGTCCTTCACCAGCGCCGAAATCGAGCCGCCGGCCGTGTTGACCTCGACGGGGACGGAGATCGCGTAGCCGTTGTCCTCGACGAGATAGACGACGGGCAAGGCCATCGTGCAGGCGCTATTCAGCGACTCCCAGAACTCGCCCTCGCTCGTGGCCCCGTCGCCTGTCGATACGTAGACGACTTCGTCATCCTGCACCGGCACCGCATCGCGGAGGCCGAGCGACGACGACCGGAGCCATGCCTCGGCGCAGCCCACGGCCTGCAGGAACTGAGTGCCGGTCGGCGAGGATGAGGACGTGATGTTGAGTGGCCGGCTGCCCCAGTGGCTGGGCATCTGGCGCCCGCCGGAGGCCGGGTCGCGGGCTGCCCCGACGGCCTCATACAGCATCTCGGCCGGCGTGACGCCCAACTGGAGGCAGAGGGCGCGGTCCCGGTAGTAGGGATAGAACCAGTCATAGGCCGGCCGGAGTGCCATGGCCGCGGCCGTCAGCACGGCTTCGT
>DATMNB010000252.1:0-4822 GCA_035569435.1 Gemmatimonadaceae bacterium
TAACGGCGCCGACGATGATGGCTCGGGAACGGTCAGCGAGATCGAGATCGCCCAGTCGTTCGCCGCCGCACCCAACCGGCCGAAACGTTCACTCCTGTTTGTGTGGCACACGGGCGAGGAAGAGGGACTCTGGGGCTCGGACTGGTACACGCGGCACACGACCGTGCCTCGCGACTCGATCGTCGCCCAGCTCAACATGGACATGATCGGCCGCGGCGACTCGATCGACCTGGCTGGGGGCGGTCCGGCGTACCTGCAGCTCATCGGGTCGCGTCGCTTGTCGACCGAGTTGGGTGCTATCGTCGAGGCGGTGAACGCGCGCGAGCCGCACCCGTTCGCGTTTGATTATGCCTACGATGCCAACGGCGACCCGAACCAGTTCTATTGCCGGAGCGACCACGCGATGTACGCGCGGTTTGGGATCCCGATCGTGTTCTTCACGGCGGGCGATCACCCCGACTACCATCAGCTGACCGACGAGGCGGGGGCGATCGACTACGCCAAGATGGCGCGCGTCGGCCAACTCGTGCGGGATGTGGCCGACACGGTCGCCAACCTACCGCACCGCGTCGTCGTCGATCACCCCAAACCGGATCCCGAGGCGCCCTGCCGTCAGTGACGGTCGATCATGTTCGCATCTCGCGGCCGCTCGGAGAGCAACCGCGTCAGGAACCCATGGCCCTCGGATAAGCGATGCAGCTCGCCCGTCACGTCATCGAGCGCGACTTCCACGCGCGCGAAGCGTTGCTCGAGTGACTGCAAGGCCTCCGCTACGCCGGAATCCTTGCGCGAGGCACGGAGCTTGAGGAACACATTGGCGATGATCCCGACCACAACGCAGCAGCCGGCGATCAGGAAGATCAGTGCCGCGGTCTCATTGTTGGTCATCGCGGCGGCGCCCCGGCGGAAAGGTGCGCGGCATCGGGTGTCCTGTCGGTCAGCACCTTAGTCAGGAACTGCTGGCCCTCGGCCACGCGTCCGAGCTCGGAGGCAAGATCATCGAGCGCCACCTCGACGCGGGCCAGCCGCTGCTCGACCGCGGCCAGCGCGCCGGCATCCTGCGGCGCCGCTTCCCGGTGCGACTGCTTGTAGGCAATAAGCCGAAGCCCGAGCACGAGCACGACGATCGAGGTGAAGAACGCGAGCGGGACAATGATTTCCACACCGGGCATGCTGTGTGCCTCCCTTTGCCGGATACTACGAGGTGCCTGGCGCCGGTGTTTCGCGAACGGAGATTCCCCCGGCCGTCGCCGCCAAGGTACGCCCGCGCTCCCGCCCCGACAATCGTCCGGGCGGAACTGGAAGCACGGTGCGCAGCCAGACGCCTGTATACGACCCGTCGACGGCGGCCACGTCCTCGGGGCGGCCCATGGCCACCAGCCGACCCCCCTGCATCCCGGCCTCGGGCCCGAGATCGATGACCCAGTCGGCGAGCTTGATCACATCGAGGTTGTGCTCGATCAGGACCATCGTATTTCCTTGATCGACGAGCTTGTCGAGCACGCCGGCCAGTTTGCGGATGTCCTCGAGATGCAGTCCCGTCGTGGGCTCGTCCATGATGTAGAGCTTGCGACCGCCGCGCCGGGCCGACAGCGCCAGCTCGCGGGCGATCTTGATCCGCTGGGCCTCGCCGCCGGAGAGCGTGGTGGCGGGCTGTCCGAGGCGCAGATACCCGAGCCCGACCCGCTGCAACTGCCAGAGCGCCGACGTCAGCTTGTCTTCGCCCGGGAAGAATCGCACCGCTTCCTCGACCGTCAGCTCCAGGATCTGCGAGATGTTCTTCCCCCAGATCGTCACCTCGAGCACGTCCGACTTGAAGCGCCGGCCGCCGCACACGTCGCAGGGCACGAAGACGTCGGCCATGAAGACCATCTCGACCTCGGTGTACCCCGCGCCCTCGCAGGCGTCGCACCGCCCGCCCGCCACGTTGAAGCTGAACGTGCCGGCCGAGTATCCGCGCTGCCGCGCTAGCGGCGTCTCGGAAAAGATCCGCCGAATCTCGTCGAACGCCTTGATGTACGTGACGGGGTTGGACCGGGGCGACCGCCCGATCGGCTCCTGGTCGATCAACACCACGTCGTCGATCTGGTCCACCCCGGTCAGCCCGGCGTAGGTACCGATGCGCTCGCCCAAGTGGACCTTCGCGGAATGATCGCCGCGGAGCCGCGTCTCGAGCGCGCGGTACAGCACGTCGTGGACCAACGTGCTCTTGCCCGACCCCGACACGCCGGTGACCACGGTCATGGCGCCGAGTGGAATGCGCACGTCGACGCCTTGGAGGTTGTGCTCGCGCGCGCCGGTGAGCGTGAGCCACCGCGGACCCACGGACCGTCGCTTCTGCGGGAGCGGGATCTCGCGCGCCCCGGTGAGATACTGGCCGGTCAGCGGGCTCTCGGCGGCCCGATCGATCGGCCCGGCGAACACGACGCGACCGCCCTCGGTGCCGCTGCCGGGTCCGAGCTCCACCATGTAGTCGGCGTGGCGTATCGCGTCCAGATCGTGCTCGACGACTAGCACCGTGTTCCCCGCATCGCGCAGGCGGGCCAGCAACGCAAGCAAACGAGACATGTCGCGCGGATGAAGCCCGATCGACGGCTCGTCGAGGACGTACAGCGTGTCCACGAGGCGGGATCCGAGTGAGTTGGCGAGGGCGATGCGCTGCGCTTCGCCGCCGGACAGAGTCCGGGTGGCGCGATTGAGTGAGAGATAGCCGAGCCCCACGTCGCACAGGAACCTCACGCGGTCCCGCGCCTCGCGCAGCACCGCCTCGGCGATGCGCGCCTCGTACGCCGAGAGCGGCAGATGCTGTAGCCAGGTGGTCAACGCGTCGAGCGGGAGCTCGGCGACTTCGGCGATCGTCCGGCCCCAGATGCGGACGTGCAGCGCGTCGGGTTGGAGTTTGGCGCCGTGGCACGCGGGGCAAGTTTCGGCGGACTGGTACTGCCGCAAGAACACCCGGATGTATTGCTTGTAGCGTTTGCTCTCGAGGTTGCGCAGGAACGGCAAGATTCCGACGTATCCGCCACGACCCTTGCCCTTGTGTTGCAGCAACGCCGTCCGTTGGGCATCCGACAATGCCGACCACGGCACGGTCGTCGGGATCGACTGTTGTTTCGCGAACTCGAGCAGCGTGCGCCGCTGTGTCTCGTAGCGCGGCTTGGTCCAGGGATCGATTGCGCCCTCGGCTAACGACCGCTCGGGGTGCGGCACGATGAGGGATGGGTCGTACTCGAGGACAGCACCGAAGCCGTTGCACGTCGGACAGGCGCCGCGCGGGTTGTTGAACGAGAACAGCTGCGGGGTTGGCTGCGGCGCCTGCGTGCCGTCGTTGGGACACTCGAACCGCTCCGTGAAGCGGAGTCGCATGACTGGCGCGGCGTCGGCGTCGCCGGTCGTGCCCGCGGGCGGGGTGACCGGTTGTGTGAAGAGAATCACGCAGTCGCGATCGCCGTCGGCGAACGCCACGCCGACCGCGTCGGCAAGGCGGCCGGACGTTGCCGGATCGACCGATAGACGATCGACGATCACCAACGGGTCGGGCGCCGTGGTCAGGTCGATGCCAGCCGCCGCCAACTCGTCGAGGTGTCGGACGGTGCCGTTGGTGCTCACGCGGACGAAGCCCTGCGCCCGGAGGTTCTCGACCGCGACCTCGTGGGTCACGCGGGCGGACATCCGGAGAGGGAAGGCCACGCTGAAGCGCGTGCCGGCGGGCAAGGAGAGGACGGCGTCCGTCACCGATTGGACGGTGTCGGGTTTGAGGAGGCGGCCGCATTTGGGGCAGATCGTGTGACCGATCCGGGCCCAGAGGAGGCGAAGGTAGTCGTAGACCTCGGTGGCGGTGCCCACGGTCGAGCGGGACGTCTTGGTGGGGTTCTTCTGCTCGATGGCGACGGCTGGGGAGAGGCCCTCGACGGAGTCGACGTCGGGTTTCTCCATCCGTTCCAGGAACTGTCGGGCGTACGCCGAGAGGGACTCGACGTACCGGCGTTGGCCTTCGGCGTAGATGGTGTCGAAGGCCAGGGACGACTTGCCGGAGCCCGACGGCCCGGTAATGACGGTCAGGGCCCGTCGCGGGATGTCGAGATCGAACCCTGTCAGGTTGTGTTGCCGCGCGCCGCGGACCGTGAGGCGGTCTTTCACTCTCTAAAGATAGCGCCGAAAGTGGCGCGGACCCGAAGAAAGTCCGAGGCTATCGGCCGTTTCTCGGTGCGCGGTGGGCTGCGGCGCGGATCAATCGGCCGATTACCAGGACCACGATTGCTCCGAACGTGGCGATGGCTAGGGAACGGAGGTGGAGGCGGTCGGCGGTCACGGTGCCCCAGCCAAGGCGGGTGCCGATCAAGCCGCCGATGAAGGCGCCGACAATCCCTAAGATCGTCGTGAAGATGCAGCCGGAGGGGTCGCGGCCTGGCATCAGGAACTTGGCCAGCGCGCCGGCCACGAATCCTAGAATGACCCAATTGATCCAGAGTGGCACGGGGGAAGATTACGCGGGTGGTGCGACGGCGGCATGCTTGCGGTCGGACGGGCGGAGCCCGCCTTCATACAAGACAGCGTTTAACGTGGTGGGCGAGCGAAGCCGCCCACCACGTTGCCCCCCTCCTGTTGCGTCCGTTAGCCTTCCATCGATGGCGGGTGAGACGGACGGCGGCATCCATGAGGAGGACGCGCTCGGCAAGGCCTATGACGGCCGCTTGGCGCGCCGACTGCTCGGCTATGCGCGTCCGTACTGGCCGCTGGCCGCCGTGGCGGTGGGGTGTATGTTCGCCGACGGGACGCTGCAACTCGTCGGGCCGACGCTGACGAAACGGGTCCTTGACGT
>DATMNB010000253.1:0-2214 GCA_035569435.1 Gemmatimonadaceae bacterium
TACCGTATAGGCGAGCGCCGTCCTTTCACCCACAGCCACGTGCTCTGTTTGCGCCCTTTTCGTATTGCTGTCGCCTCAGCCCTGGTCGTCGCCTCCGCCGCGTGCAACAGCTCGAGCTCGACGAGCACGGGAGTGGCCGAATTAGTTGTCGAGATCAACGTCCCGACCGCCGGGAACGCCGACGTGAACATCGCGGGCCCGAACGCCTTTAACACCGACATGGCGGCCTCGGGGACGCTGTTGGCGCTCGCGACCGGGACGTACGTCATCACGGTCCATCCCGCGCGCGTCGGTGACCCGATCGTCAGTCAGGTCGACACCGGCCTGGCCAGCGCCACCGGCGCGACGACGGGGAAGACCTTGTCGATCACGCTGAACAACAACACCATCGATACGGTCGTCGTGAACTATGCTCCGCGTCCAGGCAGCGGGTTCCTCTGGACCGCATCAGCGGCGTCGAATGCCGTCAATCGTATCAATGGGTACGTTTCGCAACAGCTCCAGAATCTCCCATCGCTGGGATCGCCGACACCGACCGTCAGCGTCGACGGCCTCCCGGGACAGGGTACGCCCGGGCCACTCGCCTTCGACCAATCGGGCAATCTGTGGGTCGGTACGGCCTCGAACACAATCAACGAATATCAGTACGGGCAGTTCACGTTGGGCACCACGACCGGGCCGAGCGGAACCTCGTTCTCGGTACCCGACACCCCGACGGCGATGGCGTTCGATGCCGCCGGCAACTTGTGGGTGGCATTCTCCAACACTGGCTTTGTCCGCCAGTATCTGGGCTCCACGCTCGGTGGCACGCCGACCAAAAAGGCGGAGATCCAGCTATCAGCGTTGACCGCTGGGCCCGCCGGACTGGCGTTCGACAATTTCGGCAACCTGTGGGTCACGGCCTCCACCTCCGGCTCCATCGTTGAACTGCCCGCCCTGGCACTGTCGGGTGATACCGCCTCGCACGCCGTGGTACTACACAACGCGCAAACCGCAGGAGTCGTCGCTCCGGCATTCGACCCGCTGGGCCGCCTGTGGGTCGTGACCACATCAAACACCATCTTGGGGTTCTCCGCCGACCAGACGACGAACTTTTCGTCGACGACGACGCCGTCGACCACCGTCACCATCAGCACCACCGGCTCCCCCCGCGCGGCCGCGTTCGACAACAACCAAGACCTGTGGATCGCCGAGGGCACGGCGAATACGGTGGTCGAGCTCACCTCGGCACAGGTCCTAGCCGGCGGGACTCAAACGCCGCTGACCGCGCTCTCCAGCATAAGCGCGTTCAGCAACACGGTCGGCATGGCCTTCAACGCCAAGGGTCAGTTCGTGCCCCTGGCTGGCCAACGTGCACCGTCTATCATCACGAGCAAGGGACGGCGCGTCGTGCATTACGGTGCGTAACCTGGACCTTGGCAGTGTCTTCACATTCCTGTTCGTGGTCGCAACCGCCGTGGCGATCCTCGCCCGGCGGTTCCGCATTCCGTACACCGTCGCTCTCGTCCTCGCCGGTCTGGCCCTCGGCGCGCAGCGGCTGATCGCCCCGCCCCACCTCACGCAGGAGTTTCTGTTCGCCCTGGTCCTGCCAGGGCTGATCTTCCAGGCGGCGTTCAACCTCGATCCGATCGTCCTCTGGCGGAACCGACTCGTCCTGACCCTGCTCGCCATCCCCGCCGTGGCGTTGGCGATCGTGATCACCGCCCTATTGACCCCGGTCGGATTGGCGCTCTTTGGCGCCGGGATCGTCCTGACCGCCGGCCCGGCCCTGGTCTTCGCCTCGCTCATCAGCGCGACCGATCCGATCGCCGTGCTCGCGCTCTTCCGGCAACTTGGCGCCCCGGACGAGCTGGCCCTGCTCGTCGAGGGTGAAAGCCTCCTCAACGATGCGACCGCGTACGCGTTTTTCCTGGGCGCGCTGACCATTGGCAGCGGCACGGTCCTCGGCGCCGTGGGACAATTCGTGATCCAACTCGTTGGTGGCGCGGTCGTCGGCGCCGCCGTCGGTGTGGCGGTGACATTGGCCATCGCCCACCTCGACGACGCGATGGTCGAGGTGACGTTGACGGTCATCGCGGCCTACGGGTCGTTCGCTGTGGCGCGCGGGCTCGGCGTGTCGGGGATTCTGGCAACCGTCGTCGCCGGCGTCATCTGTGGACTGGGCGCGGCGCGCCGCGCGATGTCGCCGGTCACGCGCACGGCGGTCGACGTGTT
>DATMNB010000254.1:0-3131 GCA_035569435.1 Gemmatimonadaceae bacterium
GGCTACGGGGCCGGGAGTGGCATGCCTGGATGTGAGGCCCGGAGCCACCGGACATAGTCACCGCGCTGGGGCGGGCGCCTTGTGTAACGAGGAGACGGCGCACGACGCCCGAGGCGCGGGCGCCGACGTCGATGCGGGCGCCGGGAGCAAGGCGGATGCTGCCGGTGGCGACCGTTCGAAGGCCGATCTGGCGGACGCCGACTGTGGTTATCGGCGCCGACCGCTCAGTGTCGTGGTTGGCGGCAGTGGCGCGCCGGACCGCGGCGACCGTCGCGCCGGAGGCGAGGACGACGGTCGTGGCGACGAGGAGGACGCGCGATCGCATATGGTAGATTGCCGCGACTGGGCACGGTGTTTACCGGTGCGGTCGGCGAAGTGTCTGTGATCGACGGAAAGACGTACGCACTCACAAACCACTGGGGACTCGGCAATGTCAGCCGAGCATTGGATGCGATGTTACCGCTGTTCCCCGGCGTGGAACTGTCCTATCGCGAGGCCGACGCCCCAGAGGACGACTGATTCGATATGGTCCGCCGCGTAACGGCCCTGAGCCGCACGCCGTCTGGCGTGCTTGCCGCGCACTAGCCCGCCCTCGGCTCTCGTCGTAGGTTGGCGAGCATGACTCGAGACTATCTGATAGCCATACTCGCGAGCGCATCGATCCTCGCCTGCAGCACGCGGACACCTGACGCCGCATCGCAGGTTGCGGTGACGTTCCCGTCGTCACTGCACGCCGATCCGATTACCGGCCGGCTCTTCGTCCTCATCGCCCGCGATTCCGGACCAGAGCCGCGCGAGTTGGTCGGCTCCTTTTCGACGCGCGTGGCGATGTATGGTGCCGATGTCAGCGCCCTGCGCCCAGGCGAGGCGGCGGCGATCGCCGACTCGACGCCCGGCTATCCTCTCGCGTCGCTCCGAGATATTCCGCCGGGGGACTATTGGGTCCAGGCGGTCCTGAACGTGTACACGCAATTTCACCGATCGGACGGACACACGATCTGGGCCCACATGGATCAGTGGGAAGGCCAGCACTTCGCGACCTCGCCCGGCAACCTGGTCAGCGATGTGCGACGCGTGCATCTCGATGCACGCGCGGGCGCTCACGTCGACATTGCCCTGACCCGCGTGCTGCCACCGGTGACCGTCCCGCCGGATACGAAATGGGTGAAGCACGTCAAGATCGAGAGCAAGCTCCTCACCGCGTTCTGGGGACATCCGATGTTCCTCGGCGCCACCGTCCTCCTGCCAAAGGGATACGACGAGCATCCGACGGCGCACTATCCCACCGTCTACGAACAGGGGCATTTCAACCTGCGCGCACCGCTCGGCTTCTCGACCGATAGCGGGCCATCCTCGCCCGAACGGGATGCGCTGATGAAGAGCTACAACCGGGAGTCGGGTTTTGCGTTCTTCCACACCTGGGATGGCCCGGCGTTCCCACGGATGATCGCCGTCACGTTCCAGCATCCCACGCCCTACTTCGATGACTCCTACGCCGTCAACTCAGCGAACAACGGACCGTACGGCGACGCCATTCTCCAGGAGTTGATTCCGTACCTCGAGTCTCATTTCCGGATGATCGCCAAGCCCTACGCGCGCGTGTTGACGGGCGGGTCGACGGGCGGATGGGAGTCCATCGCGCTCCAGATCTACCATCCGGATGTGTTTGGCGGCACGTGGACGCTGTATCCGGATCCGGTGGATTTCCGGCACTATGACATGGTTGACGCGTACGCGGACACCAATGCGTTTACCGTCGGCGAGCCGGCTGGGCAAATCTTCAGCCCCGTCAGCCCGTGGTTCCATCCCGATCGAATGATCATGCGCGGGAACGATGGGCAGCCGTTCCTGTCGGAGCGGCAGTTCAGCGCCATGGAGGACGTGCTGGGAAGCCACGGACGATCGACGGATCAGCTCGAGGCGTGGGAGGCGGTCTACGGGCCGGTGGGACCAGACGGCTACCCGATGCCACTCTGGGACAAGCGCACCGGCCACATCGATCATACGGTCGTCGCATACATGCGCGATCACGGGTTCGATCTACGGGCCTATTTGGCGGCGCATTGGGCGAGCGTCGGGCCGCAACTCGTCGATAAGCTGCGCGTTGACGTCGGCGACATGGACAACTTCTACCTCAATCTCGCGGTCTACGATCTCCAGGCATTTCTGGATTCGACGAAGGCGCCCCATGTGCCGGGAGAGTTTCGCTACGGGCGTCCGGAAAAGGGCCACGGCTGGCAGCACGCGACCAATGCCGCGATCGTGCGCGAGATGGCGGCGGCGATTGCGCGACACGCGCCGGCCGGGGAGGATCCGAAGCGCTGGCAATATTGAGGCGCTGGCGATGCCGCTGCGGCAGCACCTGCACCTCAATTCCACTCGCCGCGTTGCCACCGACCCATCGATGACAGGCCGCTTTTTGTCGCCGAGCTGCCGCCTGGTTTCCGGCAGATCCCACACACGTAACACAGCTTTTGTAACGGACACTGGCTGGTGGCGCTAACCCGAGCAGCCGTCTCATGATGAGCCAGCCGCGACGATTCTCCTGGCAACCGCGGCCGGTCGGGCCTACACTGGCCCCATGCTTGTTCCAGTCATTCTCGCCGCGGGCGTCGGGCTCGCACGCAGTCCGCTCGGTTCCAGACTCCCTGGGCCCGACAGCAGCGCACGGGTCTACAGTGGCCGCGAACACCGGGTCGCGGTGCCGCTGCCGCGCATCGAGGCGACCGTCGAGATGGACGGGACGACGACCGCGCCGCCCTGGCGACAGGCCGCCGTTCTGACCGGGTTCTCGGAGTACACGCCTGTCGACGGAGCGCCGGCGGAGGACTCGACCCAGGTGCTCGTCTGGTACTCGCCGTCGGCGATCTACTTTGGGATCCGCGCGTACGAGGCGCATGGCGGGGTGCACGCCGCCCTCTCCAACCGCGACAACATTGACGCGGACGACAACGTCCAGATCATCCTCTCGCCGTTCATCCACGGCCAGCAGGCGCTCGTCTTTGCCGTGAACGCCTTTGGGATTCAGGAGGACGGTACGATCACCGAGGGCGCGACCGCCAGCGCCAGTTTTGGGGTCGTGACCAAGACGGGGCGACCGCCAACCGATCTCCATCCCGACTTTGTCTACG
>DATMNB010000255.1:0-22993 GCA_035569435.1 Gemmatimonadaceae bacterium
AGGGTCCCGAGGTCGCTCACGGAGCCGCCGGTCCAGCTGACGGCGTGGAGGTTGAAGTCGTTGCCTTCGCTTTCGCCGACTGCCGTCCCGGGATCCGAGACCCCTTGGGCGCAGCTATTCGGGCGGCCAAGCGTTGGGAGGACGGCCAGTCTGGTTGCGGTGACTCGCGCGGGGTTCGATGCCGGCTGGTTCGTCGCGGCGCTGGGATCTGTCGCGCTGGAGCATCCTTGGGTCGCGGCGCAGACGACGAACAACGGGCACAAAACGGACATTGCACGTTTCAAGCAACCCCTCCTTGTTGACTGCACGCCACGCGTCCGTAGCGACGATGCGGCGCTGCAACACAGTGACTGCATGGCCAGATGCCCAAAACGGGCGTTCCACCCGGGGTTCAGGCCCGGACATGACCATGGAGGGGCAATTCTGACGCCGCGCGGTGCGACCTTACGCGGTGTTACAGAGTGATAGTGGATCGGTCCCATTGCGCGAGGATCCATCCCACCGCGGCGCCGGTGATCGCGCCGAGCCACGCCGACATTGGTGCTGGTGTGGACCCCGCGATGAGCGGGATCGCCAGGAGGGTGAGAGCGAGCACGGCCGCGATCCAAGTGAGGGCGCGCGATGCGCGACCCACGCCGCGCTCACGATCGGCGCGTGCGGCCCAGTAGGCGAGGGGCGCGAGGAGCATGGCCATCCACAGGATTGTGAATTCCGGCGCGAGGTCCGACCACCAGCCATCGTCGGGGACGAGGAGCCGCCATCCGAGCCAGACACCAGTGCCGATCGTCACGGCGCCGAGCTGCACGCGCGCCCCACGCGCCAACGGCTCGACGGCGATCGTGCTCGTATCGCCCACCGTGCAACCGTCCGCCGTCTCGAACGATACGGGGTGCACCCGGAGAATCTGGGTCCGCGTGCGCGCGCGAAACACGACCCGGCCGCGCCGGCAGCCAAGCACGAGTATCTCGTTCTGCCATTGATCGAACACGGTGATCAGTGGGGCGAGTCGATCGGACGACGCGTGCGGGATGACGTTGGCGCCCAACCGGATGGTGGAATTGCGGAGTCCCGACCGGATAGGTGCGTCATCGACGCGACCGTTGCGCACAGGCCGGCCATCGATAGTCGCCGACAGGATCTCGCCGTCAAACGGGACGAACTGGTGCAGCTCAGATCTGACCTGTGTCCAGTAGGCGCCCGTGCGCGGGATCGACAGGCGCAGGCACCAGGTGAGGCAGACGGTAAACGCGAGGAGCGCCATGGTCGCGGCGCGGGTCAGCCGGGTGGCGGCCGTTGCCCCCGGGGCGATCAGGAGCCGGCGACCATCCGTCAAGGCGATGCCGATGGCGCCGCCCAGCGGATTGGAGATCAGGTCGGTGAGCCCCGAGTCGCGGCCGGAAACCACCCAGTCCTGTGCCGTCTCGATGCCGATGGCCATGCCGAGCGTGATGAGCCACGCCGTGCGCCGGCGGAGGCCGGTCAAACGCAGCGCGAACCCAAGCGGAACAAAGAGAATGACGTTGTCGATGAAATCGGCCAGCCCGTATGTCCCGCACAGCACGCACGTCTTGAACCCGGACGGCAGCGGGCCGGGCGACGGGTAGAGCGTGAGCCTGGCGATGAGGACGAGCATGAGGATCGTCGCGACGACGCCCACGTTGTGCTGTTGCGTGCGCGCGACACGCACGAGCTTGTTCATCACGCTGAGAAGAATCCCAAGTGCGGCGGAACGGCGCTAGTGGTTGGTGGCACGCAAGATGGGCATTCTTACCTATTCGGTATGCTGGACCGCGCGGGATGGCATCTTAACTGCGAACTATTCCGCTGATGCGCCGCGGACTGAAGCATTTTTTTACGGTCGACGTCGAAGAGTACTTCCAGGTGAACGCGTTCGAGGACATTGTCTCGCGCGACGCCTGGTCGTCCTTTCCGAGTCGTGTGGCCCTGAACGTGGATCGGATGCTGGACGTCCTGGCGCGCTTCGGCGTCCGCGGGACCTTCTTCACGTTGGGGTGGGTGGCCAAGCGCCACCCTCGGGTGGTGACCCGCATTGCGGCCGCCGGCCACGAGATTGCGTCCCACGGGTGGTGGCACCGCAAGGTGACCGGCCTGACCGTCTCGGAGTTCCGGGAGGAGGTGCGGTCGACCAAGGCGCTCCTCGAGGACATTACCGGGACCGCCGTGCAGGGCTATCGCGCGCCGAGCTTCTCGATCGTCCCCGGGCGGGAATGGGCGTTCGACGTGCTGATCGAGGAGGGGTACACCTACGATTCCAGCATCTTCCCCGTGCACCGCACCGATTATGGCTATCCGGACGCGCCACCGATCGCGCACATCATCGAGCGACCGGCCGGGCGCATCTGTGAGTTTCCGCTGGCGACGATGATCTGGAACGGGGTGCGGATCCCCGCGGCGGGCGGGGGCTATTTCCGGCACTTCCCGTACAACATCATTCGACGCGCCTTTCGAGAGCACACGGACCAGGGACTACCCGCCGTCTTCTATATCCATCCGTGGGAGCTCGATCCGGAACAACCCCGGCTGCCGGTGTCGTTGCTGACCAAGGTCCGCCACTATGGCGGCCTGCGCCTGACGGGGGAGCGGCTGGAGCGGCTCCTGGGCGAGTTCCGGTTCACGTCGCTGGCCGAGGGACTTGGGAGCGTCGAGCTCCCCGCCGACCCGTTGGTCGTCGTCGCGCCGCGGCCGTGACCGGCGTGGTCATGACCGGCGTGACGGGGACCGGCATGGTGGTCGAGGCGTTTGCTGGTCCCGATGCCGAATGGGATGCGTTTGTCCGGGCGGCCCCCGGGTGGACGCCCTTTCACCTTACGGCGTGGCGGGATGTCATGACCCGCGTATTCGGCCACGAGAGCGTCTACCTCGCGGCCCGCCAGGACGGGGCGCTCGTTGGCGTGCTCCCGCTGATCCGCGTGCGCGGGGTGTTTGGCCACTTTCTCGTGTCGATGCCGTTTGTGAACTACGGCGGGCCATTGGGCGACGCGCGGGCGGTCGCCGCGCTCGCGGCCGAGGCGGAGCGGCAGGCGCGTGGGGACCGGGCGAAGCTGCTGGAGTTGCGGAGCCGGGCGCCGTTGGCCATCGACTTACCCGTATCGACACGTAAGATCACCGTCGTGCTCGATCTCCCGGCCGGCGATGCGCCGGCGCTCTGGAAGCGCCTCGACGCCAAGGTACGGAGCCAGGTGCGGCGCCCGCAGAAGGATGGGGTGACCGTGCGCTTTGGCGCCGATCAGGTGGCCCCGTTCTTTTCGGTGTTCGCCCATCACATGCGCGACCTCGGGACGCCGACGCAGCCGCGGCGGTTGTTCGAGGCGATCCGCGCGTCGTTTGGCGAGACCGTGTGGTTTGGCTGTGCGTATCTCAACGACGAGCCGATCGCCGGCGGCTGCGGGTTTCGCTGGGGGAACGAGTTCGAGATGACGTGGGCGTCGGCGCTCACGGCGCACAAGAAGCTCTCGCCCAACATGCTGCTGTACTGGGCGTTCATGGAGCGCGCGGCGACCGAGGGGCTCACGCTGTTCAACTTTGGGCGTTGCTCGCCGGGCGTGGGGACGCACAAGTTCAAGCGCCAATGGGGCTCGCGCGACGAACAACTGCACTGGTACGATTGGTCGCCGACGGCCGGCACGACGACGCCCTCGCCCGACCAGGGGGCGTACTCGTGGGGACCGCGCATGTGGAAGCGGTTGCCGGTCCCTCTCGCCACGGCGCTCGGTCCGCTGATCGTTCGCGCGATTCCCTAGGAGATCGGCGACGATGATTGGGCGCCGGCAGCTGCCGGTGTCGTCGCCGCTGTCGCTCGGCGCGCTGGTGCGTGCCGCCGTGGCCGCCGCCGCGTTCGGCCCCCGATCCGCGCACGACGCGGTGGCTGCCGCGCTGCGCGTGCGGTTTGACGCGCGCGCCGTGGCACTCACCGATAGCGGGACATCGGCGCTCGTGCTTGCGCTCCGCCTGGCGATGCCGCGCAGCGGCACCGTGGCGCTCCCCGCGTACGCGTGCGTCGATCTGCTCGCCGCCGCCGCCCGGGCCGGCGTGCGCGTTCGCTTCTACGACGTCGTGCCGGACACACTCGGGCCCGACCTCGACAGCGTGCGTGCCGCGCTCCAGCGTGGCGCCGACACGATCGTGGTCGCGCACCTCTATGGGTACCCGGCCGATGTGCCCGCCGTGCGGGCGCTCGCCGACGCACACGGCGCTATGGTGATCGAGGACGCCGCGCAGCAGGCTGGCGGCACGTTGCGGGGTACACGACTCGGTGCGTTCGGTCCGCTCACGGTGCTCAGCTTTGGCCGAGGGAAGGGCACGACGGGCGGACGCGGCGGTGCATTGCTGGCGTTCGACACGACGACGCTCAGCGGCGTCTCGCTGCCGCCCTCCGGCGCCGGGTGGTCGGATCTGGCGCGCGCCGCGGCACAGTGGGCGGCGGGCCGTCCCGCCCTGTACGGCATCCCGGCATCGATTCCGGCGCTCCGCCTGGGCGAGACGGTGTATCACGAGGCGCACGAGCCGCACGGGCTGTCGACGGCGCCGGCGCGTCTTGTCGTCGCATCGCTGGCGCGTGCCGACGCGGATCGCGTCGGGCGAGCGGCCACGAGCGACCGTCTGCGCGCGGCGTTAGCCGACGCGCCCTCGCTCCGCATCGTGCGCGAGATCGATGGCGCCCAGAGCGGGTACCTCCGACTTCCGGTGCTCGATGCCGCGCACCGGGAGTCGCTCGCCGCGTCGGGCGTCGTGCGCAGCTATCCGCGTTCGCTCGACCAGGAGCCCGCGGCCGCCGCACTCGTGCATCGTGGCGAGCCGTCGCCAATAGGTGCCCATGAGGTATGTGATACCCTGTGGACGCTCCCGACACACGACATGGTGACCGACCGCGACATTGCGGCCATTCTCGCGTGGTCGACCGCGCATGAGGCCCGGGCCCGCGTGAGCCTTATTTAATGAGAGTTAACACATGAGTAATCACTGATCGCGGACAACGTGACCGGACAGGAATTCCATTTTTTCCATTCTGGGTCTGGCGCGTCGAGAAGGACGATAGTAGTCTGGTGGGGTCGACGTCGAGGCATGTAAGACGCCTTCCTATCAGGCGCCGACAAGCGGCACGTATTCGCGGGTCGCAGTGATTTTGAACCGGCTTCGATCGCTTGCCCTCCTGGGGCTGCGACAAAGGCAAACCCGGCGAAAGCCGGCGACGCAAAGCTACGAGGCTACCGTTCACGCCATACGCGCGTGGGCCATGCCAGTCGAGCCGCCGAACAGACGCAGGAGGTTTCGTGCGTACGGCGATTGCTGTCCTGGCAGGACTGTGTGTCGTGGGGTGTGTACAGGGTACTGCGGTTGATTCCCCCGTGACGCCATCAGGTAGTTCATCTCATACCAATACAGTCGGCGCCATTTCGTTGAATCCGGCGTCCGTCTCCGGCAAGCCCGGTCAGACGGTGGCGGTTGTGGCAACCGTGACCAATGCCAACGGGCAGCCCGACAGCAACGTGACTGTGCGGTGGGCATCGTCGAATGCCAGCGTCGCCACGGTCTCCGATTCGGGGATGGTGACGCTGGTCGCGACGGGGTCGACGCAGATCACCGCGACCGCGGGCAAGGTGACCGCGACGGCGACCGCGACCGTGACCAACTCACCGGCACCTGTCGCAACAGTACGGGTATCACCGTCGTCGGTGTCGCTGACGCCGAAACAGTTCACGCCGCTCTCGGTCACCACGCTCGACGCGCAGGGCACGGTACTCACGGGACGCGCGGTCACGTGGTCGTCCTCGAACACCAGCATCGCCACAGTGTCAACTAGCGGAATCGTCACCGCCGTCGCTGTGGGTGCGGCGATCATTACGGCCACGAGCGAGGGCGTCAGCGGCACGGCGCACGTCACGGTCGCGGCGGCATCGCCGGCGGCGGTGGCATCGGTCACGGTCTCGCCGTCGACGACGAGCCTCACCGTCGGTGGCACGGCACAGCTCACGGCCACGGACAAAGACACGAGCGGGACCGTGCTCGCGGGCCGCGCCGTCACGTGGACGAGCAACAACACCGGTGTGGCGACGGTCAACGCCAACGGCCAGATCACCGCGGTCGCGGCGGGCAGCGCGACCATCACCGCCTCGAGCGGTGGGCAGAGCGGGACGGCCAGTGTGTCGGTCACCGACGCGGCGGTTGCCTCGGTGACGCTCACGCCCGGCACGGCATCGCTGACGCCGGGGCAGACCGTGCAGCTCTCGGCCACGGCCAAGGATGCGAGCGGCAACACGCTGACGGGTCGGAGCGTCACGTGGTCGAGCACGCCAAGCAGTGTGACCACGGTGTCGGCGACCGGGCTCGTGACGGCCGTGGCCACGGGGTCGGCAACGATTACGGCGACCATTGGTGGAAAGTCGGGAACGGCGACCGTCTCGGTCGGTCAACCCGGGGTCGCGTCTGTCGCCGTCACGCCGACATCGGCGTCGATCGGTGTCGGACAGAACACCCAGCTCACCCCAAGGGCCTTGAGCGCGAGTGGCACGACGCTCACTGGCGTCACCTACGGCTGGTCGAGCGCCAATACCGGCACGGCGACGGTCTCGTCGACCGGCTTCGTCACGGGAGTGGCGGCCGGGTCGACCACGATCACGGTCAGCGCGGGTGGCAAGACCGCGACGGCCTCGATCGCGGTGACTGCGTCGTCGGGGTCCGGTTCGGTGGCCTCGGTGGCGGTGTCGCCGTCATCGGCAAGCCTGACCGTCGGCCAGACGCAGCAGCTCTCGTCGACCGACAAGAACTCCAGTGGCGGTACGACGACGGGCACCACGCCAACGTGGTCGAGCTCCAACACGGGGGTCGCGACTGTCTCGTCGTCGGGGATGGTGACGGCAAAGGCGGCTGGCTCGGCGACGATCACGGCCACGAGCTCGTCGAAGAGTGGGTCAGCGAGCATCACGGTCAGCGGCGGGACGTCGACCGGCAGCGGGAGCTACGCGAACCAGCCGTCGGGTGCCACCGTGATCAGCGAGCGGAGGTTCGACAACGTCACCGAAGGCGGGTGGGGCACGGCCTTCGGCGGCTCCAACATGTCGATCATCCAGGACGGCAGCGCGCCCAAGAGTCCGAGCAACGTCATGCAGGTCACGTATCCGGTCGGGCTGCCCGGTGGCAACTCACCGATGGCCCAATCCATAGGGACCAACGGCTCGTACACGCAGTTCTACGGGTCGGTGTGGCTCAAGTACTCGAGCAACTTCATCGTCGACAACGCAGGGATCAACAAGATCTTCTACGTGTGGGCGAACGACGGGGTGCCGACGCTCTGTCTGTGCACGAGCAGCCCGAGCCCGACCGGGGACTTCACGCCGCAGATCCGGACGCAGGACGCATCGGAGCTCGATCTGGGGCCGAACGTGGCCGGCCAGACCAACTACTCGTTCCCGCGCAACCGGTGGGTACGGCTGGAGGTGTTGCTCCAGATGAACACGCCGGGCAGCTCCAACGGGATCGCCAAGATCTGGGCCGACGGCGTGTTGATCGCCTCGTACAACAACGTGCCCTTCGTGAATCGCGGTACGCAGTCGACGTGGGCCCTCTTTCAGCTGGCGCCGTACTGGGGTGGATCGGGAGGGACGGTCTCCACGCCGCAGTTCGTGTGGTTCGATCACCTGTACGGCAGTGGTCATTAGGATCGGATGACGTGTTATGACCGGTCGCCGTCCTCCTGCTCCGTGGGGAGGGCGGCGTCGGTCGTGGACCGGTGGCGTGCGGTGCGGATCCACGCGCCGTTGCCGAGGAGGCGGAGCGATCCGACCTGCACGGCGAGCCGCCAGACGGTGTAGATGGGGAGATAGGTGAAGGCCAGCGCGGACCGCAGAGGCTCTGGTCCACGCGCGACGGCCAGGATGGCGTAGACCGCGACCCGGCACACGGGGATCGCGAGCGCCACGGCGAGCCACCCCCAACCTGGCGGGCGAGCGACCGCGTCGAGCAGGATGGCCAGCGTGGCGGTTCCGAGTTGGGCCGCGGGACCGAGCGCGGTCAGCTCGGCCAGAATATCGAGGCGCTGGTGTGCGCCGATGTGTGCGCTGGCGAGGAGCGCCCGACCATGGCGCAGGAGCACTTGCATTCGCCCCGCCGTCCACCGCCGGCGCTGGCTGGCGCTCTGTCGGAGCGCCCGCGCCTCCTGCGCATAGAGATGCGCCGACGTGACGCCGACGCAGCGGATGCCGAGGACGGTCATCGTCGCGTAGAGCTCCCAGGTCTCCGAGAGCGCGAACGCCGTCCACCCGCCTGCGCGGCGCAAGGCATCGGTGCCGATGGCGACGCCGTCGCCGAGTGGCACGTTCAGTCCACACCGATTCTTGAGACCATTGATGTACCGGAACCGTACCGCCGACCAGACCCAGGCCATGCGGGTGAGCGCCGTGTCGCCACGGTTGCTGACATCGATGTAGCCCTGGGCGACCGACTGTCGCAGACCGTCGACGCGAGAGAGGGCCGCAGCAAAATCGGGATCCACGAGCGAGTCGGCGTCGAGCACAATCACCGAGTCCCAGTCGTCGACAGGGATCTGGCCGAGGGCCCAGGCGATGGCCCACGGCTTTCCCCGCCGCTCGGTGTCGTGCCGCTCGAGGCACTGCACGGCAGCAGCGCGGGCGACCGTCGCGGTGGCGTCAGTGCAGTTGTCGGCGACCACAATGACCGACAGACGGTCGGCCGGGTATCGAAGTGCCGCCACCGACGCCAGACACGGTCCGAGCAGCGTCTCTTCGTCGTGAGCCGGTATGAGGACCAGGAGTCGTGGGGTGACGTCGGGTGTGGCACCCGGCGTGGCGGCGCGACGGAACGCAACGCGGGCCGCAACGCGGGCCGCGGCCACGATGTCCGACAGCGTCGGCAGCAGCATGAGCAGCGCCAGACATCCGAGTGCCACGGAAAGGAGCATCACAGGCGGTACCGTATGAGCACGTATGGGGCTCACGCAAGGCCCGCGCGCGCTCGAGTGTGGAGTTGGCGCGACAGTGCCGCGCCGCGCGGCGGCGCGCGATACTGCCGGCGTGACCGTCTTGCGGACCAAACGCGTGCTGGAAGATGCGCTGATCGCGCTTGGCGCCGACCGTCTGGCGATGCGTCGGCGTCGTGGACACGCGTTGGTCCTCGCGTACCATAACGTCGTACCGGATGACAGCTCGGCTGGCGATCGATCACTGCACGTCGGGGTGGGGCGATTTGGGGAGCACATCGACGCGCTGGTGCGTGCGTGCGATGTCGTACCGCTGGCCGTCGTACTGGCCGCGCAGCACAGACCGCGCAGCTCGCGCCCCGTGGTCGCCATCACCTTCGATGATGCCTACCTCGGCGCGCTGACCCACGGGCTCGATGTACTCGCGAAGCACGGCCTGCCGGCGACCGTTTTCGTGGCGCCCGGGCGGCTCGGCGCATCGTTCTGGTGGGATGCGCTCTCCGGCACATCGGGGCTCGGCGAGACGCTTCGCACCACGGCGCTCGAATCCTGCGCGGGCGACGACGCCCGCGTCCGGGCGTGGGCCGCGGTCGAGCAGATGCGCGTTCACACCCTGCCGCCCGAGTACCGCGCGGCGACGATCGGCGAGCTCGACGCCGCGGTGGCGCGGCATCGGGGGCTGACCCTGGCGTCGCATACGTGGTCCCACTGCAATCTGTCGGTTCTCGACGATCGGGCACGCAGCGACGAGTTGCGCCGACCACTCGACTGGTTACGCGAACGATTTCCGGGGACGCCGGCGTGGATCGCCTACCCGTATGGCCTCGCCTCGACCGCGGTGCGGGAGGCGGCGCGCGCGGCCGGGTATGAGGCCGGGTTCCTGGTGTCGGGGGGGTGGATGTCGTCCGTTCAGAATGACGGGCTCGCCCTGCCGCGTCTCAATATTCCGGCTGGTCTCAGCACAGCCGGGTTCAGGCTCAGGCTCGGTCGGCCGTAGGTGTTGCGTCGCCGCCACAGGCGGGGCGGTTCGGCGGCGGCGGGTAGGGGCAAGTGGTCAGCGTAGGACTTGCAGTAGGTTACCGGCCGTGGCGATCTCAGCACAGGCGAAGTCGGCCAGAATCGGAGGCACCGCGAAACGGGTGATGCTGGTCATGTCCAGCGATCCGTTCCGCGTCTCGTTGGTCGTGCTGATCGTCCTGACCATCAGCCGCATCCACATGCAGTTCCCGGTGCTCAAAGCCATGCGGCCGGCGCTGGTCATGACGATCCTCGCGGCGGTGTTCGCGTATGCGAAGCCGGCGTTGCTCAGCCCCCGGCCGCTTTTGGAGACCCGGAACGCCAAGTTGATCGCCGGGTTCGCCGCGTTGGCGTGCATTGGCGCGCCGTTCGGGCTATCGCTCGGGAACTCGGCCGTATTCATCCTCAACGACTACGTCAAGACCATCGTCTTCGCGTTTCTGATCATCGTGGCGATCCGCGACACGCGGGACTTGCGCACGATCATTCTGGCGTTCGTGATCGGCACCGGGCTCCTCACGTATACGTCGTTGTTCGTGTTCAAGGTCGAGCAGTACAAGGGGTATCAGCGGCTCGCCAATCTCGACACATACGACGCCAACGATCTGGGGCTGGTCCTGATTGTCGGGCTGGCGTTGACCCTGCTCACGTTCCAGACCGCCAAGCTCGTGGGCAAGATCGTCTGCGCGATCATGCTCATCGGCATCGGCGCCGCGATCTCCAAGTCTGGTTCCCGCGGCGCGTTGATCGGTTTGTGCGCGCTGGGCCTCGGGCTGCTTCTGCTGCTGGACCGTGTCCCGATCTGGAAGCGCGTGCTCTTTGTGGGCGTGACGGGGCTCGCGCTGTCGGCGTTTGCGCCGCCCGGGTATTGGCAGCAAATGTCGACGATCCTGAATCCCAAAGCCGATTACAACTGGGACTCGGTCAACGGCCGCCGCAAAGTCGCCCAGCGTGGGATCGCGTACTACAAACAGTACCCGGTGTTCGGTCTGGGGATCAACAATTTTCAAAAGGCCGAATGTAGCATTTCGGACAAGGCGATCACGCACGAGGCGAATACGGGCATTCGATGCACGCCGCCGCACAACTCGTATATACAGGCCTTGTCCGAGGAGGGGACCCCGGGCATTGTGCTCTGGATCCTCATGATACCGGGTTCAGTCGTCGCGCTGGTCAATCTTCGGCGCCGTTTGCCGCGCGCTTGGGCGCGCGGCGACGCGGAAGAGCGGTACTTGTACCTGAGCAGCCAGTACCTGGCGATCGGCACGCTCGGGTTTGCGTTCGGGTCGTTTTTCCTCACGTTTGCCTGGACCGATGTCACGTACTACCTGTCCGCCGCGACCGCGGCGCTGTACGTCGCCGTCGGCGAGAAGAAGCGGCGTGTCTCCGCGGGCGCAATGGCCGCGCCGCCGCTGACCGCGGCCCAGCGCCGGCGCGCGCGGTCGCTGGTGGCGGCGCGCATGCCGTCGCGCATGACGTGAGGCGTCCCGGAGCTCGCGTGCTGGTCACCGACGGTGAGCAGCGCGGGGCGCTGGCCGCGGTTCGCTCGCTCGGCCGCCACGGCGCCCAGGTGCACGTCGCGTCCACAGCCCGGCGATCCTTGGCTGGCGTCTCCCGTGCCGCCGCGGCGTCGGTCGAGGTGCCGGACCCGCTCCACGCGCCCGCGGCGTATGCCGACGCGGTCGCCCGCTATGTCGCCAAGCACGAGATCGCCGTCGTGTTGCCGATGACCGAGCCATCGATGCTCACGCTGTTGGAGGCACGGGAGCGCCTCGCGCCGGCCACGGTGCCGTTTGGCACGCTGGAGAGCTTTCTCGCGTTGAGCAACAAGGCCGATCTGGCCGGTCGCGCCCTGGACTGCGGGATCGCGTTCCCCGCCCAGCGCACGCTGACTTGGAATGAGCGGGCAATGGGGGTGCCGGCCGATCTCTGTTATCCGGTGGTCGTCAAGCCGGCGCGATCGGTCGGCGAGGCGGACGGGGTGCGCGGGAAGTTTGGTGTCGTCCATGCCGCGGACGCGACGGCGTTGGGCGCGGTCCTGGCGCGACTGCCCGCGGCGGCGTATCCCCTGCTCGTGCAACAGCGGGTGGTGGGGCCGGGCATCGGGATATTTGTGCTGCTGTGGGGCGGCCGGTGTGTGGCGACGTTCGCGCACCGTCGGCTGCGGGAGAAACCCCCGTCCGGAGGGGTCAGCGTCTATGCCGAGAGCATCGTCGCGGATGCGGCCCTCGTCGACCGTTCGACGCGGCTCCTCCGCGGCCTTGGCTGGAAGGGGGTCGCGATGGTCGAGTACAAGGTCGATGCCGTGACGGGTACGCCGTATCTCATGGAAATCAACGGACGATTCTGGGGGTCGCTGCAACTGGCGATCGACGCCGGCGTGGACTTTCCCGCGCTCCTCGTCGACTGCGCGCTTGGGTTCCCGGCCGACGTGGCGCCGGCGGCTCGCCCGGGCGTGCGCGGCCGCTGGTGGTGGGGCGATGTCGATCATCTCCTGGCGCGACTGCGCCGCTCGCCCGCTGCGTTGTCGCTTCCGCCGGGCGCTCCGTCGCGCGCCCGCGCGGCGCTGGACTTCCTCGCGCCCGGCCCGTCCGTGCGCGATGCCGTGTTCCGCCTGACCGACCCCGTCCCGTTCCTGCTCGAAACCGCGCATTGGTTCCGTCGCCGATGACGCCCGAGCCGACGGTCGGCGTCGTACACGTCCATAGTAACTACTCGCATGACGGGAAGGACGCGCTCGAGCGGGTGCGCGACCTGGCCGTGGCGCGCGGCGTGCGGTTTGTCGCGATGAGCGATCATGCCGAAGACTTCGACGCGTCGCGGTTCGAGGCGTTTGTCGCGCACTGTGACGCGGTGACCCGGCCCGACGTCTCGATCATCCCCGGCCTCGAATTCCGGTTCGCCGGCTACCGGGGGCTCCACCTGATCGCGCTCGGCCTCCGCCGGTGGATCGCTCCGCGGACACCGGGCGAGTTTGCGGCGACCGCGCCCGAGGCGAGCGGCCTCACCGTGGTCGCCCACCCGGGCCTCGCCCGCTATACGATTCCGCCGGAGGTCGCGGCCACGATCGATGCGATCGAGGTCTGGAACGCCGCGTACAATACCCGATATCTCCCCGACCCCAAAGCGATCCGGGTGCTCCGCGCGATGCGCCGCACGCGTCCGGCGGTCGTCGGCGTCGCCGGATTGGATCAGCACGACGCGGCCAACGATCGCCGGACGCGCGTCGTGCTCGCCCGTCAGACCGCCGATCCCCTCGCCGAGCTGCGCGGCGGCCGGTTCGAGAATCGAGGGGCCACGCTCACGTTCGACGCGCACGGGGACTGGCCGGCCGCCGCGCTCGTCGCGCTCTCCGTGGCGCGAACGGGGTTGGATGTGATCGAGCGGACACAGGAGCGGTGGGCGCGCGCGCGTCGAGGACGGAGGAGGGTCGATGGCTGACGTGTCCGTCGTGATCCCGACCTATAATCGTGCCGACCTGCTGCCGCGCGCGATCGAGTCGGCGCTGTCCCAAACCGCGCCGCCGGCCGAAGTCGTGATCGTGGACGATGGCTCGACCGACGACACGCCGGCCACGCTGGCGCGTTACGTGGAGCGTCATGCGGGTCGCGTGCGCGTGCTCCGGATCCCCAATGGCGGCGTCGCGCGCGCGCGCAACGCGGGCATCGCGGCCGCGCGCTCGGCGTGGGTGGCGCTGCTCGATTCCGACGATGAGTGGGTGCCGTCCAAGCTGGCGGTGCAGATGGCGGCGTTGGCTGAGCGGCCTGATGCGGGATGGTCGTGCAGCGGGTGCGAACTGATCGATGGCGCCGGCGTCCGGCGCTCCGGCGCGCAGAGCTTCGAGGGCGCGTTCCCCGTGTTTCGGGAGCGGCGCATCTCGGCCTCGGCGTACCTCGGGGCCGTACTCCAGCCGATGCGGGTCACGGTCGACGGCGACACGCACGAGGGGTACGCCGGCGACCTGTTCGAGCTGCTCTTCGGCGGGAACATCGTCCTGCCGTCGTCCGCCGTGGTGCGCCGCGCACTCTTTGGCCGTGTGGGGGTGTTCGATCCGGAGTATCGACTGGCCGAGGAGACGGAGTTCTTTCACCGTGTGGCGGAGGCATCACCGGCGGTGATCATCCTCTCGCCGCTCGTGCGCTACCGCGTGGCGCAGGCGGGGTCGCTCACGGCATCGGAGAACACCGCGCGTCTGGTGTCCAACGCACTGCGCAGCATCGATGGTGCGGCGGCGCGTCGGCAGCCGGTGACGGCGTCGACGCGTCGGGCCTGGCGCGCCGGTCGGCAGCGGCTGCTGCTGCGGTTGGCGTACGCTGAGCTCTCGTCGTATCACGCGCGCGCGGCGCGCGGGGCGGCGTGGCAGGCGGCGCGCGACGGCGGCGAGCGCACGGCGCTCCCGCGAGCCGCAGCGCTCTGGCTTGGCTCGTTCCTGCCCATGGTCGCGCTGCGCTCGTTGCACGCGGTCAAGCGCCACATGCGGACATGAGCCGGCCACTCGTGGTGGCGCAAATGCTTGAATCGGATGGCCCCGGTGGCGCCGAGATGGTGATGCTTCGGTTGGCGGAGGGGCTGCGATCGAGGGGGCACCGGATCGTCCCGGTGGGCCCGGATCGCGGATGCGGCTGGCTCGCCGGGCAATTTCGGGAGCGGGGGTTCGATCCGCGGACGTTCACGCTTCGTCGACCGCTTGATTGGCGATGCCTGACGGGGCTCGTGCGGATGCTGCGGGCCGAGCGCGTCGATGCCATCCATAGCCACGAGTTCACGATGGCCCTGTACGGCATGGCGGCCGCGCGGTGGCTCGGCGTCCCGCACGTCATCACGATGCACGGGAGTCAGTACGTGACGACGAAGTGGCGGCGTCGCGCGAGCCTCCGGCTGGCGTTTCGTGGGAGCACCGCGACCGTTGCGGTCTCGGCCGACACCAAGCGGCACCTCGATCAGGAGCTGTCGCTCCCGTCAGCGCGATTACAAGTGATCCCGAATGGTGTGCCGGTGCCATCGGGAGACGCGGCCGCGGCTCGGGCCGAGCTTGGACTCGCGCCGGATGAGCTGCTGCTGCTGGCCGTCGGCAGCTTAGTGCCGCGGAAGGGGCATGCGGTGCTGGTGCGCGCGATGGCGGCGCTACGCGACAGCGGCGTCCCCGTCCCGTGGCGACTGGCGATCGCGGGCGGTGGCGCTGAACGGGAGGCGTTAGCGGCGCTGGTCGAGTCGCTCGGACTGCGCGGCTCCATTCATCTGTTGGGGCACCGGGACGATGTCGCCAGCTGGCAGGTCGCGGCCGATGTCTTCGTGATGCCGTCGCTGTGGGAGGGACTGCCACTGGCGTTGCTCGAAGCGATGGCCACGGGAAGCGCGGTGATCGCGTCCCGGACATCGGGGATCCCGGAGGCGGTGACCGACGGAGTCGACGGGTTGCTGACGCCGCCGGGCGACGTGGCGGCGCTGGCCGCGGCCGTGCGCCGCGTCCTTGGCGATGCCGCGTTGCGGCGCGCACTCGGCGACGCGGCGCGAGCGCGGGTGGCACGGGAGTTCTCGATGGAACGGATGACCGCGGAGTACGAAGCCTTGTATTTACCCGGTCGTCGGGCGGGTGCGGGCGAGCAACGACGCGGCGGGGGTGAGGGCCAGGTAGGTAATCGCCTTGCGGCGGGCCTTGGGAAAACGCAGCGCGTGTAGAAACGCCCGCGCAGCCGGGAGCGGGTGTCCCGCCCAAAACGCGTGATATCCGATGTTCAACCAGGCGCGGCCCAGCCGCTGGCGAGCCGCGGACTTGTGGGCGCGGCTCGTCACTTCGCGGGCCGCCCGGGCGAACGCTTCGAGGTCGGGCCCCAATTTTTCCGCCGGCCGCTGAAAGCTGTTGGTCGAGTGGCGCCGGACTTCGACGAGCGGTTCGGCGAGAAAACCGGACCGGACCTTTGGGTAGACCCGCAGCATATAACACAGATCTTGACTGAGTCGCATATCGGCAGGGAAGCGAATACCCTGAACCTGGTCCGCCCGCAGGAGCACGGTTTGGATCCACGTGGCGAACTGGCTGGTCGCGACGAGACTGGTGAAGCTGTCCGCTTCGATGACGAATCCGTCCCCCGCCCGGCTCGGACGGATCGGGAGCCGACGCAGCTCAGGGACGTAATCAAACTGCGTCTTGGCGTAGGTCCCCTGAATGGCGTCGAACCGCGTGAAGTTGGTGAACACGAGCCCAAGGTCGGGCTCGCTCTCCAAGACCGCTAATTGCCGTTGCAGTTTCGTTGGACACCAGCGGTCATCGGCATCAAGGAACGCAATGTATTTTCCGGTAGCTTCGTCCAGCCCGCGATTCCGAGCGGCCCCAACGCCGACCCGTGTGAGGGGTATCACACGGAGTCGGCAATCCTCGATCCGCATGAGGCGCTGGCAGGTGTCATCGGTCGAGGCATCGTCGACCACGATGCACTCGAGGTCGGCAATGCCCTGGGAGAGGACGCTCGTGACGGCCTCTTCGATATACTGCCCAAAGTCATGAGTCGCGATAATGACGCTAACTAGCATGGCTGTTGATCCTCGCGCTCGGCGGGACCGCCAGGCGATCCGCCCGGCGCGGATCTACGCTTTTGCGGAATACTATCCCGATCCATTCAAGCCGTATTTCGACACACAGTTCGCCCACTGGGTCGCCGACGGCCACGATCTGTCGGTGTTCGCGTTTGGATCGTGGGGCGATGCCGGCCATCCGCCGATCGCGGAGTATGGACTCGACGAGCGGACCACATATCTGCCGGCGGGCCCGACGGCGGTCTGGCGCGCGGTGGGTCGCGTCGCGGGCGCCATCTGGCGATCCCCGTCGCACTTCGCTGCGGCGGCCGGTGCGGCAAATGGGTGGCCTCGGCGGCGGCTGCTCCGGACCGTGCAGGGCGCACTCCTCCCGGCGCAGGAGCCCGACGTGTGCCTGGTGCACAATCTCATGACCGCGACGAGCCTCATCTCGCTGAGGCGACTGTATCCCGGCGCGCGCATCGCGTTGTACTACCATGGGGGCGAGACCGCGGGGACAGCAGCGCCGGCGGATGTGCGCGCCGCTTTCGCCGACGCCGACATCGTGTGTACCAACACCCACTACTCGCGCCAGTCGCTGCTCGCGCGTGGATGTCCGGCGGAGAAGGTGCGTGTGATCCCGCTGGGGTATGATCTGAGCGAGTTCAAGCATGGCGAAATGCGCCGCCGCTATCGCCCGGACGGGGCGCTCCGCCTGATCACCGTGAGTCGGCTCAGCACAGAAAAAGGGTTGACCCATCTGCTCGATGCGCTGGTCCTGGCTGGGGCAGCCGGTGCGCCCGTTGTGTGCACCATCGTAGGCGACGGCCCTGAGCGGGCTGCGCTGGAGCACCGCGTCACCGAGCTGGGTTTGCGGCGACACGTGCGGTTCACGGGCGTCATGCCGCGTAACAGGGTGCTGGCGGAATTCGATCGGGCCGATGCCCTGGTCTTGCCCAGCGTGCCCACCGCCACCTGGGAGGAGAACCAGGCGTGCGTCCTCCAGGAAGCCATGCTGTCCCGTCTCATGGTCATCACCACGCGCACGGGTGGTGTACCGGAGTCCATCGCGCCAGCCATGGACGCATTCGCCGCGCCGCCGAGCGATCCCGTCGCGCTCGCCGATCGCATTTGCCGGGTGGCGCGTCTGAAGGAGCCCGAGCTCGAGGCGCTCGGTCGCGCGAACCGCGCCTACTGCGAGTCGCGGTATGATATCCGCGTGCTCAACCCGCGGTTGCTGTCGGCTGCCCTCGGGCGGTCTATGACGCACGATCGGACCCCGCGTCAGGGGTGAGTGCGGCCGCGGCGCGTCCCATCAGGGCGGCCAACGCTTGCCGGGCCGCGTGCTTGTCGCTCGTCGACAGGATCGGGAGCATCCAGACGAGGACGATATACCCGGCCAGGAGCAGCGTCCGCAGCATCAAGGAGTACGCGAGCGGGCCGGCCGGGATCAGGTACCCGATTAACACGGTCGCGACAGCCAGCGCGGCGATACGAAGGACTGGCTTCCACTCGTACCGCACCGGCCACAGCCGCTGAGCGAATGCGTACGTGCAGCCATAGCGGACGGCATAGCCGATGACCGTGGCGATCGCCGCGCCCCAGCCGGCGTAGCGGGGCACGAGCAGGGCATAGGCGACGAGGATCGTCCCAGCAGCGACCCAGTTGGCGATGGCCACGTAGTGCGTGCGCTCCCGCACCAAGATGCCGATATCCTGCGACCCCGCCCACGACTGGAGAATGATCGCCATCAAGAGGACAGGCACGACATCGGCCGCGCCATAGAACGCGGGTTTCGTCATCAGGTGCAGTGCGGCGTGCACGAACAAGGAGAGCCCGACGGCGCCGGTGAACAACACGACGTTGAGGTAAATGAAGACGCGGGCGTAGATCCGATCGCGGTCCGGGCGGCGTGCGACCTCGAACCGGCGCGGCTCCCACACGAGGTCGAAGGGCGTCTGGCCAAGGGTCGCCAGCAGGAACGCGAATTGATAGGCCAGGGTGTATCGCCCGACGGACGACAAGTCGGTCGCGGCGCGCAGAAAGTAGCGATCGCCGAAGGTGAGCACGAACGTCGCGACCTGTGTGAGGATCAATGGTGATCCGTATCGGTACAGGTCGCCCGCCACGCGCGGTGAGAATCGCCAGCCGACCTGGCGCCAGGCCAAGAACGACACATATCCGCCGACCAGGACGTTGGCGACCAACGTGCCAAGGAACATCGACTTGGCGCCCATATGCAGGACCGTGAGCAGGACGATGTTGCACCCGACCTGCAGCGCCAGCCTGACGAGCTGCGTCGCGACGACCAGGCGGAACTGACCGCGTAGTCTGAAAAACGCGGGTGGGACGAACACCAGCGCTTGAGTTGCCAGGCTGACGGCGGCGATCCGCACGATCCCGGTGAACTTGGCGTCGCCGAGTGCCAGCGTCGACACAAGGGGTGCGGCCAGGAACACGAGGAGTCCGACGGTGGCGTAGCCGATGCAGATGGTGACCAGCGCCGTGGACATGACGGACCGGCGCTCGTCCTCCGTGTTCGCCTTGTGATAGAACCGGAAGACACCGCTCAGCAGTCGTGAGCCGGCGATGATCGAGACGATGTCGAGGCTGAGCTCGACCAGCTCGATGACACCGTAGTCGGCTGGGGTCAGATACCGCGTGTACAGCGGCAGCATCAGGAACGACACCGCCTTGCTGACCATAGTCGCGGCCGCGAACATGAGCGCGTAGCCGCCAAGCGCTTGCAGGCGGATGGGCGGCAGGGCCGCCTCGCTCAGGGGCGGCGGCGGCCCGATCACGTCGAGCGCCAGTCCTTGGTCGACGATCTCGCTCATGCGTGCGCGCGCGACTCAGCGGACATCGAGCTCCATGACCGTGACGTTGTGAAAGTGGCGTCGTGATGCCACACGGCAGCACTGATCGGTGGCCTCGGTGATCACGCCGCGGCTGGCAACGAGGTCCGGGAGGAGACGGTCGGCCTCGACGAGCCAGACGCGGTCACGGACGCCGATCGCCGCGAAGCGCGCCGTGACGGTAGCGGTGTCGTGCACGGCGTAGTTGATGGGGCGGTAGCGCTCGAGGTCGGGGTCGACGGGCAGGGCCGAAAGCGGCGCGGCCCCGTGGTAGTAATATCTGAACGGCAAGACGCGGTCGGGGTCGAAGACGACGACGCGATCATCGGCCGTGGCCTGCGTCTCGACATAGGCCGCCGCGCCCCGCCAATCCTCCGTGTTGACCTCCCGCATCTCGAAGTAGACGACGTTGGCGACCAGTGCGCCGACGAAGCATGATCCGACGACCCATCCGAGACCGCGGGGCACGATGCGAGTCAGGAGCACGGCGTTCAGGGTCAGGACGACCGGGACGAGCACCATGGAATGGCGCGAGTGAATCGGGATGAGCAGATCGGCGAAGAGGGCGCCCAGCACGACCGTCGGCACGGCCGCGGCGATCAGGAGGATCTGTTCGTCGACGTGCCACCGCCCACTCCGGACCGCGAGGCGCGCCGCGACGACGCAGAGTAACGCGACAGCGATCGCCGGCACGACGTGTGGTGCGCGGAACACCATGGTGTCGCCGACGAACCCCTTGTCGATCGTGGCAAGCGCCATGTACACGGATGCGGAGAGCGTCGGGTGGGCGGCGACCGCCCGCGGCGCGTCGATCGGATGCAACCGCCACTGGCCGAGGGCGATGGGAACGAGCGGGAGGCAGAGGACGCCGGCCGCCGCGAGCGCCAGCGTCACGCGCCAGCGCTGCCGGCGGACGACAAGCGCCGCGACCCACTGTCCGAACAGGAGGAACGCCGAGTAATAGAAGGTCCCGACCGACAGGGCCGCCAGCGCCGCGTATGCGGCGGTGAGTGCGGCCGGGCGCGAGGGCGGCGCGAGCATCAGGCGCAGAAAGCAATACAACGTGGCGCCCGCGAGGAGCAGCGTCAGCGGATAGTTGCGGGCCTCGCTCGCCGCCCAGATCACGGTGGGAGTGACCGCGGCCAGGATAGCCAGTGCCGGAGGCCAGGGGAGCCGCAGGAGGCGGCCGATGGCGTAGCAGATGGCGACGAAGCCCACAATGCAGATCGTCGAGACGATGCGAGCCACGCCGATGCCACCGCCGAGCGCCATCCAGAGGTGCAGGAGGACGAAGTACACGGGTGGCTGCAGCTCGAAGTGCAGCGATTGGGAGAGGGTGCCGGCGAGGGAATGGCCGACCGTCGTGAGGGTGTAGGCCTCATCGGTCCACAGGCTCTTGTGCGCCGAGTTCCAGTTGGCGAGCGCCGCAACCGCCAGCAGGAGCAGGGTGACAACCGCGCGGTCGCGGCGCTCGGTCGCGCGCGTCGCTGCGGGCGTACCTCCGCGCGTCGCGGTCGCCGAGGCTGGGTTCAACGTCCCACCGGACGGACGTACGGTTGTGGCCACGTTAGGGCGCTCCGGGAGAGACATCGCGAGGGACATCGCGAGAGACATACAGATAGCGAGGAAACTTGTGATCGTAACGCTTTGGCAGGCCCGCGAGCGCGGCAAACCGCGTCCCAAAATCCCGAGCCAGCGTGTACCGGTCAGCGAGCGAGGCGAGTGGGGGCGTTTCCATCACCCTCGGCGTGCTGGTCAGGATGTAGGCGCGTCCTGCCGGGTCGAAGAGCGGCGCCAGCAGTGCGCGGGCGCGCGCTGAGTCTGCCGCGTCGTGGCCCGGGCCGCGCAGCATGTCCTCGAGGGCGACCCAGTGCGCGCCGGGCGAGAAGAGCGGCGTGCCGGCGGACTGCCCGATTCCGGGAGCGTACACGGGCCCGTCGAGGGTTCGCACGACGCCCACCAGATCGGTATACGCGACGCCGGCATGGCGTGACAGGATCACGGTCTGCGGCGCGTACATCAGGGGAACGAATGCGATCGCTGCCGCGGCGGACCGCAGAGCGCCGCCAAACGCGTCGGGAAGCTCGGCCAGGCCGATCGTGCCGAGCACGATCGTGAAGGCGCCAAACGGAATAAAGACGTTGTCCGAGGATCCCCAGTCCAGCGATCCCATGATTGCGCTGGCGATGCCGACGACGAATTGGACATGCCAGATGGACACCGGTTCGCGCCGACGCGCAACACGGACCAAGGGAAGGCACGCCGCCGCGACCAGGGGGAGGTAGTTGCCCGCCGTAAACCGGATCACGCGGGCGAACGTCTCACCGTCGACGCGCGACCAGGCGCGCGGCACGTCCCAGGTGAAGTAGTGGAAGGCCGGGCCGAATGGCCACGAGACGGCGGCCGCATAGGCGAGCGGCCCCAACACCGCGGCGAGCGCCCAGTACGGGACCGCGGCGCGCCATCCGCCGCGCACGGTGAGAAAGACAAGCCCACCGAGCGCGAACAGCGCGCCATGTTGCTTGAACCAGAATGACAGGACGAGGAGCACCACGCCGGCCAGACGGCCGGCTCGCGTGGTGGCCCGGTCGATCACATAGCTCCCGGCGAGCGCGGTGCAGAGAAGCCAGGAATCCGAGTGCGCCGTGTCGAGATACGCATCCATCACGCGGTACGCCGTGGCAAACAGGCCGACGCCGATCACGGCCCACCAAATCGACGCGGTGCGGTCCCGGATGGCGACAAAGATCACGGCGCCGCTGCCGATCATGCCGAGGATCGCCACCACCCTGAGCGTGGGGAGGCCGAGTCCGAGCAGCCAGGTAAAGGGGACACACAGATAGTAGTACAAAGGATTGTACGCCAGCGGCACGTAGGTCGGCGTCGGCTCCGGATACACCGGCAGCCCGTGCGCAGCCTGCGCCACGTGCTGCAGGATGGTGCCTTCCATGAGATCGAGGTGGCCGGGGAAGCCGACGTGATCGACCCACAGGAAGGCGACGAACGCGACCATGAAGGCCGCCCATGCCGCGAGCGCCACCCGGGTCCGGGACAGGCCGGCGCGCCCGCGGCGCACGTCGAGCGCGACGCAGATCGCGATCACCGTCAGGAAGGCGATCCGGAGGAGGGTGAGGCGTCCCGACGTCATGGTGTGCACCCGGCTGGGATCAGGCCGCGCTCCCGCATGGTCGCCACGATCGCGTCCGCCGCGGCCCTGTGTCCCTCGGGGGTCCAGTGCCAGGCATTCCGGTAATAGACCGGCTGCGGCGTATGGGTCTTGAGCGGCCCGGTCAGGTCCACCAGCGTCACGCCAAGCGAATCGGCAATGTGCGCCAATGGCGTGTAGGGGCGACGGAGGTCGAAATCGACGGTATCGCTGATCGGAATCCCCGACCGCGGCAGATAGACGATGTCCTGGCGCGGCAACACGGCCACGCCGGCTGGCACGTAGAACGAGAGCAGCGTGGCCCGGTCGGCGCGGGCCTCGTCGCGCATCGCGGCGAGAAACGTGGTCATGCGCGCCACGTTGGCGCTGTCGTACAACGCGTTGTCGCCCCGGCGGAAGTAGTCCAGCATGAGCTTCCACCGCTGATCCGGCGACGGCTGGCCGGTCACCGCGGCGACCGACGACTCGTACCAGCGGCGGAGATTGGCG
>DATMNB010000256.1:0-2405 GCA_035569435.1 Gemmatimonadaceae bacterium
GCATTTCCTCCGGCTGTCGATTGCGACCAGTCTGGAACGACTGCGCGTCGGAGTCGAGCGCATCGCGCGCGCCGTGGCAGATGCGCAGCGCTGCGCTTAGGGGCGCGCGACGAAGGCGAATTCACCTCTGACGTGGGAATCGACATCATGGATGGTAGTGCGATCCTGGAGTCGGTGCCGGTGCGAGCGAGCGCGATACCAATCGGCGGCTGGGTACGGCATGGCGTATGCCGGGTGTGGCGAACGCGCCGACTGGTGTGTGTTGGCGGACGGTACGCCCGTGCCGTGGACGCGCCGCACATACGAAGCCCGGATCATCATTTCGGGGCTCGACAACGATGCGGGCCGGGCCGCGGCTGGGCTGCGCGCGTGGATGCGGCGGTATCACAAGCCGTCGGGTTGCACGATGCGCGTGGCGGACGCAAACAAGTACCACATGCCGGATGCTCGCGTGTGATGCCGCGCAGTGATACCCCACGCCGCGGGCGGACAGCATGTCCGAACCATTGACGAAGCGAGGGTTCCTGCGCGCGGCTGGTCGGCGGCTGTTGGACGTCGCCGACCGGTCCCCGTCTCAGGTCGACGCGGCGCGCGACGATGTGCCGTGGCTGGCCGTCTTGCCACCATTTGAGGTGAGGACGATGTTCCGTTCCCGCGACCGCATCATGGCCAACCTCGACGAGATGTACCGGGAAGCGTTCGAGCGCGCCAAGGCCGAAGACGACCAGCCGCAGATGGTGTCGCTGGATGCCGCCTATCGGCGGGAGCAACTCTACTTCGAGGTGTTGTCAGACATACGAGACGCGATCGAGCGGCGATGACGTCGAGGAGGGAACCGCTCGTTCCATGCAGCTAGGGAATGCTGCTCGGTGTCGGGTATCTGCTTCAACAGTTTCGCGAGCGGGTGGCTGTTCTGGATCGGCATATTGTCGCGCATTGACCGCGTCAACTCGGTCGGATCAGTCGCGATCTGCGTCGAGGATGCCGTTTTCCCAGGTCTTGTGTGAATGCAATGCGCCCTTAGGTGCTCCGCCCTTCTCGTGGGTTTGCTAATAGCGGGCCGCTGCCCTCGTGGTCTGGGGGACTCGCATTGCCATCCACGGTGCTCGACGCGAGCGCCGAGCCGTTACTCACGTCTCCCTGCGGTCCACGATGGCGGGGTGATCCCGACTGCGTGCTGAAGCAGCCATCCGGCGACGGCGCCGTAGGCGTAGTGGTTCTGCGAATAGTCCCGCTGCGTGTCGGCGTCCCAGGTCTCCCACATCGTTGTCGCGCCGCGGTCTACCAGGTAGAGCCACGACGGGACGCTGGCCGTGAGCAGGAGATCGTACGCGATGTCGTCCCGGCCGGCATCGCTGAGCACCGGCAGCACGTTGGGTGTGCCGAGGAACCCGGTGGAGAGATGGCCATCGTGGGCAGCGATCGCCTCCACGACGTGTTGGGCGGCCGATACGCGGAGCGCGGTGGGCGCCAGTCCATACGTCGAATCGGCGGCCCGATCGCCCAGCGCGCGCGCCATGTCGCGCATCGCGCGGGCGTCGGCGGCCCAGAATGCGGTCGCCGGCAGCTGCATCCCGGTGGCGCGGTTGCGCGGCCCGGGCTGGCCGGCGGCGATCCAGTCTCCCCAGCCGCGGCTCCGCGAGACCCATAGAAAGGTAGGGTTGCTGTCGGCAAGAAAGGTCATGTAGCGCTCCATCGCGGCCCAATGCGCGTGTGGAAGCGCCGTGTCGCCGTACTGTCGGTATGCGGCGGTCGGGACTCGGTATGCGGCGGTCGGGACGAGGATGCCGGCATCCGACCATCCTGGGCCGCCGCAGGGCGCGACGACGTCGAGCGCGTACCAGACGGGGATCGGAGCTGGCGAAGGTCGCGGTCTCGGGCGCATCGGTGCGAAGCGTGACGCCGACCAGGGAGTCGGTGACAACGTCTGGCTGGGCGATGACCGTGACATACCGGAAACCGTGATACGTGAAGTGGGGCGCCGCGCGTGTGGTGGAACGGGCGTCCCGCGTGCGCGGCGTCAAGTGACGTGATACGAGTGTTTGTCAAACTGACCACGCGCTGATTGTGTCCTCTCGACCACCCACGTCGATGGGGGCGTGAGTCGCAGCGCGTACGCGCCACACCACATGCATCGCCGCGAGCCACCGAATCGGTCAAAAAGCCAAGCGACGTGCACCGTAGGGGACCGAGCGTCACAGTGGTGTCTCAAGCCCGTCTCCCCCGAGGAGGCGCACGGGCGTGTGGCCAGTTCGATCCATATGGAGGTCCATGCGGTGGATGGCAACGCGGTTGGACAGAGCGCGCTGGCCAGCGGTGTACTGTCTCACGAGGCGGTGTGGACGGAACGCGTCGGCGGCGTGGAGCCGCTCACTGCTGCAAGCGGATCGGACGTCGCCTCGCCA
>DATMNB010000257.1:0-4502 GCA_035569435.1 Gemmatimonadaceae bacterium
CCTCTGGCCATCGTCGGCTCTGTCATTGTGTCCGCTCCTCGGTTGCTTCTCGCTCGGCCACTGCCTGAAACGCGCTGAGCGCGCTATCCCAGAATCCGTCCAGCCACTTTCGCACCGACGCAAGGCCCCGTGTGTCGATGGCGTAGACCCGTCGCGTGCCCTCGGCGTGCACCGTCACCAGTCGAGCGGCCTTGAGGATCTTCAGGTGCTGGGAGACCGCGGGCCGACTCACCTCCATCCCGTCGGCGATCTCACCGACGGATCGTGAGCCGCCGCGCAGGCGCTTCAGGACCGCCCGCCGGGTCGGATCTCCCAACGCGTCTAGGACCCGTTCTTCGTAAGTCACCACTTACGGTAAGCTACTACTAACAGATATGGCCCGTCAAGTGCACTAGGCGTCCCCGTCAGCGCCCGTTCCCTAAGTGAAAGAGGTAGCTCGCCTTGACGAAAAACCCGTCGGTTGTCCGGCGCAGTCCCGTGAAGTTGAACGACCACGGCTCCGTGTACCCGCCCCCGTACCCCAGAAAGAACACCGTTCCGGGCGTCGGCTGATACGAGAAGAGCCAATCCCCGCGCACCGCGTTGGTCGTGGTCCGCACCGTCGGCGTGAACGCGTTGGTCGCCCGGTTACGAATGAGAATCGGATCGTTCGTCCGCCCGTCGTCCCGCAGCGCGTCGACCCACGTCGCGTCGTACTGTCCGATGAAGCGCACAAAGATCGGCCGCGCCACCTGATAGGCGATCTCCAGATACGGCACGCGCTGCACCGCGACCTGGGTATTGTCCGACCGCCGCACCCACTGCTGCTGCGCGTAGATCAGCGACACGCGGGCCCGGTCGGTCGGCCGCCAGTTGATCGTCGCGTTGACGTCAAAGATCCACGCCGACGACCACTCGTAAAAGTTGTCATCGAACCCCGTGATCGTCTGGATCGTGGCGTCGAACCCCTGCCATCGCGGCGTCGTCAGCCCCGTCACGATGTCGAGATTGGGGATGTTCGCCTGTCCCACATAGGGCACCGTATCGATCCCGGCCGCCGTCTTCTTGGCGATATAGTAGTTGGCGTACAGCGCCGGGTCGTACCCGTACGTCTCGACGAATGCGTCGCCGATGAACTGCCACCCGCCGCGCAACGTCACCGCGTTGCTGAAGTGCCAGCGCACGTCCTCGCCGCGGTGCAGGTGCTGGAACTGATCGTAGCGCCAGGTCGTGATCTGCGCAAAATCAAACGTGTAGCTCTCCAACAGCGCCTCCCGCGGACCGTACAGCGTCAGCGCGTTGTCAAACGTGCCGCTCACGATGCCGGTCCGGCCGATGAACCCACTCTCGTCCATGAACCGCGGATCGAGCCCGGTGAGCTGGTACGACAGCTTCAGGTGATGTCCGTTGCGCTCGAACAGCACGTCCCAGAGGGGCCCGGCGCCGTGCGTCGAGTCCGTGCGGGTGCTGCTCACCGCGCCCTGGAGCCGGACGTCGTAGATGTTGCCAAACACAAACCGGCCGTCGAGCCCAGCGACGTGGTTGTAGTACGGGCCATCTTCCCGGTCGGCGACGACCACGCCGAGCGTCGCCGCCGGCCCAATGTTCCGTCGCGCCCGAAACGTGTTGAAGATCGGATGATCCATCCCGGTCGTCGACGCGCTCGTGGCGTCGATGGCTGACAGGAGCCCGATGGTCGCGCCCGCGGCCTCGCCGGTGAGCTTGACGGCGCCGTCGGGCTGGACGATCCGCCGCGTGTAGATCAGCGAGTTGGGCGTGGCGAACTGCTCCAGTCCGTCGAGGAAGAACGGCCGCTTTTCGGGAAAGAACACCGCCTGACGCGGGTCGTACTGCAGCACCGGCACGTCAGCCTCGATCTGCGAGAAGTCCGGCCGCACCGTGCCGTCGAGCGTCAGGTTGTCCGTGATGCCCCACCGGATGTTCCCGCCCGGATGCAGCGGCTCTGCGCTGTACTTCCACCCCGTCGGAGTCGGCGCGCCGTTGACGTGCTCCGTCAACTCCGGATTGATGTCGAGCACCATGCCCCGGCTGATGTCCGTGAGCCCCTCGAGCGTCCCCGACTGGGCGATGAACGACGCATTGGACTGCCGGGCCGGCGCCCACGTGTTCTCGTAGCCCGAGTGCTGGACCTGACGGATGACATTGATCCCCCACCGCTGGACCCCGCCGGACGTGAACGAGATGCTGCTGAACGGGATCCGGACCTCGACCTCGTACCCCCATGCGGTGACGTGGCCCCGTGACTCGTACGTGTAGTCGGTGCTCAGATCGACCGTGTCACGCGCGGGCCCGCTGGTGTTGTTGGCGTGACTCTGGATCCCTTCACTCAAGATCCCATCGGCCTGGATGCCGAGTGGGTTGACCCCGAAGATGTACGCCCGGCGATGGTCATGCGACGTGTCGAGCAGAATCCGGACGTAGTCGTCGGCGGCGATCTTGTCGCGATCCGCGAGGGTCGCGTGGACAGCGCCGTGTGCCTCGTAGGCGCGGATGCCAAAATAAATCGCGCGCTTCGAGTAGAAGACCAGAACGACCGTCGAGTCCGAGGCCGGCACGCCGTCGACCGGCGCGTACTGCGAGAACCCTCGCAGGACGGCCGCGCGACTCCACGCCGGCTCGTTGAGCGCGCCGTCGATGGCGATCTCGGCGTCGATGCGCGGTGCCTGGATGTGTGTCTCGCCGGCGCGCCCGTCATACATCGGCGATGACGGGGGTGGGGACGGGGGCGCCTGCAGAAGCATGAGAACCGGCAGAATCACGGGCTCAACAGTCGTGTGTGGGAGCTGCGGCGCCAGCGCTCACACGCGTTCCTTACAAAACGTACACACACGACGAGCCACCGAGCACCATTCGCCCGGTGGCCCGATGCTCGCACCGGCTACCGCGCCGGGCGGCCAACCGCCCAGCGCGGAGACGTATGCTCACGATACGCAATGCGTGACAGGATCGACGCGCGCTCAGCCGCGCTGAGCGCGGGTGACCGCGCCAACATCAAGACCTTCTCGCCCAAGCGCTCGACCTCGGCTGCATTGCCCTCCTCCTGCGCGACGAGGCCGGCATCGAGCTCGTCGTCCGCCGCGGCAAAGATATTACCGAGGGCCAACGACCGGTTGGCCGCCTGTTCCATGAACGTGCGCGCGCCGGGAAGGTCCAACCGGTCGTACGAGAACCACGCGGCCCACCAGAGACACTCCGCCGCCCGCGGGTCGTCGGCACGCCGGAGCGCGACCGACTGCTCCAGCAGACGCACCGCGCGTGCGTACTCCGGTACGCTATCCTTGAGGCGCGCCGCCTCCTGGTCGAGCTGGTCAGCCGTTGGCACTGGCCCCGGCGGCTCGTCCGTGCCCTGGCCGGAGCTCCTGGTCGCCAGCGCGAGCGTCCCTGAGAGGAACGCCGCGGATACCAGTGCGCGTGTCATAGCCCTCGTCATGGTCCATACTCCCGGCGGATCTGGATATGATCCACTGCGACCCTCCGCTGCGGTCGCGGTAGAACGCGTGCAGGGACATCGTCTCCTCTTGGGCGAACGATGACCAACGTCACGCCCATCCCCAATGACCAAGGGGCGACGTGGACGCGCGGAGGGGCGAGACCACGTCACGGCGCTGGCGAGTTTGGTATCTTTTTACCATATGGAGACACAGACGGACACGCGGCGGCGCTGGCTCTGGATCTGGGGCGGATCGTTCGTGGTTGGCGTGTTCCTGACCATTTGGTCGACCGTCAACGAAGCGCTCTGGATGCGCGAGCACGGCGAGGTCTTCCACTGGGGATCGCTCGTTGCGGTGCGGACAGTTGAGGAGCTCACCTGCGCCTTCTGCTTTCCGGTCATCTTCTGGCTCGTTGACCGGTTTCCGATCGACCACCGTCCCTGGTGGCGCAACGCCCTGGTGCTGCTCGTCGCGAGCTACGTCGTCGCGCTCCTCAAGTACGTCGTCTTCTGGCCGCTCTTTCTCCTGGTGTGGACGCACAAGCCCACCCTCACGGGGGTGCTCGTCGATGCGTCCGAGGTCACCTGGACTCTCGTGGGGGCGATCGGCGTCGCCCACGCGGTGAAATTCTACGAGCGGGCCCAGGAGCGCGGGCGCACGGCGCTGCAGCTCCGCCAGCGGCTCTCCCAAGCGCAGCTCGAGGCGCTCAAGTCGCAGCTCCAGCCGCACTTTCTGTTCAACGCCCTGAACGGCGTCGCCACCCTCATGCACTGGGATGCGGCCGCCGCCGACGAGATGCTGACGCACCTCGCCGATCTGTTGCGTGAGACGCTGCGGCATCCGGGGTCGTACGAGGTCACGCTCACCGAGGAACTGGCGTTGCTCGATCGATACCTGGGGGTCGTGCGCGCCCGGTTCCATGACCGTCTCACGGTGCGCTCGGACATCGACCCGGCAGTGGGCGACGCGCTCCTCCCGCACTTTCTGTTGCAGCCGCTGGTGGAAAACGCGCTCGAGCATGGCATCGCCCAGCGGCCCGGGCCGGGGTGTGTCGAGATCGGCGCCCGGCGC
>DATMNB010000258.1:0-17690 GCA_035569435.1 Gemmatimonadaceae bacterium
ATTGATTGTTGATTACCCGAGCGGTGCCGTGGCGCAGACCACGGCACCGCTCGGGATAACAACCCCAATAGTTATTTCCGCCGGGCCGCCAAGGCGCGAAGCACTCCACGTCGCGCCGCAGTTCGCCGCCCGCCCCGTGGCCTCGACGGCCCACCGGATCGCCGCCGAATCCGAATTGGCACACCAAGTCGGGACCGCGTCCCTAGGCACACAACCACTGTGGCACGAGCCCTTCGAACGCCCCCGCCCCGGCCGGGTCACGAGCCCCTTCGGCGGCGGCCGCAAATTCAACGGCACGCTGATCTCCCGCCACACCGGCACCGACTTCGCCGGCCAGATCGGCGACCCCGTCATAGCCGCCAACCGCGGCGTCATCGCCATGATCGGCGACTTCTTCCTCGCTGGCACCGTCGTCTACATCGACCACGGCGCCGGCCTCACCTCAGCCTACTTCCATCTGAGCGCCGTCAACGTCGCCGTCGGCGACACCGTCCAACGCGGCCAACGCATCGGCAGCGTCGGCGCCACCGGCCGCGTCACCGGCCCCCACCTGCACTGGGTCGTCCGCTACGGCACAGCCTCCGTCGACCCGATGGGCTCCCTCGCCCTCCAGGTCCCACCCACCGGCCCAGTCGTCCCGCTCTGCAAATAGCCCACGCCAGATAGATTGGATGCGTGCGCTGGCTCGGCTTGACCCTGACACTCGCCGCACGGGCACTCACACGCCCGCGCCTGGCCACGGCACTCATCCGCATCGCCTGGCGTTTCCGCGCCCGCCACTGGTACCGCCGCTTCCCATTTCTGCCAATCCCTGACCGCACCTACGTCCGCTGGCGCATGTACACGGCATACGGCGCCACCGACGCCGTCCCCCCCGCCCCAGACGTCGAACGCTACGCACTCTGGGCCGCGCACTACCCCAAGTGACCGCGGGCCTCAGGCGTGAAGCCACGGCCGCCGCCTACGGCCTAGGCTTCACACTCGTCGGCACCACAACACTCGCCCCCGCCGACACCGCACGCTTCTACGACGCCTGGCTCGACGCCGGCCATGCCGGCGCCATGCGCTACATGCACCACTACAAGAAACACCGCCGCGACCCCCGCGCCCTCCTCCCCACCGCCCGCTCGGCGATCGTGGTCGCCATGCCCTACGGCGGCCACGCCCCACCCGGCCCCGTCGCCCGCTACGCCCGCGGCGCCGACTACCACGACGTGATGCGCACCCGCCTCGACGCACTCCACGCCACACTCGCCGAGCGCGCCGGCCACACCGTGATCGCCAAATCCATCGTCGACTCCACCCCGTTGCTCGAACGCGACCTCGCCCGCCGCGCCGGCCTGGGTTGGTTTGGCAAGAACACCCTGTTGATCAACCCACACGAGGGCTCGTTCTTCCTCCTCGGCGCCCTGCTCACCGACCTCGATCTCCCGTCGGATCCCCCCTTCACGGCAGACCGATGCGGCCGCTGCACCCGCTGCCTCGACGCCTGCCCAACAGATGCATTCGTCGCCCCCCGCACCCTCGATGCCCGCCGCTGCATCGCCTACCTCACCATCGAGCTCCGCGGGCCCATTCCACCAGACCTCCGTCCGCCCATGGCCGACCTACTCTTTGGCTGCGACATCTGCCAGGACGTCTGCCCTTGGAACGTCCGCTTCGCCACCGACCGTCCCGACCCCGCCCTCGCCGACACGCTTGGCCCTCTCGACCCCGCCGAGATCCTGCGCCTGGATGACGCGACGTTCACCGCTCGCTTCGCCCACTCCCCAATCGCCCGCGCCACCCGCGCCGGCCTCGCCCGCAACGCCGCCATCGCCCTCGGCAACACCGGCACCGCCGCGGCCGTCCCAGCCCTCACTGATGCCCTGTCGGACGACGACCCACTGGTGCGTGACCACGCCGCCTGGGCGCTCGACCGCATCAGAGCGCGTCTAACCGCGACACCGCCCGCAGCAACGCCAACCGCGCCTCGTTGTACGTGAGAAGACTCGTCACCACGGCCTCCTGCGCATTGATGTATCGGGTCTCAGCATCGGTCAGATCGGTACTGGTGGCGAGCCCACGTTTGTAGAGCGCGGTCGCATCACGCAGCTCCTGCGCCTCGAGCAGCGCCTGCCGCGCCGCGTCATCCGTGAGCTGCCGCTCGGCACGCAACGCGATCGCCGCATTCCGCACCTCGCTCTCGATCCGCTCCCGCCGGTCATGCAGCCGCGACCCCGCCTGGATGACCTGCTGCCGCCCGATCTCTGTCCCGGCTTCCCGCAGTCCGCCGTCAAACACGTCCCACCGTGCCCCCACCTGGAGCGCCTGCGTCCGCACAATCGGGTCGTTGGGTCCGGCCCCTATGAGCCACCGCCCGTTGAAGCCATAGTCCCCCGAGGCCTGGAGCGTCGGTAGCCACTCGTCGTGCGCTGCTTTGAGCGAGTGCCGCGCGGCCGAGAGCCGCGCCTCCTCCGCGTGCACCTCGGGCCGGCGGCTGAGCGCGAACGCGACCATCGCCTCATCCGAATCGGCCACGGTCGGCGGCGACACCCCCAGCGTGTCCGTGAGCTGCACCGGCCGATCCTGGGGCTGCTCGATCAATCGCAACAGCGTCGTCCGCGCCTGATCGCGCGCACTCGCCGCGCGGGTCGCGTTGGACGCCGCCGTCACAGACTCCGTCTGTGCCCGGATGACATCGAGCTCCCCCGCAATCCGCGCGCGGTACCGCGCCCGCGCATCGGCCAACAACGAGTCCGTCAAGAGGGCCAACCGCTCCCGCAGACGCAGCAACGACTCGGCCGCATCGAGCTCCAGGTACGCGTGCGCCGCCGAATCCGCGTTGTCGTCGCCGCTCGCCGCCGAGTCGAACGCCGCCGCCGTGGCGGTCGTCGTCGCCACGCGCACCCGCTCGAACGTGGCGATGTCCAGCAGCTTCACCGTGAACGACGGCCGCGCGTCCTGATCCTGAAACGGCCCGAGTATCGGCGGCGTGGTCGGCTTCCCAAGGTTGGGTGACGCCAGGCCAAGCTCCTGCCGTGAGAACGACTCGGTGATGTGCGACGCGGTGAGCGCCACCTGCGGCAACAACGCGGACCGAACGCTCCCAACTTGCGCCCGCGCTTCACGCGCCCGCGCCGCCGCCCCGATCGAGAGGGGCGACCGCTCGCGCCCCGCCGTGGCCGCGTCATGCAGGCTGAGATACAGCGTGTCCTGTGCGCCGCAGGCGGCCGACCACAGCCCGACCGCCATGAGCACCGCCGCCGCGTGCACGCCTACCGCGGGCGATCGGCCGTGCGGCTCAGCCGGACAGTGCACGTTTGCCCATTGGCCAGCAACACGTCGCGCGGCACGACATCGAGATGCACCCGGACCGGAATCCGCTGCGCGAGCCGCACCCACGTGAACACCGGGTTGACGTTGGGAAGCCCGAGCGCGTTGGACTGCGCGTTCTCATCCGCGATCCCACGCCCGATGCTCTCGATGTGCCCTTGGATGTGGCGCCCGACGCCCATCAGTTCCACCGTGGCCGGGTCGCCGACGCGCACAAAGGGGACCTTGGTCTCCTCGAGATACGCCGTCACCCAGAACGAATCCTCGTCGACGACCGTGAGCGCCGGCCTCCCCTCCGTCGCGTAGTCCCCGACTCGCAACTCGAGGTTGGTCACGTAGCCGTTCACGGTCGCCCGCACCACGGTCCGCCGCAGCCGGTACCGTGCCACGCCAAGCGCCGCTAATGCCGCCTGGTACGACGCGCTTGCCCCCGACGCCGCCAGCGCCGAGTTCCCGCGCTCCTCATCCGAAAGGACCGCCTCGAGCGGCGCCCGCCGTGCCGCGTTGCCCGCCGCCGTCCCCTGCTCGATCCGACGCTGCTCGGCTTGCGCCACCGCTTCACGCACGGCCAACTGGAACGGCTCCGAATCGATCCGGAACAGCACGTCGCCGATGTGCACCCGCTGATTGTCGATCACGTTGACTTCCGTCACGGTCCCCGACACCTCGGGTGCGTACGCGACGGCATAGGCCCGCACCCGCCCATCCCGCGTCCACGGCGCATCCAGGTATCGATGCCAGATCCACGCGCCGAGCACGACGGCCGCCACGACCAGCACAAGCGTCGCGCCCACACGCATCGCCGTGACGGACCACGCCGGCCACACCCGCCGCGCCGTCATGGCCCGATCGCGACGAACACAACCGCGGCCGTCAGGATCACAAAGAGCGCCAGCTCGGCCAGCGGCCGGTTCCAGATCCACCGCTCGACGTCCAGCCGGTTGATCAGCGGCTGCATCGCCAGAAACACCACCACGGCGATCACGAGATAGATCGCCATGGGCGACACGAACACGCCCAGGATGTCGATTTCTTTTGGCGGGTTCATGGTTGGCTCATGCCGTCGTCATCGCCACGTGCCCCGGCCGCCAAATCGGAACGCCACGGTGCCAAACACACCGCCCAGCGTATACGCGAGGCCGTTGTTGAGAAACGTCACCGGATCCGTCCGCTGGGCGTTGGTCGGCTGGATGAGAATGAACAGGTACGCCATGGCGATCACCAGTCCCGCCTGGGCCAGTCGCGGAATGGCAACCACCAACCCGCCGAGCACGAGCACAGGCACGAAGAACGCGGCGAGCCCGGCGAACGTGGTCGCCTGTGGCAGCAGCACAAACACGTACAGCGACGAGACGAGGCCCGACAGCGCGATCCCCTGCGCCCACTCGGCGGCAAGGACGTCGGGCTTCAGCGTCGGCGCGAAGAAGACCGTCACCAGGCCAGCAGCAAAGAGAAAGTATATGCCTTGCGGCCAGGCCGTCGCCATCCAGAACGCGCCGGTGACCAGGACCGCGCCGCCCGCGATGGCGGCGTTCACCGCTGCCTGGACAAGCGTGCCCTTGATGCGCGGTGCGGGCGGACTGGTCGGCACGTCGAGCCCGTAGGGAAACAGCGCGTCGACCGCGAACACGCAGAAAATGCCAAGGGAGACGCCGGCGCAGTTGTCGATCGCGATGAGGAACGCGCGGTTGGGGTCGGGGATGCTCGCGGCGATCGCCGTCAGAATGGCGAACCCCGCCAACTGGAACGTGTAGGTGTACGTCGGCATGAGCGACAACGTGGCGCCGGCGGCGCATCCCGCGAGCCACAGGGCCATCAGCACCAGGGCCGTCACCGGCAACTGGGCGACGATCGCCATGATGATGACCGCGCCGAGGGAGCCGACGAGCGTGCCAATGAACCGCGCCACACTCGTCAGCATCGTCGAGCGGACGGCTGGCCTGGAGATCAGCCAGATCGTCACCGCCCCCAAGTACGGGGACCCAAACTGCAGGCGGAAGGCAAGCCACAGCGACAGCAGCGTCGCGACTGTCGTCCGGACGGCAAACGCCAACGTCTCTGGCTGGGTGGCTGGCCGGAGCCACTCCCACCGTGATGGCGGCAGGCGCGGGAGCGCACGGAATTGCGGTGGAGGCGGGAGCGCACGCATGGACAAGAGATACGCCGGGCTAACAGGCGCGCCTATCCTCCAAACGGAGTATGAGCGTTCGCTTAATTACTTCGTAGGAAATATTTTCGCGCGCGCGACCGACGATATTACATGCAGCACGACATACATCGCGCACACCGATGTGCGCGATACGACACACTGTGACGGGACGCACAAAAGCGAGTGAAGGAGCAGGGCACATCCCGGGCCGCGATGGCGATCGCCCGGCGAGACGCTGATGGGGCACTCCAACAAGACCTTGGAGTGCTGTAGCCATCGCCACCGAAACAAACACTTGCTCCGGTCGTCCCGGTACAAGATGAAGCGCGCCGACCTCGCCCTGCTCGCGCCCCTACTCGGCATTGCCGCGTGGATCGCCATACAGGCTAACGACATCCGGAGCGGCACCGCGACCAGTCAGGGCACGGTGGCCATCGGGGCGCCTGCCCCGTTCCACCACGCGGTGGACCCGGACCTGCCCCTACCAGACGACCGGACCGCGGACGAGGCGGTGCCGGAGCCCGTGCGCATGGCGAGCGGCGGTGTCGCGCCGACCACCAACTTCAACAACATCAACAACGCGACCAGCAGCGACGCGCGCACCAACGAGCGCCGCCACGAACCGGCGCCGCTCCGCAACATGTCGGATATCCACCGCCGTCTCGACGAGGGCGCTGGCGGGACCTACATCACCGACGTCCTCAACGACCGCGATTCATCGCTCGCCCGCTGGCCCGACCGCGTCGCTAACCCACTCCTCGTGTGGGTCCAGTCAGCCGACTCGATCCCCGATTGGAACCCAGCGTTTGTCGCGCAGGTCAAGGACGCGTTCTCGACATGGGAGAGCACCGGCATTCCCGTCGGCTTTCAGTTCGTGAACGACTCGAGCAAGGCCGACGTGCACGTGACGTGGCTCGATCACTTTGAGGAGCAGATCAGCGGAAAGACGATGTGGGCCCGCGACGAGAACTGGTGGATCGTCGATGCCAACATCGTCATCGCCCTCCACCACAATCACGGCGAAGCGCTCGACCCCTCGGCGATCCGCGCCATCGCCCTCCACGAGGTCGGCCATCTCCTGGGGCTCGATCACACGGCCGACACCACCAACATCATGACCCCGCGCGTGCGCGTGCGCGATCTCTCGGCGGCCGACCGTGCAACGATGCGTCTGCTCTATTCGCTGCCTCCAGGCAGCGTCCGCTGACCTACCAGCTGAGCGACACCTTGCGCGCGTGACGCGCCCGCACGACCGTCAGGTCCAGTTGGTGCCCTGACGACTCCTCGATCGCCTGCATGAGCGCGACCGGCCGCGTGACCGCCGTCCCACCGGCATCGGTGATCACGTCCCCCGCCTTGAGCCCCGACGCCTCGGCTGGCGTCCCCTCCGCCACATCGATCACGAGCACTCCGCGCGGCGCCCCCAGCGCGGCCAGTAGGTCCGCATTGGTCGTGATCACCGCCGCCCCCGCCACGCCAACCGTGGCCGACTGAAACGGCATCAGCATCGCGACATCCGGCGAATGCATCGCCATATCCCCGTCGACAAACGACGCCGGCCGCGGCGCCACGCGCACGCCAACGTCGCGCACCGCCCCGTTCCGCCGCACCCGCACCGTCACTACCGCCCCCGGCCTGAGCAGCCGCGTCAGCGCAATCTCGTGATGCATCACGTCGACCGAGTCGTACGCGAGAATCGTGTCACCTGCACTGATCCCCGCCTGCGCCGCCGGCGACCCCGGCTCGACCGACTCCACAACCGGATACGCAAAGTGCCGTACCGAGATGCTCCCGCCGTGCACCGTCCGCGCCAGCGGCGCCGTGAACACGATCCCCAAGTACCCGGCAGGCTCGCTCACGTCTCGTCCATGCACCGTCACTGGCACGTTGCGCGGCACCTGCGCCCCCGCCGAGAGCGCCACGCACGCCGCAAGCGCCAACAACAGACCGCGCATCAGTACCGATCCAACCGCATGCCCACAGGCAGCGCCCCACGCAGTTGTCGCAACGTCGCCTCGCGCGCGTTCACCGACGAGATGTAGTACTGATTGAGCACCGGATCGTGTGGCGCACCCTCGAGCGCCGAGCGCGTCGTCTGCGCCACCTCATCGAGCGCCGCCAACCGCGCCCGATACGTCTCGCGCCGATCGCCCGCCGGCTCCGACGGATCGCTCGCCACGAGGTACGCCGCCGCGTGCCGATACTCCTGCTCCGCCCGCGTCAACGTCTCCAACGCCTCGGCCGGCGACCGGAAGATCGGCACACTGTCGTGCAGCTGTGGCAACGCCGATGCCGGCCCCGTCGAGTCGATGCCCGCCATCTGCGCCCCCGGCTGCACCTGCACACTCAACCGCCCCGCCAACGCGCCCCCCGCCACGAGCACCACGGCCGCCGCCGCTCGTCTCAGCCATCGCAGGCCAGTCGGCCGCGCCGACGCCGAGTCGCGGATGAGCCCTTCCTCACGCAACCGCGGCGCCAACGCCTCCCACCGCGTCAACGGCGCCTCCAACCGCGCCGCTTCATCACGGGCCAACGCCCGCAACGCGCGCTGCGCATTCAGCTCGCGCGCACACCCCTCGCACGCGCAGATATGCCCCGCTTCACCCGTCGTCAACTCATCGTCGGCGAGCGCCGCCAGCCGTTCCGCGGGCAAATGCTTTGGCTGATCAGACAGAGGTCGATGCATGGCTCTCAGCGTCAGTGTCCGGCGCGCCGCGCCGGTCTTCGATCAGGTGCGCGAGCAACCGCCGGAGCTTCGCTCGCGCTTTGAATAACTGCGACTTGGATCCGCCCGCGGTGATGCCGAGCGACTCGGCAATCTCCTCGTGCGTATACCCTTCCACATCGTGCAGGATAAACACCGTCCGCGCCCCCGGCGCCAACCGCGCCGCCGCTTCCTCGATCGACGCCATCACGAATGGCGCCTCATCGTCCGCCTCCACCACCACCGCCTCATCCTCGAGCGACGACTCGGACAGCCGCCGCTGCCGCCGCAACGCGTTCAAGGTCGCGTTGACGGCAATGCGATGCGCCCACGTCCCAAACCGCGCATCCCCGCGAAAGCCCGGCAGGGCGCGAAAGATCTGGATCCACACCTCCTGCGCCACGTCCGCCGCCAGATCGGGATCAGCGACCAGTCGGCGCACGACCGCGTCCAAGCGGGGGGCGTGACGCGACCATAGCGATCGCATCGCCCGCTCGTCACCGCCCAAGGCGTGCCGCACCAACTCCGCGTCCGTAGGGCTCACTGTCGACCCTGTGACACCACGCCCCAGGAAAGGGTTGCCGGGGGCAACCAAGCGTCGTCTTCCATATAGCGCCCCAACACATTAATATTACTAAACTTAGATGATCGCCCCGATCGCGTTAGTCGCCCTGTTTGTCTACGGCACGTCCGGCGGCCTCCCGGTGAAAACACCTGCCGCGGTCGGTATGTCCGCACGCCGGTTAGAGGCGATCGACCGTGTCGTCGGCCGCGGCATCACGGCGGGCGGCTATCCCGGTGCCGCGGTCGTCGTCGGACGCAAGGGCGCCGTCGTCTGGGAGCGGGCCTTTGGCCGGCTCAGCTGGGAGACCAGCAGCGCCCACGTCACCGCCGATCGCACGATCTACGATCTCGCCTCACTCTCCAAAGTCGTGGGCACGACGACCGCGATCATGGTGCTCTACGACGAAGGCCGCGTCGTCCTCGATGCGCCCGTCGTGACGTACCTCCCCGACTTCACCGGCGGCTACAAAGACTCGGTGACCGTCCGCCAACTGCTCGAGCACCGCTCGGGCCTCCCGGCCGGACGCGACCTCTGGCGCCTCGCCCACACGCCCGACGAAGCGCGCACGCTCGTCCTCGAGACCCCGCTCGTCTGCCGCCCCGGCGACTGCTACATCTACTCCGACCTCGGCGCCGATGTCCTCGGCCTCATCGTCGAGTCGGTCACCGGCGAAACCCTCGATCGCTTTCTCACCGAGCGTGTCTTCCAGCCGCTCGGCATGAACGACACGTACTACCGCCCCAACGACTCGCTCAAGGTCCGCGTGGCGCCGACCGAGGTGAACCCGCCGCGTGGCTATCCGCTGCAGGGCGAGGTGCACGACGAGAACGCCTACGCCCTGGGCGGCGTTGCCGGACACGCCGGACTGTTCAGCACCGCGGCCGACCTCTCGATCTTCGCCCAGATGATGCTCAACGGCGGCGAGTTCAACGGCGTGCGCATCGTGAGCGATTCGACGATCGCGCTGTTCACGCATCGCGCCGCGGGCACGCGCGCGCTGGGCTGGGACACGTGCGACGGCGAGGGCGGGTGCGGCAAGTATCTGGCGTCCCGCGCCTATGGGCACACCGGGTTCACGGGCACGTCGATCTGGATCGATCCCGAGCGGCAGATGTTCGTGATCCTGCTGACCAATCGCGTGCACGCGGCGCGCGCGCGGCGGCCGGCCAAGGTCATTGCCGATGTGCGCGCCGATCTGGCCGATGCCGCCGTGGCCGCCTGTACGGACGGCGCCGTGCTCATGTCGCCCGTGGCGTTCCGGGCCGATCGCGAGAAAGGGTGGAACCGCCCGGTGCACCATTCCCGCCGGAGCCGCGCCGCCCACCGCGCCAAGAAACACGCGAAGCATCACGCCAATTAGGTTGTAGGTATGAGCGAACAATCTGTCGGCGAACCGGTCACCATCACGCCGGACTCCGCCAAAACGGTGCTCCGGCGGGTCAAGGACCCGGAGCTCAACCTGAACATCGTCGACCTGGGCTTGGTCTACGACGTTCGCGTCGACGGCACTGCAGTCACGGTCGACATGAGCCTCACGTCGCCGGGTTGCCCGTCAGGCCCCGAGATCATGACCGAAGCCGAGCAGGAACTGCGCGCCATGCCCGGCGTCTCGGACGTGACGATCAATCTCGTCTGGACCCCGTTCTGGTCCCCGGACCGGATCGAGCCTCGCGTCAGAGCCTATCTCGGGTTCTAGTGCCAGACGCCGGCACTGAAGGGCCATCCAGCCTCGCCGTAAGGCGAGGTTTCAAATAAAATTGCCGGCCTCCGTCCCGCCGGGCGTCAGCCCGGTCGGTAGGGTGAGGCCGAGTCGTTGGCGAGCGCCTGCATAAACGCATCGCCGAGGACCGCGATCTGCCACCGGCGCAACTCTGGCACCGCCTCGAGCGCCGCGACCGATCGCGGATTGAGTCGCGCCACCGTCTCGAGTCGCTCGCGCGAGCACAACACGCCCGGATCGAGCCCGAGTCGCTCTGCGGCCGCGTCACGCACCGCCTTGAGCTGCATCACCCGCCCGTCGAAATCCGGATCCCGCTCCCACCGCGCCGCCTTGGGAAACCGCGGCAACTCCGCGTCCGGCACCGCCAGCCCTCGCGCCACCGCATCGAGCACCTCCTGGCTCCGCGACTCGACGATCCCACGCGGCATCCCTTTGACCGCCGCGAGCGTCTCCCGCGTCCTCGGCGCGGACCGCGCGATGTCGAGCAGCGTCTCGTTGCTCACCACCCGGAACGTGGCCCGATCCAGTTGCGCCGCGATCCCGTCCCGCCACGGTACGAGCTCGCGCAACAGCGCCAGCTCCCGTCGCGTCAGATCGCGCGCGCCCTTGAGCTTGAGAAACGCCTGCGACTCGTCCGCCGGCTCCCACCGCGTCCCATTCAGCCGCGCAAATTCCTCGGTCGCCCACGCGTACCGGCCGGCGCGCTCCAGCTCGTCCTTGAGCCGATCCCGCAGATCGAGCAGATACCGCGTATCCTGCGCCGCATAGTCGAGCATCCCCGGCGTCAACGGCCTGAGCGACCAATCCGCGCGCTGATGCTTCTTGTCGAGCTTGACCCCAAAATATTTCTCGAGCAGCGCCGCCAGCCCAAAGGCTCTCAATCCCAGCAGTTGGGCCGCAATCCGCGTATCGAAGATCCGCGTGACACGCCACCCGTAATCTTGATGCAGCAGCCTGAGATCATAGTCGGCGTCGTGAAACACGACCTCGACCGACTCATCCTGCACCAACGCCCCAAGCGCCGCCGGCGTGCCGATCGGGAGCGGATCGATGATGGCGCTATGCTCACGGGTAGACAGTTGCAGCAGGTAAATACGATCGACAAACCGATGAAAGCTCGCCCCTTCGGTGTCGAGGGCGATCTCTCGCGTCCCGGTAATCGAGGCCACGAACCGGTCCGCCTCGGCGGGCGTGTCGATGTATTCGAGCGAGGTCTGACGTGAAGGTTGAGTCACGGTGTGAGGAATTTAGTCTAGTGCAGCGATTCCCCGCGTTGGCTGATGTGCCTCGCGCGCACCTTGGGCAGTACCCGTCCCCGGTCACGGCCTATGATGGAAAACTTTGGATCAAACGCGACGACCTGAATGCCCCGGAGCTCGGCGGCAACAAGGTCCGGTCGCTCGAATGGCTGCTGGGCGGCCTCACGCCGGGCGAAACGATCCTCACCGCCGGTGGCGACGGCTCCACGCACGTCCTGGCCACCGCCACCCACGCCGCCCGCCTCGGCGCCCGCACCGTGGCCGTGCGCTGGCGCCACGAGATGCACCCTGTCGCCGACGCCGTCGCCCGCCGGAGCGCCGCCGCCTGCGACCGCACGATCCGCACCGCCACCGTCCCCGGCGCGTTCCTCCGCCTCGCCATGCTCCGGGCCACGATCCCGGACTGTCGCTATATCCCCCCCGGTGGCGCGACCGCCCTCGGCACACTCGGTCACGTCGCCGCCGGCCTGGAGCTGGCAGGCCAGATCACGGCCGGCCAACTCCCGGAACCTTCTATCGTTGTCGTACCACTTGGCACCGGAGCGACCGCCGCCGGCCTGGCCCTCGGGCTCGGCATCGCAGGGGTAGGGACCCGCGTGGTGGCCGCCCGCGTCGTGCCCCGCATCGCGCTGGCCGGCCGGCGCGTCCGACGCCTGATCGATGCCACCCGCCGGCTGCTGGCCGAGCGCGCGGGTGTACAGGCCGGCTCGCTCCCGGCCGTTCCGGTCGAGCTCGACCACTCTGTCTACGGCGGCGCCTACGGCCGCCCGCTCCCCGACGCCGCGCAACTCGACGGCCTCACCCTCGACCCCACCTACAGCGCTAAAGCCGCGACGGTGGCAAATGCGAGGAAAGCCGGCCCCGTGCTCTTCTGGCTCACGTTCGATGGGAGGTGGCTATGATCCCCGTCGTTTTTCTGCACGGGTTCCCGCACGACAGCAGTGTGTGGACGCCCCAGCTGGACGGACTCGCCAGCGACGCGCAATGCATCGCCCCCGACCTCTTCGACTGCGCCCCGCACGCGATGGACGCGTTCGCCGACCATGTCGTGGCCGTGCTCGACACCCTCCGGATCGACAGCGCCGTGATCGCCGGGCTCTCAATGGGCGGATACGTCGCCTTCGCCATGTGGCGCCGCCACCGCCCGCGCGTCCGTGCACTCATCCTAGCCTCGACGCGCGCCACCCCCGACACACCCGAGACAGCGGCCCGCCGCCGCGCCATGGCCGACCTGGTCCGCCACGGCGGCATGTCCGCCGTCGCCGCGACGCAGGCCGCCGCGCAGCTGAGCCGCACCACACAGGCCACACGCCCCGAGCTCGTCGCCCAGGTCACAGCCATGGCCGCCGCCGCACCGGCGGACGGCGTCCTCGGCGCCATTGACGCCATGCTCACCCGCGTCGACTCGACGCCCACACTCGCCACGATCGACGTGCCAACGCTCATCGTCGGCGGCGACGAAGACGTCCTGATCACGCGCGCCGAATTGACCCACATGGCACAGGGCATCGCCGGCGCCCGCCTCGAAGTGCTCGCGCGATGCGGCCATCTTTGCAACCTCGAACGGCCAGCCGCGTTCAATCACGTGGCCGGTGAATTCCTCGCCACACTATGACGACGATCTACACCGCGGTTGCCGTGCTCCTCGACGTGGGGGCGCTCTGGTCCATCTGGCGCAGCCCCGCGCACTCTCGACGCGCCAAGGGATTCTGGACCGTGGCGGTGATATTATTGCCGGGGTTCGGCGCACTCGGCTGGTTGATGCTGGGCCGCGAACGCCGCCGCCCTCCCTCGACCCACACGGATCTGTGACGAGCCCCCCGACCAGCCCTTCAGTCAGTCCCGCCGAGCAAGCGCGTCCGGCCCGCATCGGCGGCACGCTCTTCCGCTATCGCAGCTTTCTCCCGGTCCCGTTGGTGGCCGTGGCCTTGCTGGCCCCCGGCCACCTCTCCCTGTGGGGTTGGGTCGGCGGAGGCGCGCTCATCCTGCTCGGCGAAGCGATCCGCCTGGCCGGCGTCGCCGCCGCCGGCACCGTCACGCGTCGCCGCTCGCGCAACGTCAAACGCCTCGTGACGTACGGCGCCTTCGCCTGGAGCCGCAATCCGCTCTACAATGGCAATTTTCTCATCTGGCTCGGCTTCGCCATCGCCTCGGGCGTGTGGTGGTTCCCCATCGTGGCGGTCCTGCTGTTCGCCGTCGAATACCGCTACATCGTCGCCTACGAAGAAGGCGTCCTGGAGTCGATCTTCGGCGAGACATACCTGGCCTACAAGGCGCGCACGCCGCGCTGGATCCCCCGCCCTCCACGCGAGCGGGAGGCCGGGGAGTTCCATTGGGCTGAGGCGTTCAAGAGCGAAACGAGCACGTTCTTGCAGTACGTGGCGCTCGTGGCGGCCCTGGTGATCAAGGCCCGTCTGACGAACCGGTAACGCGCGCTAGCGCGTCGGCCTGGTCGGCGGCGTGGCGCTCTTGAAGACGTCGCGATTGATCTGGACGAACTGCACCTGGTTCGCCGGCACGTCTTCTTCCGGGAAAATCGCGGTCACCGGGCACTCCGGCTCGCAGGCACCACAATCGATGCATTCGTCCGGGTGGATGAACAGCTGCTGCTCGCCCTCGTAGATGCAATCGACGGGGCAGACGTCAACACAGGCTTTGTCCTTGACGCTGATGCAGGCTTCGGTGATCACGTAGGGCATAATCGGATATTACACTCAGCGGTCTTGGCCGGCAATTGTGAAGTAGGCGCGCACGTCAATCGGCGTCCCGTCCCACCATCGACGCGGATCGTCGAATCGCATCACCTGAAAATGGAGGTGAGGGGCGTCGGGGGATGCGTCGCCCGTCGATCCAACATACCCGATGACCTCTCCTTTGTGCAGCGGCGCACCGGGTCGATCGCTGGGCTCGTACCGGTCGAGATGGGCGTAGTAGTACACCAGCCGAGACGCGGGGTCCACCGCGAACAAGGTCGTCCCGCCCAGCTTGTTGTGGTCCAGTCTGAGCACTCGCCCACTATCAGCCGACACGACCGGTGTCCCCCGCGGCGCCATGATGTCCGTCGCCCGATGGATGCGATCGCCGCCCCGGCGCGCGTAAAACGTATCAGGCACCCGGTCGGGATACACCCCCAGCACCGGCACCATCAGCCCGCGCGACCGGAGGTATGCCGTATCACTCCCATTGGAGACAACCGGTGTCGGCGCGGCACCGGATACGACCGGTGTCGGAATGGTGCGGGGCGGGCTCGGTGCGCACGCCCCGAGCCCCGCCACCGCCACCAATACCACCGCCGTCCGACGCACTACCCAGCGGTCGCCTCGACCGCCTCCCCGCGCGCCAACTCGGCGATCCCTTCCTCGATCGTCCTGGAATGATGCATCGAGCAGAACCGAGGCCCGCACATGGCACAGAACTCGGCACTCTTGAAGTACTCCGCCGGCAACGACTCATCGTGATACTCGCGCGCCCGCTCCGGATCGAGACTCAACCGGAACTGCTCGTTCCAGTCGAACCCATAGCGCGCCCGCGAGAGCGCGTCGTCCCGGTCACGCGCCCCAGGGCGCTTGCGGGCAATGTCCGCCGCATGGGCGGCGATCTTATAGGCGATCACGCCCTGCCGCACGTCCTCGGCGTTGGGCAACCCGAGGTGCTCCTTGGGCGTGACGTAGCACAGCATGTCCGCGCCATACCACCCGATCATCGCCGCCCCGATGGCGCTCGAGATGTGATCGTACCCCGGCGCGACATCGACCACCAGCGGTCCGAGCGTATAGAACGGCGCGCCATGACAGACGGTTTTCATGCGCCGCACGTTCATCTCGATCTGATCCATCGGCACATGCCCCGGCCCCTCGACCATGACCTGCACGTCCCGCTCCCACGCCCGCCGGGTCAACTCGCCGAGCGTATCCAGCTCCGCGAACTGCGCCTTGTCGCTCGCGTCGTGCAGACACCCCGGCCGGAGTGAATCCCCGAGCGAGATCGTGACGTCGTACTGCCGCAGAATATCCAGCACATCGTCATAGCGTTCATAGAGCGGGTTCTGCCGCCGGTGATGCATCATCCACACGGCCAGCAACGACCCACCCCGACTGACGATCCCCGTCACGCGCCCGTGCACGAGCGGCAGGTGCTCGAACAGGATCCCCGCGTGAATCGTCATATAGTCCACGCCCTGACGCGCCTGATGCTCGATGACGCCCAGCAGGTCCTCGGCGGTCAACTCCTCGAGCTCCTTGTCCATGAGCACGGCCTGATAGATCGGCACCGTGCCGACCGGCACCGTCGATGCCGCCAGAATCGCCGCGCGCACGTCGTCGAGCCCCTTGCCCGTCGACAGATCCATGACGGTGTCCGCGCCGTACTGCACCGCCAGCTCGAGCTTCCCGACCTCTTCCTCGAGATTGGACGTCACGGCCGACGTCCCGATGTTGGCGTTGATCTTGACCGACGCCACCGCGCCGATCCCCATCGGATCGAGCGCGCCATCCAGATGGCGGTAGTTGGCCGGAATCACCAATCGTCCGGCCGCGACTTCGGTCCGCACGACGTCAGGCGACAACGCCTCGCGCTCCGCCACGCGTTGGATCGCGGGCGTGATCTCGCCGCGTCGCGCGGCGGCCATCTGCGTGTTGATTTGCATCGAATGACTCCCTACGCCGGTTCAAACCGGGTCAGGTTCAGACGGTCTTCTCTCAGCCCGGGACCGAAGTGTCGCGGGCACCCGTGTCATGATTCAAAGTAGTGGCGCGTTCTGCTCTAGCGCGACTCCCAGGCAAACCCCGATGCCAGCCGCTGCAGCCGGTTGGGCGGCACCATCCGCATGACCACGGTTCCGCCCGCCGCTTCTGTCAACCCGCGCGCGGCGATGTCGTCCACGCCGTCGCCGTCACCGTCCATCGCATAGAGCAGGTCATGTGCCTTGAACCGCAAATCGTCCACACGCAGCGTCTGCACGACGCCGGCCGTGTCGATCGCCACCATCCGTTCACGGATCCACTCGTTGTTCCCGGCCCGCAGATCGACGGCCATCGCGAGCACCCGGCCATGACCAAAACACCCCGCGGCCTGCGTCGTCACGGTGTGCTCTGACGCGACCAGTCGCGTGAACGGCGGCGGCGGTTGCGACTTGAGCCACTGCTCGATCGAGTCCCGCACGACGGTCGCCCGCGCCCGGAGCGCATCCGAGAGCACGCCGGGCCCACGCGCGCACGTGTCCACCACCGGCGGCGTCACCGAGTCGGTGCGCTCCGCCGTGGCGATCCACGTCGTCGAGACCCGCGCCAGCGAATCGACGTTGGGCGGTGCCGCGATCGTGGCGACGATCCGCCCGTTCCAGAAATCGAACCCGGTGACCGTGACATCATCCTGCCCCCACGCCCCACGCAACCGGAACCGCGTCCCCACCGGAAACGGCGTCAACGCCCGCACCGCATCGAGATACGCCGCCCGCCGCCGTGGATCCTTGCGCAGGTCAATATCGACGCGTCCCACGTCCACCAACGGTCTCTTGCCACGCCCCGCGGCCAGAAACCAAGTTTCCACCGTCGGCGCGAACACCAGATACTGCGCGATCGTGTCGGCCAACGGCGACAACGCGTGCCGTGGCGGCACGGGTGGCGTCAGTGGATGGCGTGTCGGTGTCGGCTCGGCCGGGACGACCATGATGGCACTCGAATCCGCCATCGCATCGACCGGCGCCGTATCGCGTCGCGCATCGGCGGCAACAACCGAATCCGCCGCCGCGGTGTCTGACCGAGGCGGAGAGCGCTGTGCCGACTGTGCGGGAATGGGCTTGTGGTCGGAGCAGGCCGCCACCACGCCTGTGATGGCGACTAGCCGGAATACCGAACGTCGCATAAGTGGGGAATAATATGGCGTTTCTCGTAGACGACCGTGCCGGCGAGGCGTACCAGATCGGCCGCGCCGCGCTCGGGATCGGACGCGACCCCGTGAGCCACGTCATCGTCCTCGAC
>DATMNB010000259.1:0-3401 GCA_035569435.1 Gemmatimonadaceae bacterium
CCAGAGCGACTCGAACTGGATGCGCACCTCGGCGCTATACGCCCGCGCGCTCTGGCGACCGAGCACGAGCCCCATCGCCGCGACGGCGAGCACTCCCGATGCGCCGAGGCGGTCGGCGGCGACGTAAGAGGCGTAGGGCGACACCAGCGACAGGGCGCTCTGCGCCAGCGGTGTGTGGGCGACCGTGCGGAACAGCCAACATATCCCATATCCGAACGCTAACCCGAGCGCGACGCCGACCACGGCCGCGAACACGAGTCGGACCGCTGCAGCCGATGGCGAGAACGCGCCGGTCACCACCGCCGCGACCGCCACGTTGTAGGCGACGAGCGCCGTGGCATCGTTCGCCAGCCCTTCGCCTTGCAGGACCCCCTCGATCCCGCGCTCGACGTCGAGCGACCGCGTGACGGCGACGGCCGCGATCGGATCCGGGGGCGACACGATCGCGCCGAGCGTGAATGCCGCGGCCCACGTGAACACCGGGTCCAACGCACGGGCGACCACCGCGACCACAGTCATGGTCACCAGCACGAGAAACACCGACAGGCTGACGATCGGCCAGGCCCGCAGCCGAAACTGCCGCCACGGCGCGGTGATCGCGCCATAGAACAGGAGCGGCGGGACAAACGTGACGAACACCACGTTCGGATCGAGCTCGAATCGCGGGAGGCCCGGGATGAGCACCAGCGCCAGGCCGCCCAGCACGAACAACGCTGGCGACGGAACGCCGAGTCGCGTCGCCAGCAGCTGAATCCCGACCGCGACCGGGATCAGGAGAATTACGAGCTCTACAGTCGACATGCCCTGAGGTGCGCGCGCACCCCGTGGTGCTTACCGCCGGCGTGCGACCGACAGCGCGTAGACTGCCGAGCGGATCTGGATCAACGGATCGTCCGACAGCGCGATGCCGTCCGTCAAGTAGATCGGATTGAAGGCCAGCGCTTTCTGAAGCGAATCGTTCTTGGCTGCCACCGTGGTGAGCGTGACGACGCCAAGCTCGACCGTCTTGCGATCACTGGGCCACACGATCGACCCGTCGGACGTCTGATCGCCTGGGTTAGGGAGTTGCACCAGCACACGGAACTTGATCGGCTCCTTCTTCAGATGGACCTTCAGCTCGTCGAACAGGTAGTTCGGCGGCTCCTTGGCCGCGGTCGCCGAATCCAGAAACTTGGGCGTCCCCATCGGGACGAACTGGTACCGACCCGCCTGTTTGACGCCCTGCGCATTGGTGAAGATCAACGCGTTGTTCCCATACCAGGACAGATCAGCAAAGCTCACCGGGTTCGGCTTGGGATCCGTCACGAACTTGAGCGCCCGCGGATGACCGTGCAGGAACGTCTCGACTGGGTTCGGATGCGGACTCGTGGGTTTCGTCGCGGCGACGGCTTCGAGAAACTCCGCGAACTCTTCACCTGTTCCCACCACGAACCCGTTGTGCGAGATGGACACGATGTCGGTGTATGCGCCGCCCGGCAGCATGAACCGGAGCGCAATCCCGTGCGGCGACGCGTTGGGACTCGCGTCGGGGATCATCGGCAGGCCCGTGGGATCCGAGTACCGTACCATGACCGGCACCACCGGACCCTTGAGGTGCTGCGCTTTACTCAGCCCGGCCGCGCCCGGCGCTGGCGTGAACGTGCCAGTAACGATCAGTCCCTTGGCGTGGTTGATTCGGTAGCCGGGATGGCTGCCAAAGAGCGCGATGAAATCATCCGCAAGCCGCTGCGGGAGGGGTTTGGCTGAGGGCTGGGCAGGTGTCCCAGCTGGTGCCTGCGCGGCGAGCGACTGCGCAGCGACGAACAGAGCGGCAACAACGATGCGAGGTGTCATGCGGCCTATTCTAACCAGCGCCTAGCCGTGCGCTAGAGGCCGCGTCTCGCTGAGCGCGCGTGCCAGACGCTTGACGCCGCTACGGATGGCACGCTCGTCAAACGCCGCGTAGCCAAGGATGAGCGCGCCACGTTGCCGCCTGCCGACCGCGAATCGTGACAGCGGCGACACGTCGACGCCGGCCTCCCACGCGGTGTCCGCGGCTCGCGCGTCGTCTGTGCCCGACGCGAGCCATCCCACGATGTGTAGCCCCGCGGCATCGGGCGCGAGATCGATGAGCCCATCGAGCTCGCGCCCAGCCGCGGCGAGCAGCGCCTGCTGGCGGTCCGCGCACAGCGCCCGCACGCGACGGACGTGCCGCACGTAGTGCCCCTCTCCGATAAAGTCGGCCAGCACCTCCTGATCGAGCGTCGGCGAATGTCCGCTCGCCACCGTGCGCGCCGACCGGAACGCATCGACGTACGCGTCGGGCACGATCAGATATCCGAGACGGAGCGCCGGCGCGAGCGTCTTGCTGAACGTCCCCACGTACAGCACCCGCGACGGCCCGCCCCACTCGGCATCGAGCCCTTGGAGACAGGCCAACGGGCGAGTGGCGTACCGAAATTCACTATCGTAGTCGTCCTCCACGACCCACGCGCCGTGCTGGCGAGCCCATGTCAGCAGTGCGAGCCGGCGCGAGGAGCTCATGACGCTTCCGAGCGGGAACTGATGCGACGGGGTGACATACGCGAGCCGCGCGTCGGGCGCCGCGCGAGCGCCAGCCGCGACATCCAGTCCGTCGGCGTCGACGGGAACCGACGTAACCCGAGCACCAGCCGCCTCCAGCGCGGCGCGCGCGAGCGGATAGCCGGGATCTTCCATCCACGCGGCGTCGCCCGGATCAACGAACACCCGCGCCACCAGATCGAGCGCCTGCTGCGCGCCACTCACGATCAGGATCTGATCCGGCGTGCACTGCGCGCCGCGCGCCGCCGTCACGTACGATGCGATCGCGGCGCGGAGCGCGCGATCACCTGCCGCCGTGGCATATCCCAGCGAGACCGCGCCGCTGCGCCACCGGCGCGCGGTGAGCCGCGCCCACTGCGCCGCCGGAAAGGCGTCGATCGCCGGCACCCCGAGCGCGAACGGCACAGGCCTCGCATCACCCCTCGCGCCCCAGTCGCCCATGCCTGCGACGACGCGCGTCCATCGATCAGACAACACCGGGGTCACCGCGGGCGCCGGCGCGGGCCGAGCTCGTGCAGTGACACGCAGCAACGAATCCGGCACATTCGTAGACACCCGCGTGCCACCACCACGCCGCCCCGCCAGATACCCCTCGGCGCGCAACTGGTCAAATGCCAACACCACGGTGTTGCGCGCCACACCGAGCTCCGCCGCCAACACGCGCGTGGACGGCAGCCGCGCATCGCCAGCCAACCGCCCGGCGAGGATCGCCGACCGTAGTCCGTCGTAGATCTGCCGATGCAGCGCCACGGGCGCGTCAGGGTCGAGCGACATGAGCAGCGGCGCAGCGCCTGCGACGCGCGTCCGCCGGTTGGTTTTTGGACCAGTCATATTCGCGT
>DATMNB010000260.1:0-12186 GCA_035569435.1 Gemmatimonadaceae bacterium
ACCTCCACCGCGCCACCCTGATCCGCGACGTCCTCGCCAATCACGCCGGCCACCCAGTCGTCGCCTTCTCCGCGTACGAAGACACCGTCCACGCCCTCGCCCGCGTCCTCACCGCCACCCGCAACACCCGCGTCTGCGCCCTCGCCGCCCGCGCCGGTCGCGTGGCCGGCGGCACCATCACCCGTCGCCAAGCCATCGCCCGCTTCGCCCCGGCCGCCAACGCCGCCCCTCCCCCATCACTGGCCCACCGCATCGACCTCCTCATCACCACCGACCTCCTGAGCGAGGGCGTCAACCTCCAAGACGCGGCCGCCGTCATCCACCTCGACCTCCCCTGGACCCCCGCCCGCCTCGAACAACGCGTCGGCCGCGTCGCCCGGCTCGGCTCCCCCCACCCGCGCACCGCCGTCTACGCCATCGCCCCGCCCGCCCCCGCCGAATCCCTACTCGGACTGGACCGCCGCCTCCGCCACAAACTCCGCGAAGCGGGCCGCACCTTCGGCCTCGCCGGCTCGATCCTTCCGTCACCTCTCACCCCAACCCTCGATGCCCCCAACCCGGCGGCAACGATCCGTACCACCCTCGAGCGCTGGCTAATCGAGCGAACAGAGCGAAGCGAAGCGCCCGGCGACCGGCCGCCCCAGGCGACCGGCGCCGCTCCGCTGCCCACCGTCTGTATCGCGTCCCCACACCCTGGCTTCATCGCGGCCTGCCGCGTCGGCACGACCCCCTACCTCGTCGCCTCGCTCGACAACACCCCACCCACCGACGCCCCCGCGACCGTCGCCCGCGCGCTCGCCCTCGCCGAAGGCCCCGCCCTCGACGCCTCCTCCTCAACACACGACGCCCTCACCGCCCTCACGAGTTGGACCCACCACCGCCAAGCCCACCACACCGCCGGCCTCTCCGACACACTCCCCGTCGCCACGTCGGCGCGCGCGACCATCCTCCGCCGCATCGCCCAAGCCGTCCGCCGCGCCCCGCCCGACCGACGTCCGACGATCGCCGCCTTAGCAGCCCGCGCCCGCCGCGCCGCTGCGACTCCCTGCACCGCCGGCGCCGAACGCACCCTCGAAGCCCTCGTCGCCACCACGACCGATGACACGACCTGGCTCACCACCCTCGCCACCTTCGCCGACCTCCACGCCCGCACCACCCAACCCGGCACCACGGAGATCATCGCCCTCGTGATCCTTTCGCCCGCCAGCATTACTTTCTCTCCCGGATGTCCCCTCCCCCCAAGCTTGCCGTCCTGTTCGACCTCGACGGCACCTTGCTCGACACGATCGAGCTCCTGCTCAACTCCGTCCGCCACGCCTTCCGCAATCGGACCGGCCGCGTCCCAACCACCGAGGAATGGATCGCCGGCATCGGCACCCCGCTCGCGAGCCAGCTGCGCGTCTACGCCACCGACGACGCGGACCTCAATGCCCTCATCGAGGGCTACCGCGACTACCAACGCGCCCATCACGACGAGTTGACCCGCGCCTACGACGACGTCCTCGCCACCGTGGCCGCCCTCCACGCCGAGGGCCACCGCATGGCCGTCGTCACCTCCAAGGCCAACGACATCGCCACCCGCTCCATCGCCTTCGTCGGCCTCGATCGCTACATCGAGATCATGGTCGGCTACGACTCCACCACCAGCCACAAACCCAACCCCGCCCCCGTCGCCCACGCCCTGGCAGCCCTCGGCGTCCCCCCTGCCGCCGCCGTGTTCGTCGGCGACTCCCCCCACGACATGCTCGCCGGAAACGCGGCGGGCGTAATCACCGTAGGGGCTCTGTGGGGGCCATTCTCGCGGGCGGCACTCATGGGCGCCGCCCCCCGATACACCCTCGATCGCATCCGCGATCTCCCCGCGCTGCTCGACCGCCTGACCGAGTCCCCGCCCTCGACTCCGCCCTCAGCCGTCTGACCGGCTGACCGGCCCCGGGCGACCCGACCCGCCCGGCGACGAGCCAGAACGGGGGCATTTCAACCCCAGGCGAAGCCTGGGCTCGCACGTAAACCGCCGGCCGCGTAGCGGCCTTCCTATGATGCAAACCTTCCGGCCCATCTGAGGATCTCACCCCATGAGACCCATGGACCGATCGATTGATGCCAGTGGCACCGCCTGAGGCCGAACCGGTTCCACCGGTGACAGTCCCGGGCGCGGGACCCAACGCGGATCGAGCCGCAGCCGACCGGGCCAGCGATCTCGCCGACGTGGCACTCGCCGCGTCGGGCGATCGCCGAGCCTTCGAGCGACTCTACCGCACGCACGTGAACCGCGTGTTCGCCCTCTGCGCTCGGATGACCGCCGATCGCGCGCTCGCGGAAGAGTTGACGCAGGATGTGTTCGTCCGCGCCTGGGAACGTGTGGGATCGTTTCGTGGCGAGAGCGCGTTTGCCACATGGCTGTTCCGGCTGGGCGTCAACGTCGTGCTGAACGCCCGAAAAACCGCCGCCCGCAACCGCGCACGATTTGGCTCAGGTGATGCTGCGTATGACGATGATTCAGACAACCGCTCGTGGGACCTGCTCGCCACTGCCCCCCCGGTCACTCCGGGGATCGCCGTCGACCTGGAGGCAGCCATCGCCGCCCTCCCGCCCGGCGCCCGGCGTGTCTTCACCCTCCACGACGTCGAAGGCTATCGACACGAAGAGATCGCCGACATGTTGGGCATCACATCCGGTGGCAGCAAGGCGCAACTCCACCGCGCCCGTCTGCTGCTCCGAGGAGCACTGAACCGATGACCACCCATCCATCCGATACCCCGGCCTCGCCCGACTGCGAGGCATTCGACGCGATGCTCGCCGACTACCTCGAGCGCACGTTGGACGCCGAGTGGGTCGCCATGGCGGACACACACCGCGCCTCGTGCGCCCGGTGCGATGCCCTGGTGCGCGACCTGGAGGCGCTCCAAGCACAGGCCGAGCATCTCGCCCCCCTCACGCCCTCCCGCGACCTGTGGCCGGGCATCGCGGCCCGCATCGGCACCCCCGTCTCGTCACTGGACCACCGCCGCACGAGATCCCGCCCCTGGATCGCTACCCGCGCCGCCGCCGCACTGCTCCTCCTGACCGCCGGCACGACGTACGCCGTGGCGCGCCTCTCGTCCCGCCCAACGGGTCCGACGCAACACGTCGCCGAGTCGACGCCACCCCTCGCTAGCACGCCGCTCCCCACCGTCGCCACGCCGACCCCGCAACCCACCGTCACACCAGTCTCCCACAAACAGTCCGCCGAAGCGACCTACGCCCAGGAGATCGCCGGCTTGCACGCCATCGTCGAGCAGCGCAACGCCCAACTCGACCCGCACACGCGGGCCGTGATCGAGCACAACCTGCAAGTCATCGACACCGCCATCGCCGAAAGTCGCCGCGCCCTCGCCAACGACCCCCACAGCGCCTTCCTGGGCGACCAACTGGATCAAGCGCTCAGCACCAAGCTGGAGCTACTGCGCACCGTCGCACTCCTCCCAGCCCGTACATAAATGGAGCCGCCCTACGTGCGTACATGGATCACCCTCGCCCTGCTCGTCGCCGCGCCACTGGCCGCGCAGGTCCCCCCCCCGCCAACACCACCGGCGCCCCCCGCCCCGCCGGCCCCACCCGCGCCACCGTCACATTACTGGTCAAGATCGTGGTCTGATGACGAGGCGGATGAGGCTCGTCAGGAAGCCCGCGAGGCCGCCCGCGAAGCAGCGAGAGACGCCCGCGAAGCCGCGCGCGACGCTGCGCGCGAGGCCCGCGACGCCGTCGCCGAGGCCCTCCCGCAAGCCAGGGCCGCCCAACGCGACGCCATGCGCATCATCGGCCCCGAGATGCGCGACATGACACACGCCTGGGACCACGCCTGGAGCGAGAACGGCCACTACGCGTACCACGACCACGAGATCCAGGGACCGGACGACAACGACGAGACCGCGATCGACACGACGCTCGCCTTCTCCGCCTCAGGCGGCGTCGTCGACCTCGGGCTCATATCCGGCGAGATCACCGTCCGCGGCTGGTCCCGCGCCGAAGCCCGCGTCCACGCCACCAGCGAGTCTGGCCCGATCACCTTCGACCACACGCAGTCCCGCATCAGCCTCGAGTCCCACCGCGGCGGCGGCGACGACTGCCAGTTCGACCTCACCGTCCCGTACGGCACGCGCGTGCTGATGCGCAGCAACTCCGGCGATCTCCACTACCTCGCCGTGAAAGGCGAGATCGAGGCCCGCACCGTGAGCGGCGGCGTCGACCTGAGCGATGCCAAAGGCACCACCAACATCGAAACCGTCTCCGGCGACATCCGCGCCCGCAACATTGAGGGCAACCTCCGCGTGAACACGATCAGCGGCACCATCGAGCTCTCGACGGTCACCGGCGACGTCGACGTCTCGACCGTGAGCGGCGACATCACCCTCCCCGATGCCAAATCCCGCATCGTCCGCATGGAATCCGTCAGCGGCACCGAGACCTACGGCGGAACGATCGACCCCGCCGGCCGATATGACTTCCGCTCCCACTCCGGCGATATCACCCTCCGCATGCCCGGCACCGCCAACGCCTCACTGTCCTTGCAGACGTTCAGCGGCGAGATCGACAGCGACTTCAAGCTCACCCTCAACCCCACCATCCGCTCGAGCGAGCGGCACGAAAGCCACCACATCGACACGACGATCGGCACCGGTGCCGGCGCCCACGTGACCATCGAAACCTTCAGCGGCGACGTGCGCCTCGAGCGCCGTTCCCACACGTCGGAGTAACCCGCGCATGCGCATCGCCGTCAGCCTGTCACTGCCCCTCGCCCTGGCCTGCGTCACCGCCGCCCTGTCCGCCCAGCAGCCGGCCGACGCCGGCCGCACCTTCCACTGGACCGGCCCCGTCGCCACGGGCCACTGGCTCCGCGTCCGCAACCTCTCCGGCGCGATCCACGTCGAGCAGAGCACCTCCAACCAGGTCGAAGTCGACGCCGAAAAGACCGGCCGTCACGGCGACCCCACCACGATCCGCTTCGTCGCCCAACGCACCGGCGCCGACAGCGGCGACATGCTGATCTGCGCCCTCTGGGGCGACGAATCCAGCTGCGACGCCGATGGCTATCACTCGCACAGCCACCACCACGGCTGGAACAGCGACGACAACGATCTCTCCGTCCGCTTCACCGTCCGACTCCCCGCCGGCGTCAACATCGGCGTCTCGACGGTCAACGGCGGTGTCATCGTCGACGGCGCCACCGCCCAAGTCGACGCCCGCACCGTCAACGGTACCGTCGAAGCCAGCACCCTCGGCGGCCCCGTCGCCGCATCGACCGTCAACGGCGACGTCGAAGTTCACATGACCAACACGGGCCACGCGACCGACCTGGAGTATTCAACCGTCAACGGCTCGGTTACCGTCACCCTCCCCACAAAGCTCGACGCCGACGTCGACCTCTCCACGGTGAACGGCAGCGTCCAATCCGACTACCCCCTCACCCTCGAAGGCCGCATCGACCCCAAGCACCTCCACGGCACCATCGGCGCCGGCGGCCTCCACATCCACGCCCGCACCGTCAACGGCCAGATCGAACTCCGGAAGACGTGACCGCTTATATTTCTTCGTAAGTCATTCTTACGGAGCAAAACATGGGTTTTTCCCGTTACGAGTACGCGCCCCCGACGTCGGGCACCCTCGTCCGCACGGGTGAAGAGCGCGCGACCCTCGTCCGTCGGGTCTACGCCCTTCTGTTCACCGGTATCCTGGTCACCATCGCCGGCGCGCTGTTCGCCGTGTCCAACCAGGCCGTGCTGACGTCGGTGCTGCAGCACCCGTTCATCATGATCATCCTGATGTTCGGCACCCTGTTCGCCGTGCGCGGCGCCTCCCGCTCGTTCCCGGCCAATATCGGGTTGCTATACCTGTTCAACCTGATCATGGGCGTCTGGATCGCACCCGTGCTGTTGTTCTATGCCAAGGCCCAACCCGGCGTCCTCGCCCAAGCCGGCATCATGACCGCCACGGCGTTCGGCGCTCTCACGCTCTACGCGTTTGTGAGCCGCCGCGACTTCAGCGCCTGGGGCAGCTTCTTCTTCGTCGGCCTCATCGTGCTGGTCGTGGCGTCGCTGCTCAACATCTTCTTCCACAGCAACTCGCTCCAGACCGTGATCGCCGCCGTCGGCGTCTTCATCTTCAGCGGCTTGCTCGTCTTCGACACTTGGCGGATCCGCAACACATTCGCTCCCGACGACTACATCCCCGCTGCGCTCAATCTGTATCTCGACGTCTTGAACCTGTTCCTGTTCATCTTGCAGCTTCTGGGTGGCGGCCGCCGCCGCGGCTAGCAGGCGGTTTACTTCCCCCAGATCGCTCCATCCGCCAGCCGAGCCAGCGGCCGTAAGCGCAGCCGGCTGGCGATGGAGTCGGGCGACACCCCTTCGGCGTTGGGCGCGTCGAACCCCACCAGGATGCCGCGCTGCCGCTCCAGTCGTTCGCCAAATCGCCTGAGCGTGAGCGGATCCACCGCGCGTGGCAGCTCATGCGACCCGCGCTGCGCATGGAAGTACACGGCCGCCGGCCAGTTGGTATAGAGCGGCACCCCCGCCGCGTGCGCCCGCACCCACGCCACGGTTGGTGAGAACCGCCACTCAGTTGACGCGAAGTCATCGCCGTCCGTGAGCGCTTCCTTGACCCGCGACCCGCTCTCGACCGCCGACGCCACCACCCAGACACACGCCGCCGCGACGACCACCATCTGCGCCCGCCGGTCCGGTGTCCGCCGCCACCACATGGCCGCGGCAATGACGAGCGCGATCTCCGTCAGCAGGATGAGCGGCGACAGCAGGCGATCGTCAAACGGAATACTCGGATCGGCGGCCACGCGCGACGTGACGAGCATCGCGACGTAGAGCGCCCCGACGAGCGCCGCCAGCCGCACGGTCTGCGGCGCACGCCCCCCCCCATCCGCCGGCGCCCGCCGAAACGCCCGCCACGCCCCGGCGAGGACCGCGCCGACCACCACCGCCGCGACGGCCACCGCCGCCGCGCGCCATCGCATGCCGGTACTCCCCGGCGCCAGCCAGTCGCACACCGTCGAGAACCCCTCGGCGATCGTCCGACTCACGCTCCCGTACACCCCGAGCTCACGGATGCTTCTCGTCCCTGCCTCGCGCGACGACCGCGCGACCCACGCGCCGAGGAGCACGACCGACGGCACCCCCGCCAACGCTGCCTCGCGGAGCCGACGACGCCACGACCCCGGTTGTCGCAGAAACCAGATCACCGCCGCCACTGCCAACGCCAGCCCGACGTAGCGCACCATCACGGCCCCCGCCGCCAGCGCACCCGTCACACCCGGCCGTCGCGCCAGACACGCCATCATCGTCGCCAACATGAGCGCCAGAAACAACGGCTCGCTCAACACCGAGAGATGCACCGTCACGAGCGCCGGCGTGAGAGCCGCCCCCGCTGCCGCCGTCAGCGCCGCCGATCGTCCCGCCGCCGTATCGACCAGCAGCACGAGCAACACCGCCGACGCGAACGCCGACAACGCGACGATCAATCGCGCCGCCTGAATCGGCGAGAGGCCAACCGCGATCGGCGCGGCAATCGCCGTCGGAAACCCCGGCGGAAAATGCGCGAGCATCCCGCTCGTATCGACCGCCGTCCACGGCGTCACGGGGACGCGATAACTCCCGTGCTGCACCAACGACACCGCCGCCCCGAGATACGACACCGCATCCGGATCGAGCCCCGGCCCCGGCGGCTCCGTCGCACTGAGAACGAGCGCAAACGCGAGGATCCCCGCGGAAGCCGAGAGGACCGCGCGTGCCGACCACGTGGCTACCCGTGGAGCAGTTGTATCGCCCAGCGCCCCCCCTCCCGCAGCGCGCGGGCGACGCTCGACGCTAGGGGACCCGATGCGTCGTGTCCGCCGCCGCAGGCGGCGTGCGCGTCGAATCGCTTTTCGGCGCCGATGCCGGGGTCGATGGCGTGGCCGCCGACCGCACCGCCGTATCCGTCGAGGGCGTCGGCGCTGGTGCCGCCGCGCCACTCGATGGCTTCGGCGTCCCACCCGGCGCGGATGGCGCCGCTCCACCCGCCGACGACTGGATCTGATCCCCCAACGTCCCCGCGCCCTCGACCACGATCTCCACCCGCCGATTCGCCTGCCGCCCCTCCGGCGTGTCGTTACTCGCCACCGGACTCGCCTTCCCAAACCCCTTGGATGTGATCAACGACCGATCCACCCCGCCAGCGATCAGCGACTGCTTGACCGAATTCGCCCGATCCTCGGAGAGCTTCTTATTGAACGCATCCCCGCCCTGCGCGTCCGTATACCCCTCGACCGAGATCTGATGATTCGGATACTGCTGCAACACCGCCGAGATCTTCCGCACATTCTGCTCGGCGCCAGGCTTGAGCGTCGCCTTCCCCACATCAAAGAGCACATCGCTCAAGCTCACGACGAGCCCCCGCGACGTCTCCTTGAGGTTCGTGATCTCGGTGACGAGCGACTGCAGCTGCGACATGGCCTTCCCGAGCTGCGCATTCGCCGCATCCGCCGCCGTGCGCAACGAATCCGCCCGCGCATTCGCCGCCGCGTTCTGCGCCTCGAGCGACTGCTGCTGCGCATGCGCCAACGCCAGCTGCTTCTGCAACCGCGCCTCATGCAGACTGTCCGCCGCCCGCTGCGCCTGCACGCGCTGGTCGTTCTGCTGCGCGATCTGCACCGTCCGGAGCGCCACCGCGCTGATTCCGTTCACATACTCCTGCCCCTGCGCCTGCGCCACCGCGGTCTGCGCCGTGTCGATCGTCGCCTTCGCCCTGATCATATCCCCTTCGACCCGCCGCTCCGCCCCCGTCGAATCCAACGCCGCATACAGCCCCTCGGCTTGCGTCAGCGTCCCCGGCTTCTGCGTCGACGCGCACGCGCCAACCACAAGCGCCGCCGCGACCACCATGATCAGGCCCTTCATGGCGTGCTCCCGGTCGTCAGACTCTGCAACTGCGCCTGCTCCGCCGACCGCATCCGCTCGGCCGTCACGCGCTGCGCCACCGCGCGCGCATAGGTGGCGTCAGCCGCCGCCAACCGCGCCGCCATCGCCGCCTTGTCCTTGGCGCCACTCTTCTGTGCCGCATCCGACTCGGCCAGGTGCGCCTTCGCCGACTGCAACGCATCCGGCGCCAGCGTATCCGCCCCCGCCTTTGTCGCGTCGTCGATCAATGTCTTCGCGCGGCTGATGTTCGACGGCGCGTCTCCGACCGCCGACGGATACCCGCCCGACGACGCGCACGACGCACACGCTGCGCTTACCAAAGCGACGGCGATCAGCCGTGATAGCTGCATACGAGCCATATCCCCCATTGCATTTTCGGTATCTATTCGGTATTCCTTCAGGCCCACCCACGCTCCCCGTAACGTGGGTCCGCCGACCCCGACCGCGCCAGAGCCACGCGTGAAGCAGATTGCGCTCTTCAATGATACCGCCCCAATACTGCCCGCGGGCGTGCAAGGCGATATCACATACGTCGCGACCACCGCCCGGACCGCCCTCAACAACCCGACGGCCACCGGGATGGAGTACTGGTCGATCAATCCCTACATCGGCTGTGCCTTCGGCTGTGCCTACTGTTACGCGCGCTACGCCCACCGCTACCGCACCGAGCGCACCGGCGCGACTGACGATCTTCCACCGTGGCTCGCCTTCGAGCGACGCATCTTCGTCAAGCGCAACGTCGCCGACGTCGTCCGCACAACGCTCCGGCACGGCGGCCCCCGCCACCGCGGCCTCATCGAGGGCGAGTGGCTGATCATCGGCACCGCAACCGATCCGTATCAACCCGCCGAGCGACGGTATCGTTTGACGCGCAGCATCTTGTCGGTGCTCGCCGAGCATCCCGGCATGCGCGTGGTGATCATCACCAAGAGCCCGCTCGTCGCGCGCGACGTCGATCTCCTCGCGCGGCTCACGGCCCGCGGCGCGCTCACGGTCCACCTCTCGCTGATCACGCTCGACCGCGACCTCGCCCGGCGTCTCGAGCCCCGCGCGCCGACCCCTGACGCGCGCCTACGCGCGATCGAGCGATTGGCCGCGGGCGGCATCGATGTCGGCGTGAACATCATGCCCGTGCTCCCAGGCATCACCGACGACACGGCCGCGTTGGACGCGCTCATCGCCCGTGTGTCGACGACAGGTGCGAGCCACGTGAACGCCGGCTCGCTCCGCCTCCGCTCCGACGCGCGCCATCGATATCTCCCTTTTATTGAAACGGAGTTTCCGCATCTGGCCGCCCGATATCGCGCGACCTATGCCGCGGGTCACGAGCCTGGCGAACGCTATCGTGCCGGCCTCCGCCGCGTCGTCGCTCGGCTGGCCGCGGCACACGGCATCCGCTTCGGCCGCTCGGGCGGTGTGCCCGACGAGGATGACGCCGACACGCCGGTGGCGTCCTGGCAGTTGGAGCTGCCGGTCTGACCGTCTGATGACGGTGTCTTCACACCAGTGGGAGAGAGATCGGTGGTGCTCGCGCTCAAGCAACGGTTGGCCGAGATCGAAGCGGGTCACAGGCCGACCGTGGGCAATCTCGCTGAGACGTTGCCCACCGGAATCGCGGCGCTCGACGAGGTGATCGGAGGAATCCCGCGTGGACGGCTGACAGAAGTGATCGGCGCCCTGGGCGCGGGCAAGACCACATTCATGCGGCGCGTGGTCACGACTATGGTCACGAGCGGCGTGTGGGTCGCCTACATCGATGCGTCCCGCACGCTCGCGCCGATCGACTGGGTCGAGGTCGCGAACGCCGGCGGGGAAGGGTTCTGGGTGATCCGTCCCCCAGATCCGGCGCGCGGCGCATGGAGTGCCGATGTCCTGTTGCGCAGTGGCGGGTTCGGACTCGTCGTGCTCGACGGCGCGCCGCCGCTCACACGGGCGGTGACCGTGCGACTGACGCAACTCGCGCGCGCGGCCGATGCGGCGTTGGTCGCGGTGGGCGGCGACGACCCCGGATGGCGCGCGAGCGCCTTGGGCGCCGCCCTCCGACTCCGCGTCCGCGGCGGCTGGGCCGGACTCGCCGTCACACCTGAAAGTCATCATTTACCGGAGGTGCAGTGTGCAATCCACGTGGCGCGTCGCCTGCGTGCGGATCCCGAGGTTCCCGATCGCCGCGGCATGGCCCGCCGCCCCCGCACCCTCACCCCAACTCGACGTATGGGCACCCCTGATTATCCCCGCACCCCCGACACCCATCGGTGATCGCTCCCCGACACCCGTCGATGATCTCTTCCAGACCACTTCCAATGCTCTTGATGACTTCCTTTTGGCACTAACCGACACCACCACCTCTCCCCCACGCATCCGCAGCATCTCCCGCGCCGCAAGCCGGGCACAGGTCCGGATCGGGATGACGGTTGCCGAAGCCCGCGCCTACTGCGCCGACCTCGAGGTACGCCCCTGGGATGACACCGTGATCAACCAGGCGGTCGTGGCGATGACAGCCAAGCTCCTGACCGCCAGCCCCCAAGTGACCCCAGTCACCGGCACCCCCGGCATGTGGTGGATCGGCGCCACCGGATTCGACGCCTCCGGCGGCGAACCCGCACTCGCACACGCACTAGCCAGAATCGCAGGCCCCCTCGCCCGCATCGCCATCGCCGATTCCTGCGTCGCCGCCCGCGCCGCCACCTGGTCCCGCGATGCAACCCCCTGCATCGTCCCCCCCGGCACCTGCGCGCACTATCTCTCGCGCGTCCCCCTCGCGCTCATCCCCATGGACGACGAGGTCCGCGCCGCCCTCCACGCCTTGGGCCTCCGCACCGCCGGCGCCCTCGCCACGCTGTCAGCCACCGACGTCGAACGCCGCTGGGGCGACCTCGGTCTCGCCGCCTGGCGCCTCTCCCACGGCGACGACCGCCGCCGCCCAATCCTGGCCCGCCCCGAGACACAACGCACCGTGTCCGCCGACCTCCCGGTCCCAACCGTCACGGTAGAACCAGTCCTCTTCCTGATCCGCGCCGCCCTCGACCACCTCGTCGCCCAACTCGTTGCCGACGCCCGCACCGCCGCGATCATTGCCCTCACGCTGTCGTTGGACAGCACCCCCGAATCATCCCCCCGCACGATCACCCGCCAAACCCAACTCTCCCGCCCAGTCGCCCGCGTCGCCCCGCTCCTCGAGCAATGCCGCGCCCTCCTCGACCGCTTCACCCTCTCCGCCCCAATCCTCGGCGTCACCGTC
>DATMNB010000261.1:0-16693 GCA_035569435.1 Gemmatimonadaceae bacterium
ATGGCATGCTGAACCAGAGCAGGCCATCAGGTGTCTCGCCGGAGTCGAACACCGAGAGGATGTGCGGATGTTGCAAGCCGGCGGCGAGCGTGATCTCCCGGCGAAACCGTTCCGGTCCAACCGTGGCCGCGAACTCCGGCCGCAGCACTTTGACGGCGACCAGCCGGCGATGCTTCTCGTCGCGCGCGAGAAACACGGTCGCCATCCCCCCGCGACCGACCTCGCGCTCGATGGTGTACGCGCCTTCCAGCGCCGCCTGCACTTGCAGTCTCAAGTCAGCGACGTTCACCCGGAATGGCCTCGCACGGTGACTAAAATATACGCCCTAGCCCCAATAGTCTAACTGTCTGCCCGGCGGGTATTTAGACGAGTGAGGCCACCGCACGGCAAGCGGGGGCGGAATCCGTGTGCCGGTGGTCGGGCGCGGATCGTCCTCATGTAAACATCTACTTACGCAGGTGGTCCGACGGCCGTTCGACGCAGCAGCTTAACCAGCGTTTCGATCCAAACGTGGTGGCAGGACGATCCCGGCGCGCGCGATATCGCCGTGGCCGTCGTGTACGCGTTGGGATATCTGGGTCTCCGTCTCATCTGGTGGGGCTCCACGCCCTCCCGCGATGTGACGTTGGCGTTCTATTACGTGCCCGTCTACTTCGTGGCCGCGGCCCTGTCCTGGCAGGCGTCGCGGTGCGCGTCCCTCGACGCCCGGACGCGCCTCGCCTGGCGCATCCTGGCACTCGCTGGACTCTGCACGGCCATATCGGACACTGTGTGGCTGTACTACGAGTTCCGACTCGGCACTGAAGTTACGCCGTTCTGGGTCGATAGCATCGTCCTCGCAGGGATCCCACTGTGGGTCGCGGGCCTCCTGTCGTTCCCCGCCGCGCCACGCGCCGCCAGCGACCGGGCCAAGTTCTGGCTCGACCTGGCGACCGTGTTCGTCGGCGGCAGCATGGTCTCCTGGTACATGGTACTGCGTCCGACCGCGCTGATCCAGCAGAGCGGGCTCGGTGAGCGCATCCTCTCGATGGCGTTCCCAGTTGGGGACCTCATTATCCTCCTGACCGTCTCGGCGGTCCTGACACGGTCCCAGGCGCCCGAGGCCCGCCGTCCGCTCCGGCTGCTCGTGCTGTCACTGCTCTATGGCTTTGTCGCGGACCTGATTTACGGCCACGAACGGCTGCTCGGCGCGTACCATAGCGGCGACCCCATCGACTGGATCTGGCTCGTCGATGGGACGTTGTTCGCGCTGGCAGCCCGTCTGCAGGTCCGCCCGATTCGACGGGGCGAGCGCCCCACCCAGGGCACGTCGGTGCGGCGTCTCAACCTGCTGCCGTACGCGTCGGTCGCGGCCGGCTTTGGCATGCTGCTGTGGGTCGTGCGGCCGGCGTGGAAGAGCGATCTCGGGCAAGCCGTCTTTGGCGCGTTGACGCTCACGATTCTCGTCGTCGTGCGCCAGGTGTTGGCGGCGCGCGACAACTTGCGGCTGCTCGCCGAGCGCGCCGCGCAGGAAGCGCGCTTTCGCCATGAGGCGCTGCACGACCCGTTGACGGGGCTCGCCAACCGCGCGCTGCTGCGCGACCGCGCCGAGCACGCCCTGGTGCGTGCGAGCCGCAAGCAGCAGCTCCCCTTGGCGCTCGTCTTCCTCGATCTCGACAACTTCAAGACCGTCAACGACAGCCTGGGTCATGCCGCCGGCGACGCGTTGCTCGTCGAGGCGGGGCACCGGCTCATTGCCTGTGTGCGGGCGACGGACACGGTGGCCCGACTGGGCGGCGACGAGTTCGCGATCTTCATCGAGGATCCGACCGACGCCGAAGGCTGTACGTTGATCACGACACGCATCATTGATGCGCTCGAGCGGCCATTCACGCTCGAGGGACGCGATCTGTTCATTAGTGCCAGTCTGGGCATCGCGACCGCGCGGGACGGCGAGTCGGCGGACGATTTACTCCGCAACGCCGACGTCGCCATGTATATCGCCAAGACGCGGGGCAAGGGACGCCTGGAGCACTTTGCGCCCGAGATGCGGACGGTGGCGCTCGCGCGCATGGAGCTCGAGAGCGATCTGCGTCACGCGATCGAGGCCAAACAATTTGTGCTGCACTACCAACCCATCGTCATCCTCGAGACCGGCGAGATCACGGGCGTCGAGGCGCTGGTGCGATGGCAGCACCCGCGGCGCGGGCTACTGCCCCCCGCCCAGTTCATTGGCGCCGCCGAGGAGATGGGTCTCATCGTGCCGCTCGGCGCGTGGGTGCTACGGGAAGCCTGCCGGCAGGGTGCGCTGTGGCATCGCCGCAGGATCGGTCGGGCGGTGGTGGACGGACCGCTGGCGATCACGGTCAACGTCTCGGGACGTCAACTGCAGACGGCGCAGGTCATCGCCGACGTGCGCGCCGCCCTCGACGAATCGGGGATGGAACCGCAGGCGCTCATTCTGGAGCTCACTGAGAGTGTGCTGACCGACGGCAGCGATCTCGTGCTGGGGACGCTCAAGGCCCTCAAGGCGCTCGGTGTGCGTCTGGCGATTGACGACTTTGGTACGGGGTACTCGTCGCTCAGCTCCTTGCACCGGTACCCGATCGACATTCTGAAGATCGCCAAGTCGTTTGTCGACGACATCGGCGAGACGTCGGGTCGTCAGGCGTTGGCGCAGGCGGTCATCACGCTGGGGAGCACGCTGGCCGTCCGCACGATCGCCGAGGGGATCGAGCAGCCGGATCAGAGCGCGCAGCTGCAGGCACTTGGCTGCCAGCTCGGGCAAGGATTTCACTTTTCGGTTCCGTTGCCCGCCGCGGAGCTCGAGTCGCAGCTGATCGGGCCGCGCCGGCGGTCGGCCGCCGTTGCGATGATCCCCACGCCGAGCGGAGGGGTTGCTCCGCTCTAGCCGTTCGCTATCGTTACGCCATGACGTCCCGCGACGATCGACAGCTGGGGATGCACCGCCAGATCACGCGGCGGGATTTTCTGAATGGGGTGGCGGTCGGCGCCGGTGGGCTCATGGCCAGCACATGGCTGGCTGGGTGCAATTGGGACGTGCCCAACGCCGATGCGCAAGACGTGCCGGGCTACTACCCACCAGCATTGACGGGGATGCGCGGCAGCCATCCTGGGTCGTACGACATCGCCCATGCCGTCCGCGATGGGACGTTCTGGAAGACGGCCGGCCGGCCGATCGACACGGGGGAGCAGTACGATCTCATCGTCGTCGGCGGCGGCATCAGCGGGCTCGCGGCCGCCCACTTCTTTCTCAAGCGCCACCCGTCGGCCCGCGTGCTGATCCTGGACAATCACGACGATTTTGGGGGCCACGCCAAGCGCAACGAGTTTCGTCCCGGTGGACGCCTGCTGTTGGCCAACGGCGGCACGTGGAGCATCGAGTCGCCGTTCCCGTACAGCGCCGAGGCGCACGGCCTGCTGAGCGAGCTCGGTGTCGACCCGCCGGCGCTGGACAAGGCCTACGCGCATCCGGAGCTCTATCACGGCCTCAAGCCCGCGGTGTTCTTCGATCGGGAGACGTTTGGCGCCGACAAGTTGGCGGTCGGTGTGCCCGAGTCGGATGCGGCCGCGTGGAATGCCTTTCTAGCCGCCACGCCGCTCCCGGCCGACGTCCAGCGCGACATCGTCCGTATCCAGACGGCTAAGATCGACTATCTCCCCGGCCTCACATCAGATCAAAAGAAGGACAAGCTCTGGCGTCTGAGTTACAAGGACTACCTGTTGCAGGTCGTGAAGGCGCAGCCGGGTGTCGTGCCGTACTATCAGACCCGAACGCACGGCCTCTATGGCATCGGAATCGACGCCGTCCCGGCGCTCGACTGCTGGGCGATCGGGTTCCCGGGATTTCAGGGGCTCGGACTGCATCCCGGTCCCGCGGGTGGCCGACTGAGCTTCACCGCGTTGGGCGCGGCCACGCCCAATCAGCCGGAATATTTCTTCCATTTCCCCGACGGGAACGCATCGATCGCGCGGCTCCTGGTGCGGCGATTGATCCCGGCCGCCGTTCCGGGTCATACCGCGGACGACATCGTCACGGCACGTGTCGATTACGGTCGCCTTGATGCGGGCGCGTCGCCGGTGCGCATCCGGCTCAATAGCACGGTTGTCGCCGTGCGACACCGGGACGCGACGCACGTCGAGGTGACGTACGGTCGCGACGGAAAGGCGTTCACGGCACGCGGCGGCGCGGTGGTGATGGCCTGCTGGAACGCGATGATCCCGTACCTCGTCGATGAGCTGCCCGCCGAACAGAAGACCGCGCTGCACTACGGGGTGAAGGTGCCCCTCTGCTATACGGTCATCGCCATACGGAACCGGTCGGCGTTTGAGGCCCTCGGGGTGCGGCGCATCTCGACGCCGGGGATGTACCACTCCGACATCTCGCTCGACTCGCCGGTCAGTATCGGCGACTACGCGTTCCCGGCGTCGCCGGATGAGCCCCTCCTCGTGCGCATGCTGCGCACGCCGTGCCAGCCCGGCCTGTCAGCGCGCGAGCAGCAGCGGGCCGGGCACGTCGAGCTATTCGCCACGTCGTTCGAGACGTTCGAGCGGAACATCCGCGATCAGCTGGCGCGGGTGCTCGGCCCCGGTGGGTTCGATCCGGCGCGCGACATTGAGGCGATCACCGTGAACCGGTGGCCGCACGGATACGCGTACGAGTACAACCCACTGTGGGACCCGGACTGGCCGGCGGGGCAGCGTCCGTGCGACATCGGCCGCCGGCGGTTTGGGCGGATCGCCATCGCCAACTCGGACGCTGCCGCCGCGGCGTACACCGATCAGGCGATCGATCAGGCGTACCGCGCCGTGCAGGAGCTAGTCAGCGCTATGGCGTAGGCTCCGTGCCGACGCGGCGAAACGTCTTGGCGTAGGCGATACGGAAATCGACGTCGCTCTTGACGACCGGCCGGACACCCAGTTGCGCGGCGATGGCGTCGGCCTTGGCCGTCCACGCGTCGTGTTGGGCTTGTGCCTTGCGCTCGCGTTCGGCCTGTGCGTCCGAGCCGCGCGGGCGCGCGTCACCGGGGGTCGTCGGTTTGGTCATGCGATCTCCGTTGTGAAACAGGGACGATCAATGTAGCATGGGGCCGGCCCTTGCGGCGCTGCCCCGCGACGCGGATTGTTCGCATCATGGCGAAACGGCCCGCTGGGGCGAGTTTGGCGCGCCACGTCCTTATCGTAGATGACGAGGACGCGATCTGTCACGCCTTGACAGTCCTCTTCAGGCGGGCTGGCTACGCCGTCCAGACCGCCCGCAGCGCGTCGGCGGCTAAGGCCTTGCTCGCGAGCGATTTAGTCGACTGCCTCATCATCGACTATCGGATCCCCGACATGCGCGGGGATGTGCTGTTTGCCTACGCCGTCGCGGTGCAGCCGCATCTGGAAGGGCATGCCATCTTCCTGACGGGAGACGTCACCGACCGCACGCGTGACGCGATCGCCGACACCGGGTGCCCGCTGCTGCTCAAGCCATTCGACAATAACCAGCTCCTGCACCTGGTCTCGAACTGCTTCGAGAAGAACGAGCTTCAACGTCCGTCGTAGGCGGCCGCGCTCCATCGCGCGAGTTCCGCGCGAAGGGCGTGCACATAGCGGACGTCCCCACCGGCGGGTGTCGGGCCTGACAGCAGATCGGCCACGTGGTGCATGACGGCCTCGCGCGACGCGCCCTCGGCGCGCAGCGCGTGCACATAGCTCTCGACGCCTTCGCGCACGGCCAGCCGCGCGCGGCGGTGATCGGAATAGTTGGCGGCGTTGAATAGCGCGTCGATGGCGTGACGTGCGGCGGTCGCCGACTCTTTGGCGGTGGCGAGTCCGTGCTGCGCCGGCATGCGTGGAACATCGGGGCGCGATCATATCGGCGGCAACGCAGTCGTCGGGACGACTACGTATCGATTTGGTCGCGGCCGGACTGATCCATATGATCTAACGCCAAGCCGCCTGTGATGTCATGTTCCTGACAGGTTCGCTCTCATATGGTGTCGTGCTATGGGAAAAACACTCGCCGCGCGCGGCGCGGGACGATCGGCAGGCGGCGTCGTCGCGGGCCCGCCGATCATGCGGGACTGGGCCGCGGCGGCAGATTGGGCGGGACACGTCGTCATGGTCGAGGGCATCGTGCTCTCGGCCGCTCGCATCGATGGCGGGGCGGGGTACGTGCTCACACTGGGTGCGCTCCGGGGCACGGATGAGATCCGCATCTGGATCACGCCTCACGCGGTCGCGCGGATGGGCCCGCCTCTGGCCCTGGAGGGTCGACGGGTGCGCGTCATGGGCGCCGTCTGGAAGCACCATGGCGTTGAGCCAGCCCTGACGGTGGTCGAGCCGACGCAACTGGCCGTATTGCGCCGCGACTTCACGAGCCCGACGGATGGCCCTGCGCTTGCACGATAGGCGGGCTCTCCCGCGAGGAGCGCAGGGTGGGCGACAGAAAAGACGGACACGAGGTGGTTTCGATCCTGAACGACCTCATCGAGATCTGTGACGATGGGGCGGCGGGATTCCGTACGGCCGCCGAGGAGATCAGACAACCCGAAGCGCGCACGATGTTCATTGAGCGCGCGCGCCGGATCGACCAGTCCAAGGTCGAGCTCGCCGATCTCGTCCGTCGACTGGGTGGCGCGCCCGTCGAGCATGGGCACGCGACGGCGGGGCTGCATCGGGGGTGGATGAACCTCAAGGCTGCGGTGACGGGGAAGGATGACGAGGCCATTCTGGTCGAGGTCGAGCGCGGTGAGGAAATCGCCGTGACGCATTATCGCGATGCGTTGAATGCGGATCTGCCGGCCGACGTTCGCATGGTCGTGCAGGCGCAAGCGCGCGGCGCCGAGATGAACCTGACGCGCGTGCAGACGCTCCGCCGGTCGCAGCCACCGGCCACGGGCGGCGTGCGCGCGACAGGCGATCTACGCCCGTGACAGCGGCGCGGCCACGCTTTCCAACGACCGTCGCTCGGCAGCGACGCCGATAGCGAGCTCGGTGGCGGCGGCAATGAGCATCAGGGCAGCCCCGACGTCGTAACCGACGACGAGGGAGGCTCGTTGGCCGTGTTGGATGAGTCGGCCGAAGATCCATGGCGCCGCTGCGCCGCCGAGGAGGGTGCCGAGGGCGTAGAAGAGGGCGATGGCCAGGGCGCGAATCTCGAGGGGGAAGGATTCGCTGACGGTGAGATATGCCGAGCTGGCCGCTGCGGATGCGAAGAAGAAGATGACGGTCCAGGCCAGGGTCTGCGTCGTGGCGTCGAGTAGGCCGTGGGCAAAGAGCTGGGCGGCCCCAGCCAAGGCGAGGCCGGCGATCGCGTACGTGGCGGCGATCATGGGGCGCCGGCCAATGGTGTCGAAGAACGGGCCGAGGATCAGGGGGCCGAAGAAGTTTCCGACGGCGAACAGCAGCAGGTACCACCCGATGTGGGCGGACGGGACGCCGTAGAAGTGGCCCAGGATCAGGGCATAGGTGAAGAAGATGGCGTTGTAGAAGAACGCCTGCGCGGCGACGAGCACGACACCGAGCACGGTGCGCTGGCGGTAGGTGGTGAGGAGGGTGCGCACGACTTCGCCAGCGCCGCCATGTCTGGTTCCCGAAAGCCGTAGCGTTGGAAGGGCGACGTCGGGTGGGGGAGCATCAGCGCGGGCTTCGATGTCGGCCACGATGCGATTGGCCTCAGCCAAGCGGCCGTGCACCATGAGCCAGCGCGGGCTCTCTGGAACGTATCGGCGCAGCATGAGTACACCTAGGCCCAGGATGGCGCCCAGGCCGAAGGCCGCGCGCCATCCGAGGTCGGGCGGGAGGATCGCGGGATTGAGGAGGACGAGGGAGGCGACCGCGGCGAGGGCGGCGCCCACCCAGAAACTGCCGTTGATGGCCAGATCGGTGCGGCCGCGATAGCGGGCCGGGATGAGCTCTTGGATGGCGGAATTAATTGCCGTGGCTTCCCCGCCGATGCCCGCGCCGGTGAGGAAGCGACAGAACGCATAGCTCGGGAAATTCCAGGCGGTGGCTGTGGCCGCGGTGGCGACGAGGTACAACCCGAGTGTGATGGTGAACAGGCGCTTGCGGCCCAACTGGTCAGTGAGCCAGCCGAATCCGAGGGCGCCGACGACGTTGCCAAGGAGGTATGCGGTGGCCGCCGCGCCGATCGCGGCTTCACTCAGGTGGAGGACGGGGCTCTCATGGAGTGCCGTGGCGATGGAACCGCCGACGGTCACTTCCAGTCCGTCGAGAATCCAGGTAATTCCGAGTGCGACGACGACGAGGGTATGAAATCCGCTCCACGACAGCCGGTCCAGGCGGGCCGGAATATCAGTCTCGACCGGTCCGCTGTCGGTATGTCGCCGTGACACGATCCATATATAATCGAGGTAGAATCTCGCGTGAATGCGTGGCGAGGAGGGCCGGTGAGAGGCAGGGGGTGGGTCACCGCGGCGCTCTTGGGTGTCGCGTGCCTAGACGCGACCGGGCTGAGCGGGCAGGACTTGGTGCGCGCGGACACGTCGCGGTCGAATCGAGCGGTCACCGACACCGGGACGATCATCTACCAGCTCGTTCCCAACGAGAGCGATGACGTCAAGGCCGCTATCGAGCGGTCGATCCAGCACATGAATTTCATCGTGCGGCCGATCGCCCGGCATCGGTTGACGCGGACGAACCATCCACCGGCCCACCTAACGTTTGCCAACCACACCGACACGCTGGTGGTGACGTTCGAGGGGGCAAACCCGATCGTGACGCCGCGCGATGGGTCGCTCATCCCGTGGGTCAGCGGGGTGTCCAAGGAGGTGTACCGGGTGAAGGCCGTGGTGGCGGGGGACACGCTCCACCAGACCATCGTCGCCTCGGATGGTCATCGGGTCGATGACTTCATTTTTTCGGAGGGTGGCGCGCGCGTCCGGCTGGATGTTCGGCTGTTTGCCGAGCGGTTGCCGGCGCCGCTCATGTATTCGTTGTCGTTTCGCCGAGTGCCCTAAATATCGGAGGGGTTGTGGCCTGTGGCGCGCGGCCGCTACGATTGGCGGCGTGGATAAGCACAATTCGTCGACTGTCGAACTCGGCGCCCGCCGGCACCGCCGGCCCCGCGCGGAGCGGCGCGGCCAGATACTCGACGCCGCGTTACATGTGTTCGCCAAGGTTGGGTTCGCCGGTGCCACCCTCCGCCAAGTGGCCGATGCCGCCGGGGTGAGCAAGGGCACAGTATTTCACTATTTCGAAACAAAGGAAGCCCTGTTCCGGGCGGTCGTGAACGATTTGGTTGTCACGAGGCTGGAAGCGACGCGCGAGCTGGTGCGGACGCATGACGGCACGGCAAGCGCGCTGGTCAAATCCATGGTTCGCCATATCTGGAACGATCTTGTCGACGATATCGATATCGTGTGCTTGAGTTCCCAGGTGATTGCCGACCCGCGTCAGACGGAGATCTCGCGACTCTTTTTTGACGAAGTCGCTGAGCCGTCGCGCCAATTGTGGGATGAAGTCATCGCGTCGGGCGTGGCGTCGGGCGAGTTCCGTGCGATCCCGAGCCGTGTGGCCGCCGACGCCATCCCGTTGTTCTTCATCCTGTTCGCTCAGCTCCGGCGCTTTCTGACGGAGTTCGAGGGCGTGACGATCTCGCCGGACGCCGCGCTCGAGGCGGCGCTCGACCTCACGATGCACGGAATTCTCGCGCGCTGATCGAGAGAAGAATGTTGCGCGTTGTTATTGACCGGCTGGCCGGTTAGCCTAATTCGGCGTTACAACCCGCTTGCAACCCGCTTGAAACCGGGCCGGCCGAGTCACCGTCGGGAACTATTCGGGGTCATTCGCGGCATCGTTCGACTACAACAGCGCCTTCACACCGCCCAAGGGCACGTCAGCATGGATATTTCCGGAGGTCTCGTGCGGCAAGCTGGTAGTACCACGCATGCAGCCACATTGTTCGCGGTTTCGGTGCTCGTGTTAGCGGGGTGCCACAAAGATCCGCCGGCGTTCCAGATGCCGCCGTCGCTGGTCACGGTCGTCACGGTTAAGCCACAGACGATCGCCGCGCACTATAACTACCAGGGCGTGGCGCAGGCGTTCAAGCACGTCGAGGTGCGGTCCAACGTCACCGGCGTGATCGTCTCGCGGGCCTTCACCGAAGGCACGGATGTGCCCAAGGGCGCCCTATTATACGAGATCGAGACGCCGATCTACGCCGGCGCGACGGAGAACGCGGTCGGTACGCTCGAAGACGCCAAGGCCAGGGAATCGAACGCCAAGGTCAACCTCGACCGTCTGAAAGCGCTGTTGGCGGAACGGGCGGTCGCGCAGAAGGACTACGACGACGCCGATCAAACGTACCGGCAGGCGGTTGCGGCCGTCGCCGCGGCCCAGGGCACGCTCGAGCAGGCGCAGAAGAACCTGAACGACACCAAGGTCCGGGCGCAGATCGCGGGTCGGGTCGGTCGGGCCAACCTGGAGCTGGGCGCCCGCGTAGTCGGCGGCACCGATTTGCTGACCACGGTCGACCAAGTCGATCCGATCTACGTGAACTTCAGTCCGCCGCAGGAGGATATCCTGCAGTGGCGCCGGGACATCGCCAACAAGCGGCTGCAGTTCCCCAACGGGAAGCTCCGCGTACGCGCCATGCTGTCGGACGGGACGTACGATCCCCAAGACGGCACAATCAACTACGCCGACATCCAGGTCGACTCGGCGACAGGGGCGCAGCGTCTGCGGGCCACGTTCCCCAATCAGGCCCATGTGCTGCTGCCCAACCAGTACGTGCGTGTCGAGTTGCTCGACGTCAAACGGGACAGCGCCCTGGTGGTGCCGCAGCGCGCGGTCCAGCAAGGGATCGCCGGCGCGTATGTCTACGTGCTTGGGGACAGCAACAAGGCTGGGGTGAAGGCGGTGCAGACGTCGGCGTGGCAAGGCACGCAGTGGATCATCACCGAGGGGGTCAAAGCCGGCGACAAGGTCATCGTCGATGGCACGCAGAAGATCTTCCCCGGTGCGAAGGTCAACCCATCTCCCTACAACCCGGCCAACGACACGACGCTCAAGACGGTGCAAACGGACGTTGAGGCATCGCCGTCGTTCCCGATCGTGCCGAGGGGGCATCAGTGACCACCCCGCCAGATGACCACCTAAACGCAGAGGGGCGTCCTAAGCAGGACGAAGAGGAGGTCTCATACTTCTTCGTCAAGCGGCCGATCTTCGCGATGGTCATCTCCATGATCATCGTGCTGCTCGGACTGTTCTCGCTCCGCACGCTCCCGATCAACACGTACCCCAAGATCACCCCGCCGTCGGTCCAGATCACGGCGACCTACCCGGGCGCGACGGCCGAACAGGTCTGCATTTCGGTGGCCGCGCCGATCGAACAGCAGCTCCCGGGCATTCAGGGACTCGAGTACTACGAGACGTCGTGCGGCAGCGATGGGTCGATGTCGATCCAGGCGTACTTTGACATCTCCCGCGATCAGGATCTGGCCGCGGTCGACGTCCAGAACCAGGTCTCGGTCGCGCTGCCGCAGATTCCGCAGGAAGCGCAGCGCGAAGGCATCGTCGTCCTGAAGGCCCAGACTGACATCCTGCTCGCCTTCGGTATCACGTCCACCGACCCGCGCTGGGATGCCGCGGCCCTCAGTAATTACTCGCGGATCTACCTCCAGGACGAGCTTGCCCGCGTCCCAGGCGTTGGGCAATCGACGACGTTCGGCGCGCTGCAGTTCGCGATGTTGGTCAGTCTCGATCCCAACCGGATGGCGCAGCTCGGGTTGACGGTGCCCGACGTCGTCAACGCGGTGAGTGAGCAGAACGCGACCAATCCGTCGGGTCGCATCGGTCGTGAGCCGGCGCCGCCGGGCACGCAGTTCACCGTGCCGGTGACGACGCTGGGGCGGCTCGAAACCGCCGATCAGTTCGCGAACATCATCCTCAAAGCCCGTCCCGATGGGTCGGTGCTCAAGGTGCGGGACGTCGGCACGGCCACGCTCGGGTCGCAGAGCTACGACGCCGCCACCCGGCTTAGCTGGACAGGCAAAGACGTGAGTGGCAAACCGGTCGCCGGTCTCATCATCTATCTCCGCGCGGGGGCCAACGCCCTCCAGGTGAAGGCGGCGTGTCTGGCGCGCATGAAGGAGCTCGAGAAGACATTCCCGCCCGATGTGCACGCGGTCCTCGGTTACGACACCACCCCGTTCATCACGGCGTCGATCACCGAGGTCATCACCACGCTGATCATCGCCATGATCCTGGTGACGATCGTGGTGTTCGTCTTCCTGCAGAAGTGGCGCTCGACGCTGATTCCGGCGTTGGCCGTGCCGGTGTCGATCATCGGGACGTTCTTTGGGATGGCCGTGCTCGGGTTTACGATCAACCTGCTCACGCTGTTTGGCCTCGTGCTGTCGATCGGTATCGTCGTTGACGATGCCATCGTCGTCATCGAGAACGTCGAGCGGATCATGGAACACGAGCACGTCTCGCCGCGGGTCGCGGCAGACCGCGCCATCCGGCAGGTCCGGGGGGCGCTGATCGCGATCGTGATCGTGCTATGCTCGGTGTTCATTCCCGTCGCGTTCATTAGCGGGATCACCGGCGCGCTGTTCAAGCAATTCGCCGTCACCATTGCGATCTCGGTGGTCATCTCGGGGAGCGTCGCGTTGTCGCTCACGCCGGCGCTGTGCGCCGTGCTGCTCACCGAGGAGAAGTTGGCGGCGTCGAACAAAGGATTCTTCGGGTGGTTCAACCGGAGCTTCGACACCGCCCGGGAGAACTACGTCAAGTTCATGCGGCGCGTCATCACCTTCCCGGTGGCGGCGGTGGGCGTGCTGTTGGTCGCCATCTGCGGGATCGTATACCTGTTCAAGACGATTCCGACCGGGTTCATGCCGACGGAGGACAAGGGGTACTACATCGTCGCCGTCGAGCTCCCGGGGTCGGCCTCGCAGCAGCGCACGACGGCCACCATCGAAAAGGTCGAAAAGTTTCTGCTGCATCAGGACGGCGTCGACCACGTGTTTGCCCTGTCCGGGTTCAGTCTGATCCAGCAGGTGAACCAGACCAGCTCGGGGACGATCTTCGCCGTCCTCAAGCCGTGGGACGAGCGCAAGAAGAAGTCGCAGCAGGTCGACGGCCTCCTGCAGGCGTTCAATGGGTGGGCGTTCACGACGATTCCCGAGGCGATCGTGTTCGGGATCAATGCGCCCGAAATCAACGGACTCGGGACGACGGCGGGGCTGGAGCTCCGGCTCCAGGACCGCGGGGTCAATGACATCCGCAAGTTCGCGAGCCTGGTGCAACAATTCTCGCAGGAGCTTGGCAAGTCGGGCGACGTCACGGCGGTCAACACGACGATTCGTGTCGATGCACCACAGCTGTACGTCACGGCCGACCGCGACAAGGTGAAATCGCTCGGGGTCAGCCTGACCGACGTCTACACCACGTTGCAGACCTTGCTGGCGTTCTCGTACGTGAACGACTTCAACATCTATGGCCGGACGTACCACGTGCAGGTCGAGGCTCAGGAGCCGTTCCGGCAGCGGCCGGAAGACCTGAGCAAGTTCTACGTCCGGAGCAACACCGGCGCGATGGTCCCGATCGGCGCGTTGGTCAATACGTCGTTCCGGTCGGGTCCGACCGTCGTGCAACGGTTCAATGGCTTCACGTCGGCGCTCGTGATCGGCGCACCGGCGCCGGGGAAGAGCTCCGGACAGATGTTGGCGGCCACGGAAAAGCTGATCGCGGACAAGTACCAGGGGCTTGGCATCGGCTACGGCTACAGCGGGCAGTCGTACCAGGAAAAGGCGTCCAGCGGTCAGGGCAATATCGTCTTCCTTCTCGGCATCGTCATGGCGTTCCTCGTGCTCGCCGCGCAATACGAGAGCTGGTCGACGCCGTTCGCCGTCATGATCGGTGTGCCGTTCGGCATCCTCGGGGCGTTGACCGGATTGTGGCTGCTCCATAGCGACAACGACCTGTATTTCCAGGTCGGACTGCTCGTCGTCATCGGCCTCGAGGCCAAGAACGCCATTCTGATGGTGGAGTTCGCCATCGAGCAGCGCATGGCGGGCAAGTCGATCGAGGACTCGGCGATCATTGCCGGTCGGGAGCGAATCCGGCCGATCCTCATGACGTCGTTTGCCTTCATCCTCGGCGTGGTGCCGTTGCTCGTGGCCACCGGGGCGGGCGCGGCGGCGCGGCACTCGCTCGGCACCGGCGTGTTCTTCGGCATGGTGCTGTCGACGCTTCTTGGCGTCAACATCATTCCCAACCTGTTCGTGTTCGTGCGGCGGCTCAGTGAGGGCAAGATGTTCGAGCGCTCGCCCGGGGCGTCCGTCGATCTCACACCTGCTCCGGCGATCGGAGATGATTGATATGAAACGGATTCCGCTCGCGCCCCTCATTGTCCTGTTCGCGGTGGGGTGCGCGATCGGCCCGAGCGGCGGCGCCCGCCCGGATACCAGCCCGCCGGCGGCGTATCGTCCGCCGTCGGCGAGCGAAGATTCGATGCGGCCCAAGTACGACAGCTTGTCGATGAGCCGCGACTCGATGGCGGCGCGGCGGCGCGACACGGCGGCGTATAAGTCGGATGCCGCGGCGCAGAGCGTGACGCGGATCGATTTCACGCTGTCGGACACGGCGGCGAACGTTTCGTGGTTCGACCTGTTTCAGGATACCGTGCTGAAGCAGCTCGTCATCGAGGCGATCAACAACAACCGTGACGTCCGCGTCGCGGTCGCCACCATCCAGGAATTCCAGGCCGACCTTGGCGTGGCGACGGGCAACCTGTTCCCCGACATCACGCTGAATGGTCAGTCGGGGCGGCAAAAGACGACGTTCGGCAAGATCAGTCTTCCCGGCAGCACCACGCCGTTGTCGTTTCCACCGCAGAACTATGCGCTGGCAACGGCCAACGTGCAGTGGGAGCTCGACTTTTGGGGTCGTCTTCGCAATACGCGCTCCGCCGCAAAAGCCGATCTGCTCGCACAGCAAGAGAGCCGGCGCTCGGTCGTGCTCACGTTGGTCAGCAACGTCGCGGCGACGTACCTCACGCTCCGGCAGCTCGATCTCGAGCTCGAGGTGGCCAAGCGCACGTTGGCGTCACGGCAGGAGACTTTCCGGCTCGCCAGCGAGCGCTTAAGCCGCGGTTATATCGCTGAACTCGATGCACGCCAGTTCCAGGGCGACGTCGGGGATGCCGCTGCCACCGTGGCTACGTACCAGAAGCAGATCGCCCAGCAGGAGAACGAACTCCGCCTGCTCCTCGGACAGCAGCCTGGACCCATCCCCCGTGGCCGTCCGCTCAACGAGGTGCTCACGTCGATCGACCTGCCGGTCGGTCTGCCGTCCTCGCTCCTGGATCATCGCCCGGACGTTCGCCAGTCCGAAGCCGAATATCAGGGAGCCACGAGGCGGGTCGGCGCGGCCATCGATGCGCGGCTCCCCAAGTTCACGATCACCGGAGACTGGGGCTTTCAGAATTTCGATCTCAGCCATTGGTTTCCTCAAGGGTCGTTTATCAACGGCAATAACCAGATCTACCAGGTCTACGTCGGCGTCTCGATTCCGATCTTCGACTTTGGCGTCCTGGCCAACCAGCAGCACGCGGCCGAGGCGCGGCGGTCGGAGGCGCGGTACACGTATGAGAAGACCGTGCTGACGGCGATGCGTGATGTGAACAACTACTTGGCCGAGGTCCGCAACGATCGCGAGCAGGTCACGGCGCTGCAAACCGAGGTGCAGGCACTGCGCATTGCGTACCAGCTCTCGCTGGACCGCTACAACGCCGGGTACTCGGCGTATCTCGATGTGTTGACCGCCGAGCGGAGTTTGTTCGTCGCGGAGCAGGCGCTCATCGCGGCGCAGGGAACGGCGCTGGTGGGCGTCGTCGATCTGTATCAGTCGCTCGGCGGCGGATGGCCGCTGCCGGCGAAGAAGGAAGCGGGCGGCAAGGTCACTTTCCCGTAGGTCGCTAGCGAAACTGCGCCACGCGATCGACCGCGTGGCGCGCGCCGAGGCGGCGTTCCTCGGCGCCGTGGCCCACGGCCATGAGTGCGGCAACGACGGCGGTGGGTGGGAGTCCGAGCAGCGCTTTCACGCCCTCGGGGTTGAAGCCCAGCATGGGCGACGTCGCGTAGCCGCGTGACTCGGCGATGAGCAGCAGCCAGCCCAGGGCCGTGAACGTCTGGGCGTTGCCCCAGGCAGCCCGTTCGGCGGGCGTCAGGCCCTCAAAGTACCGCTGTATGCGGGCTTGCCAGGACGCGGCATCGCCGGTCGGCGCGACCTCGTCGAGGTGGGCCAACACGTCGTTCATATCCGAGTAGAGGACTATCACGGCCGGCGCCCGTCCGACCTGCGCCTGCTTGTTGGCCACCGCCATGAGCTGCTCTTTGAGCGCAGGGTCGCGCACGACAACGAACCGCCAGGGCTGGAGGTTCCAGGCCGACGGCGCGCGGCCCGCGAGTCGGAGCATGTCGCGCAGCTCCGACTCGGGGATCGTCTCCGATGTGTACTTCCGGATCGACCGCCGCTGCTCGGCCGCCTCCGGAGCCGTTAAGTCCACGCTACCAGTCGACGACCGCGCCCGCATGTACGAGGCCGCCGCCAAAACCGTACATCAAGACGCTCTGGCCGGACTTGAGTCGCCCGTCACGGAGGCCCGACGCGAGCGCCAGTGGAATCGTCGCCGCCGACGTGTTGCCGTACCATTCGATGCTCGACAACGTGCGCTCGG
>DATMNB010000262.1:0-17543 GCA_035569435.1 Gemmatimonadaceae bacterium
GCGCGACCTCTGGCGCGGCATCGGCTGGGGCGTGCTCAACTCCCTCGTCTCGGTGGCGCTGGCGCTCATGCTGCTCCCAACGTTTGAGGAGTTCACGGGCGTCGACACCTATCTCAAACTGCTCGAGTGGTCGGACCTGAACCGCCCGCTCATGCAGCGTCTGAGCGTCGAAGCCCCGGGGACCTTTGCCCACAGCATGCGCCTCGCGAATCTGGCCGAGGCGGCCTGCAATGCCATCGGCGCGAACGGGCTCCTGGCGCGCGTCGGCGCCTACTACCACGATGTGGGGAAGCTCAAGAAACCCGAGTACTTCGTGGAGAACCAACCGCGAGGGCGCAACCCGCACGACAAGCTCAAGCCGGCAACAAGCGCCGCCATCATTCGGAACCACGTGCGCGAGGGCGCCGAGCTGGCGACCGAGAACGGCCTTCCCGGCGGCGTGCGCTCGTTCATCATGGAGCACCACGGGACGGCGCCCATCACGTACTTCCTCGAGAAGGCGAGGGAGCGCGACGGCGCGCCACTCAACCCGTCTGACTTCGCCTATCCAGGTCCGATCCCGCAGACCGCCGAAACCGCCATTGTCATGTTGGCCGACGGTATCGAGGCATCGGCGCACGTGCTGCATGATCCGACGCCGCTCAAGATCCGCGACGTGATCGACCACATCGTGCGCCAGCGGATCGACCAGGGACAGCTCCGCGAGGCGCCGTTGACGCTCAAGCAGCTCGAGGTCGTCAAGGAGCAGTTCGCCCGCGTGCTCGTTGGCATGTATCACCACCGCATCGACTACCCCGCCGCGAGCGGGGGCGTGACCGCCGAGTTCGCATCGGTATGAGCGTCGCCGTGTCGGTCGCGACGGACGGCGTTCGCGTCCCCGTCGCCCGCGCCCGTATCGAGGCGCTTGTGCGTGGCGTGCTGCGCGCCGAACGCGTTACCGACGCGATGATCTCCGTCGCCTGTCTCTCGCCGGCCGCGATCGCTCGTCTGAATCGCGTCCACCTGGGGCACCGTGGCCCGACCGACGTGATCGCGTTCGCGTACACGGGCGCCGTGGCGACGATCGGCGACATCTACATCTGTCCGGACGTCGCGCGCCGCAATGCGGCGGCGTGGGGCATCGGTGTGCGGGAGGAGTTCGCCCGCGTTGTCGTCCATGGCGTCCTCCACGCGCTGGGGTACGACCATCCTCAGGACGAAGCGGCGCGCACCGGCTCCCCAATGTGGCGCCGCCAGGAGGCGCTCGTGCGGCGCCTCACCCGGAGGGCGGCGTGAGCGCGGGTCTCGTCATCTCGCTCGCGGCGACCGCGGTGGCGGCCCTGACGTCGGCCGCCGATGCGGCCACCCTCACGGCTGACGACGAGGCCAGCGAGCCTCCGTCGCTGCACGGCGACGCGCTCCGCAACCACCGGGTCCTGGCGTTCACCAAGGTGGCTGCCCAGCTCGTCGCCGGCGCCGCCGCCGCGCGCGCCATTGGATTTCACCGCGATGCGACCGTGAGCGGCGGGATGGGCATCGCTGCAGTGCTCTTCGGTCTCCTGATCGTGGAAACCGCGGCCCGGTCGATCGGCGCGACCCTCGGACCGACGCTCGTGCGCCAGCTGCATTGGCTGCCGCCGACGCTCGACCGGCTGCTGTTCATCTGGACCGTGCCCGCGGCGCGCGTCGACGTCATCCTGCACCACATCTTTGCACCCCCGCCACGCGACGATCACTCGCGCGAGGAAGCATCCGAGCAGTTCCGCGCGGTCGTGTCGGCCGAGGCGGAGGTGTCGGGCCTCGGCGTCCTGCTGCTGGAAGGGGCGCTGTCGCTCGCCACCACGGCCGTCAGCGAGGTCATGGTGCCGCGTGTCGACATCGTCGGGATCGACGTTGGCACCCCGTGGGGCGAGGTCGTCGAGACACTCCGTCGTGCCGAGCACGCCCGGCTGCCGGTGTACGCCGAGACGCTCGATGATATCCGCGGCGTGCTCTACGCCAAGGATCTGCTCGGGCCCGCGATCGCTGGCAGCGAGCCGACCGGCGGGTGGCAACGTCTGATCCGACAGGCGGCGTTCGTGCCGGCGACGAAACCCATCAATGCCTTGCTGGCCGAGTTTCGGGCGACGCGCACGCATATCGCGATGGTCCTCGACGAATATGGCGGCACCGCCGGCCTGGTCACGATCGAGAACATTCTCGAGGAAATCGTCGGCGACATCCGCGATGAGCACGACGTCGAAGAGCCCGATATTACCCGGCGCGAGGCTGGCCGCATCTGGATCTCCGGACGGGCGTCGCTCAGCGAGCTGTCAGAACTGCTCGGCCACACCTTCGAGACGGACGACAACGCCACAACCGTCGGCGGCTGGGTCTTCGAGCGATTGGGACGGGTCCCGCAGCCGGGCGAAGAGTTCGTCGCCGAGGGCTTTCGTGTCGTCGTCGAGCGTGTGCGCCGCCGGGCGGTCGATCGCGTCTACTTGGAGCGAACGGTAGGTGCAACCGTATGAGCCTGGCGGCACTCCTGATTGTGCTCACGCTGGCGGTCGCGTGGTTTGTCGCGGCGGCGACGGCCATTCGGTCGGTGAGCCGGATCTGGCTGCGGCACTGGGCCCAGGGCAGGGTAGAGGCGGTCCGTGCCGTCGCACTTTACCTGAGTCGACCCGAGCAACTGCTTCTCACGGCTGGCCTGGCCGTGACCGCGGTGGCCGGTGCGGCCGGCGCGACGCTGGGTGGACGCGGTGGGGACAGTTGGGCGCTCGCCGCGCGTCTGGTGCTGGCCGTCACGTGTGTGCTCATCGGTGGCCAACTACTCCCACGCGCGATCGCCCGGCGTTGGGCGCGGCCGCTCGTGCCAGTTCTGCTGCCCAGCGTGCAGATCGCGGCGCTGATCGCCACGCCGTTCTTCTGGCTCGGCCGCGGCATCGCCGCCGCGGTACGTCGCGCCCCCGCGCCCCCTGAGGAGTCAGTTGATGCGGTCTTCCGTGACGGCGCCCGCGAGGGCGTGAGCGCCGATCAGGATGCCCAGATCGTCTCCGGCGTCGTGCGTCTCGCCGACCGTATCGTCCGCGACGTCATGACGCCACGCGTCGAGGTCTTTGCCGTCGACGCCGCCACGCCCCCACGGGCGATGGCCCAGGCGATTGCGGGCGCCGCATACAGCCGTGTGCCGGTGTACCGCGGCAGTTTCGATAACATCATCGGTATGGTGCACGCGTTCGACGTGCTCAAGGTCGGGCCCGACGCGCCGCTCCCCATCCGGGCGGTTGCCAAGGCCGTCGACCATCAACCCTGTGCGGAGCTCATGGCCATCATGCTGCGCGACCGGCGGCACTTAGGGATCGTGGCGGACGCCGCGGGCCACAACGTCGGGATCGTGACGCTCGAGGACCTCCTCGAAACGGTCGTCGGCGACATCCGGGACGAGCACGACGAGGCATGATCGATCGCCTGTTGACCGAGTTCTCGGAGGGCAAGCGCGCCGCCCTCGCCCGCGCCGTCAGCATCGTCGAAAATCACCGCCCGGGGGCCGACACCATTCTGGGGGCGTTGCACCCGCGCATTGGCCGGGCGCGGCGGATCGGCATGACCGGACCGCCCGGCGCGGGCAAATCCACCCTCACCACGCGGCTCGTCGAGTCGATGCGCGCGGAGGGACTGACCGTCGGCGTCCTGGCCGTCGATCCGACCTCGCCCTTCACCGGCGGCGCGCTGCTCGGCGATCGCATCCGCATGGAATCGGTCGCGCTGGACCCAGGTGTCTACATCCGCTCCCTCGCCACCCGCGGCGCGCTCGGCGGCCTGTCGTCGGCCACTCGTGACGCGGCCGACGTGCTCGATGCCTTTGGGTTGCTGCGGGTCATCATCGAGACCGTGGGCGTCGGCCAGAGTGAGCTCGATATCGCCCGGACCGCGGATACAAGTGTCGTCGTCCTGGTGCCGGAGTCGGGCGATGCGATCCAGGCCTTGAAGGCCGGCCTCATGGAGATTGCCGACTTGTTCGTGGTCAACAAGTCCGATCGTCCGGGCGCCGACCGGCTGCGTAAGGATCTGGACGCCGCGCTGCACATGCGCGCCCGATCCGACTGGACGCCGCCGGTCGTGGCGACCGTTGGCGTCGAGGGCACGGGGATCCCCGAGCTCCGGGCGGCGCTTGATCGCCATCACCAGTATCTTATTGACAGTGGCACGCTCACCGAGCGACGCAAGGCCCGGTGGCGAGAGCGCGTGATGGACGCCGTCGATCAGCGGCTTCGGGCCCGCCTGTGGGGGGATCCCGGAACGCAGGAGTGGCTCGCGGCGCAGCTTGACCCGCTCGACGCGGGGACGACGACCCCGCTCGCCGTTGCCGACGCACTGCTGGCCCGCAAGGGGGAGACATGACGACGATTCCGATTGTCGAAGAACTCGAACGCCTACGGCAAGAAGTCGCCATGTGGCGCGCGCGATACGCATCGGGCGAGACACGCCCCGTCGCGTTCACGAACTCTGGTGGCGAGGTCGCGCCGCTGTACACGGCCCTCGACGTGCCCGCACCGCAGGAGTTGTCCGACGCGCTCGGGCTCCCCGGCGCCTATCCCTACACGCGGGGCATTCACCCCACCGGGTACCGCGGCCGCCTGTGGACGATGCGCCAGTTTGCCGGGTTCGGCAGCGCGCGCGACACCAATGCCCGGTACAAGTTCCTCTTGAGCCACGGCCAGACCGGCCTCTCAGTGGCGTTCGATTTCCCGACGCTGATGGGCTACGACGCTGACCACCCGCGTGCCGAGGGCGAGGTTGGGAAGTGCGGGGTGTCGATCTCTTCGCTGGCCGATATGCAGACGTTGTTCGACGGCATCCCGCTCGACAAGGTGTCGACGTCGATGACGATCAACGGTCCGGCCATCATTCTGTTCGCGTTTTATGTCGTGGCCGCGGAACGCCAGGGCGTGCCCTCGGAGGCGCTGCGCGGCACGATCCAGAACGACATCCTCAAGGAATACATGGCCCAGCATGCCTGGGTCTATCCGGTCGAGCCGGCGCTCCGCCTCATTGTCGATTGCTTCGAGTGGGCGGCGGTGCACGCGCCTAAGTGGAACACGATCTCCATCTCCGGCTATCACATCCGCGAGGCCGGCGCGACCGCGGCGCAGGAGTTGGCGTTCACGCTCGCCGATGGCTTCACGTACGTCGAGCGCGCGCTGGCCCGAGGGCTGGCCGTCGACACGTTCGCGCCCCAGCTCTCGTTCTTCTGGGACATTCACAACGACTTCTTCGAGGAGATCGCCAAGCTCCGCGCCGCGCGCCGCATCTGGGCGCGGCACCTCCGCGAACGCTACGGCGCGCGTGACCCGCGGTCGTGGGCGATGCGGTTCCATTCGCAGACCGCGGGTGTGACGCTGACCGCGCAGCAGCCGATGAACAACATCGCGCGAGTGGCGTATCAGGCGATGGCCGCCGTGCTCGGCGGCACGCAGTCGTTGCACACGAACTCGATGGATGAGACGCTGGCGCTGCCGACCGAGGAGGCCGTGGAGGTCGCACTGCGGACGCAGCAGATTCTGGCGTACGAGACGGGTGTGGCCAACGTCAGCGACCCATTGGGTGGGTCGTACTACATCGAGGCGCTCACCGATCAACTCGAGCAGCAAGCCGAGTCGTTGTTCGCCGAGATCGGCGGGGTGGGCGGCGTCGTGCGGGCGCTGGAGACCGGTTGGCTCCAGCGCCGGATCGCCGAGTCAGCGGCACGGCAGCAGTGGGAAACGGAGCAGCGGCTGCGCCTCACCGTGGGCGTCAACGCGTTCGAGCGTGAAGAAGGCGAGATCACCATTCCGTTGCTCAGGGTCGGCGAGGAGGCCGGGCAAGAGCAGCGCGAGCGGTTGGCCGCGCTCCGGGCTCGGCGAGATCCTGCTGCCGTTCAGCAGTCCCTCAACCGCTTGCGTGACGCAGCAGCCTCGGACCAGAACGTGCTCCCGGCGCTCCTCGACGCTGTTCGCGCCGAGTGCACGCTGTTCGAGATCCGCTCGGCGATGGAGTCGGTGTTTGGCCACTACCGGGAGCCCGTCTTTTTCTGAGCACCCCCTGGTGGTCGACGTACTTCGATGCCCAGTACCTGCGCGAGTACGAACCGATCTTCTCGGTCGAGCAGGATCGGCGTGAAGTGGCAAGGCTGATCGAGTTACTGGCGCTCCCAGTGGGGAGCCGCATCCTCGACGTGCCCTGCGGGCAAGGCCGCCACGCCCGGTTGCTGTCGGAGGCTGGCTACCGCGTCGAAGGGGTCGACTACTCCCGCCACCTGTTGGCCGTCGCCCGCGCCAACGATACCCTGAGCCACTATTCCCGGCACGATATGCGCCGCCTTCCGGCCGGGTGGACCGGCCGGTTCGACGCCGCTGTCAACCTGTTCACGTCGTTCGGGTTCTTCGCCGATCCCGGCGACGACCAGCGGGTGATCCACGAGTTCGCGCGCGTGATCCGGCCAGGCGGCGTCCTGGTATGGCATGGCAGTAGCCGCGACGGGGTGATGGCCCGATTCCTGGCCCGCGACTGGTGGACGACGGATGACGGCACGGTTGTCGCGCACGAACGGTCGTTCGATCCGCTGGCGGGGATTCTGACCGTGCTGGCGACGTGGCGGTCGCCGGCGAACCCCCGCCGCGGGCTCCCACGCCATGGGGAGCGCGAGTACCGGATCCGCCTGTACACGGCCACGCGTCTGGCCGAGCTGTGCGTCGCCGCGGGATTGATCGTCGAGCAGAGCTACGACGACTGGAACGACGTGCCCCTGACCCGTCGCACCTCGTCGATGACGCTGGTCGCCCGCAAGACCGCACAGTAGACTTTGTCGACGATGGCCAGGCCCATTCGTGTGCTCGTCGCTAAACCCGGTCTCGATGGTCATGACCGAGGCGCCAAAGTCGTCGCCGCCGCGCTGCGGGACGCTGGCATGGAGGTCATTTATACGGGTCTCCACCAGACTCCGGAGATGATCGCCAGCGCCGCGATCCAGGAAGACGTCGACGTCGTCGGCCTCTCCATCCTGAGCGGCGCGCACATGACGCTCTTTCCCCGGGTGCTCGAGCTGCTCAAGGCTGAGGCGCGCGACGACATCCTGCTGACGGGCGGCGGGATCATCCCGAAAGAGGACATGGATACACTCCGCCAGTTGGGTGTGGGCCGGCTCTTTGGCCCCGGCACATCGACCGCGGAGTTGATCCAGTACATTCGCGAGTGGTTCGCCGAGCGCCAGCGGCAAACGGTATAAGCGGCTTGACCAACTGCCTGTGACCCGGTTGCGCACGCTGAGCGACGAGATTCGCTCGCTCGAAGATCGCCTCCGCCAGGGCGGGGGCCCCGACAAGATTGCCAAGCAACACTCGAGCGGAAAACTCACCGCCCGCGAGCGGATCGCCGGCCTGCTCGATCCCGACGCACCGTTCCTCGAGATCGGGCTCCTTGTGGCCTACGACAAGTACGACGGGGCGGCGCCGGCGGCGGGCGTGGTCACCGGCATCGGCGTCGCGCACGGGCGCGAGATCGTCGTAGTGGCCAACGACGCGACCGTCAAGGCCGGGTCGTGGTGGCCGGAGACGATCGCCAAGATCCTGCGTGCCCAGGAGATCGCCATGCGTTGCCGCGTGCCGATCGTCTATCTCGTCGATTCGGCCGGCGTGAACCTGCCGTATCAGGGCGGCGTGTTCCCCGGCCAGTATGGCGCGAGCCGCATCTTCTACTACAACTCGATTATGCGGCGGTACCTACACGTGCCGCAGCTGGCCGCCGTCATGGGGCAGTGTATTGCCGGGGGCGCCTATTTGCCCGCGCTCTCCGACGTCATCGTCATGGTCAAAGGGACGTCGTTTATGGGCTTGGGCGGCCCCAACCTGGTGAAGGGCGCGACTGGGCAGTCGGTCGATGCCGAGTCGCTGGGAGGGGCAGTGATGCACACGTCGGTGAGCGGCGTGGCGCATTACACGGCGGAGGACGACACCGACTGTTTGAATCGCCTGAGACGACTCATCGAACGCCTTCCCGCCTCGAGCTGCCCACCGGATCGCGCCGTCTCGCCCACCAGCGACGCGCTGTACGACCTGCTCCCGACCGACCACCGGATGTCCTACGACATGACGGCGCTCGTGCGGGCGATCGCCGACGATGGCCAGATCGATGAGTTCCAGGAGCAGTTGGCGCGCGAGATGATGTGCGCCGATGTCGAGATCGCCGGAATGCCGGTCGGCATCATTGCCAATCGTCGTGGGCTCATCAAGGGGCGGCCCGATGAGCGTCCCCGGTTTGGCGGCATCATCTACGCCGAGAGCGCCGAAAAGGTCGCCTACTACATCGACCGCTGCGATCGCGAAGGGCTGCCGCTCCTCTTTGTGCAGGATGTATCGGGGTTCATGGTCGGACCCGAGGCCGAGCAGGACGGGATCATCCGGGCGGGCGCGCGGTTCGTCGAGGCGATGGCTACGGCGCGCGTGCCCAAGATCGTGCTCACGATCAACCACGCGTCGGGGGCGGGATACTACGCCATGGCGGCCCAGGGGTTCGATCCGGATTTCATCTTCAGTTGGCCGACGGGTAGGATGGGCGTCATGGAGGGCGAAGCGGCGGTCGCTGCCGTGCAGGCGACCGGCGCCGCGGCGGCAACCATGCGCGAGGAATATGAGTCCGAGCTCGATGCGCGTCATGCGGCGGCGCGTGGGTTCGTGGATGCGGTGATCCATCCAGAAGACACGCGCGCCGTGCTGGCGCTCGCCCTTCGCACCGCGTGCCACAATCGTGGTCCGCATCTTGGAGCGTTCCAGCTGTGACGACGTCGGTGCGCGTGGGCGGGGGCCAAGGGTTCTGGGGCGACGCGCTCGACGCGCCGAGCCGGCTCGTGCAGGGCGGGCCGATCGACTATCTGATGCTCGACTATCTGGCCGAGGTCACGATGTCGATCCTGCAGAAGCAGAAGGAGCGTGATCCCAATCTGGGGTATGCCCGCGACTTCATCGGGGCGGTGGAGAGCGTGCTCGGCGCGGTGGTCGACGGCCGCGTGCGCATCGTGGCCAATGCCGGCGGGGTCAACCCGCGGGCGTGCGCGGCCGCGGTGCGAAAGCTCAATGAGAGGCTCAGGATCGGGGTGGTCACTGGCGATGACCTCCTGCCACAACTCGATCAACTCGTGGCCCAAGGCCACACGCTGGCGCACATGGAGACGGGCGAGCCCCTGTCCACGGTGCGCGACCGCGTGCTCTCAGCCAACGCCTATATCGGGGCGGCGCCGATCCGCACGGCGCTGGCGCGGGGCGCCAACATCGTCATCACGGGTCGGTCGACTGACACGGCCCTGACGATGGCACCGATCGCCGAGACGTTTGGCTGGCGCGCGGACGACTACGATCGACTGGCCGCGGGAATCGTCGCGGGCCATATCATCGAGTGCGGGGCGCAGTGCTCGGGCGGCAACTGCCTGTACGATTGGCGGACGATCCCTGATCTGGCCGACGTCGGGTACCCGATCGTCGAGGCCGTGCCCGATGGCAGCTTTGTGGTGACCAAGCATCCCAAGACTGGCGGGCGTGTCTCGGTGGAGACGGTCACGGAGCAGCTGGTCTACGAGATGGGCGACCCGCACCAGTATATCACCCCCGATGTGATCGCCGATTTCACGACGATCCGACTGGAGCAGATCGGCCCCGACCGCGTGCGCGTCTCGGGGATCAAAGGTGCGCCGCCGACGGACAAGCTCAAGGTGTCGATCGCCTATCGCGCGGGGTTCAAGGCCGTCGGCACCCTGGTTTATGCGTGGCCCGAGGCGCTCGACAAGGCGCGGGTCGCGGACCGTGTGCTGCGCGAACGCCTCGACCGGCTTGGGCTGCGGTTTGACAAGGTGCTCACCGAGTTTGTCGGGGCCTCGGCCACGCACGGCGTGCTGGCCGGCGCGCCCGCGCCAGACTTGGCCGAAGTCCAGCTGCGCGTGGGCGTCCGCGGTGAGCGGCGCGCCGACGTGGAGCGATTCACGCGCGAGCTGGCCCCGCTGGTGCTCAACGGTCCGCCGAGCGTGACGGGGTTTGCCGGCGGGCGGCCCAAGGTCGAGGAGATCGTCGCCTATTGGCCGGCGTTGATCGACAAGCGCGTCGTCCACACCGAGGTCGAGGTCGTCTGATGCACGTTCGTCTGCTCGACATCGCGCACGCGCGCTCCGGTGACAAGGGCGATACGGCCAACGTCGGCCTCATTGCCAACCGGGTCGACTGGTATCCGGTGTTGCGCGACCACCTATCGGTCGAGCGTGTCGCGGCGCACTTTGCCGGCGTCATCTCGGGACCGGTGCAGCGGTTCGAGTTGCCCAATCTCTCGGCGCTTAATTTCCTGCTGCACGGCGCCCTCGATGGCGGCGGGACCTTGTCGCTCAAGACCGACGCGCAAGGGAAGGTCTTCTCCACGGCGCTCTTGCGGCTCGTGCTCGACGTGCCAAACGACGAGGCCAAGCGTCTGGGGCTGCCGCCCGCGCCGCCGCCGTGAGACCTGTCACATGACGCCCCTCACGAGTTGGCAGGCCGTCATCGGGGTTGTGGGCCTCGTGGTCTTTGGCTACGGGATCCGCGTGGAGTCGGCCAAAATACGTTGGGCTGGAATCGGCCTGCTCGTCGTGGCGTTTGCCATGCGATTCGTGAAACGACGATTGAGTTAAGTTACAGGGCTATGCTGCCCAGCCCTCGGACCATCCCCGAATTGCTTGCTCCGGCCGGATCACTCGATGCGGTCCGGGCAGCCGTGGCCAACGGTGCTGACGCCGTGTATCTCGGCGCCGAGCGGTTCAACGCGCGGGACGAAGGCGCGCAACTGACGTTCGACGAGCTCGCGCAGGCCTGTCGGCTGGCGCACGCGCATGGCACGCGGATCTATCTGACGCTCAATGTGCTGGTCAAGCCTGGCGAGCTGGCCGATGCCCTGACGGTCCTGGGCGAGGCGGTGGATCGCGGGATCGACGCGGTCATCGTGCAGGACATCGGGCTCATACAGTTGATCCAGTCGGTCTATCCCGACCTCGAGATTCACGGGTCGACCCAGACGACCGTGCACGACGCCGCGGGCGCGGCGTTCCTCGAGGCGGTCGGGGCCGATCGGGTCGTGCTGGCGCGTGAGAATACGGTTGATGACGTGCGCGCCATTCACGCCGCTGTCCCAAAGCTGGGGCTCGAGACGTTCATCCATGGTGCCCTCTGCATCTCGTACTCCGGGCAGTGCTACATGTCCGGGATGATCTCCGAGCGGAGCGCCAACCGCGGGTCGTGCGCCCAGTCGTGTCGGAAGGACTATCTCCTGACCGACACCGCCGACGGCACGGTGCTCGATCGTGGGTATCTGATCTCCGCCAAGGACCTGGCGGCGCACGACCACCTGGCCGAGTTGGCAGCGGCCGGCGTGGCGTGCCTCAAGGTGGAAGGGCGCAAAAAGAAGCCGGAGTACGTCGCGACGGTGACCCACGGGTATCGCACTTTCCTCGACCGTCTCGCGTCTGGTGATCCCACCCCCGTGCACCCGGGCGAGGTCGAGCCCCTAGTCCAGATCTTCAGCCGTGGGTTCACGCCGGGATTGATCGGGGCAGGGGCGATGCCGGGACGCGACTACATCACGCGCGCCCACCCCGACCATCGGGGCGTGCCCGTGGGTGTGGTGACCGGCACGTTGCGTGGCGAGATTCTCATCGAGATTGTCGGAGCGCGCGAAACAGGAGCAGCGGGCTCCGCCCGCTGGGACATCCCAACCGATACTATCACCGACCGCGTAGCGGTCGGTGATGGCTTGGCCTTTGAGCCTCCGCCGGGTGTCACCGCCGACCGACTCGGCTGCACGGTCGATGCCGTTCGCACAGTGTCTCCAGGACACGTTGCGGTCACTGGGAGAGCGTACGTCCCAGCCGGATGGTCGGTCCTCCGCAACGCGTCGGCACAGCTGCTGGCCGAGAGCCGCGCGAGCTTTGCGTCCACGACGCCCCCCGCGGCGCCCAAGGTGAGACTCGACGTCCGACTGTTCGGGCACGCGGGGGCCCCACTCAAGGCGATATGGACCGCGGGCGATGAGACCGTCACGGTGCGCAGCGACGTGACGCTTGTCCCGGCCGAGCGGCGTGCCCTCGATGAGCCCCAGCTTCGGGCGCAGCTCGGTCGCCTGGGGGACACGCCATTCGTCCTTGGCGTGGTGGACGCGGCCGCGGTCGGAACCGGGTTGTTCCTCCCTGTCAGCGAGCTTAATCGCCTCCGCCAGGAGGCCGTCGAGCAGCTCATGGCAACCCGCGACTGGGCGGAGCAGGCTGCCCAAGGCGCGCGAACGACGCGCATCGAGGCCGCCCTCGCGGCGCTCGACACCAGCGCGGTGGTCAACGATGCTCCCGTACTCTCGGCGACAGTCTACCGCGTCGAGGACGCGCGCGCCGCCGCCGAGGCAGGCGCTACGGAGATCGTCTTCGATCCGTTCCTCCGCAACCCGCCGCCGCCGGCCGCGCGCATTCGGGCGTTGGCCGATGAGTTGAGGGGGGCAGGGGTGACCGTGCGGCTCCGGACGCCGACGATCATTCGGCCGCCGGAGCGGCGGACCCTCGACAAGTGGCTCGCCCTCGACCTCCCTATCCTGACCGGTCACATCGGCCTGGCCCGCGAGCTCGCGGCCGCGGGCCGCGACGTCGTCGCCGACTACGCCGTCAACTGCTTCAACGCCCACACGGCGGCGACCTATTTCGGGATGGGCATCCGGCGGCTCGTCCTGTCGGTCGAGCTCACGGTCGACGAGATGGCGGCCGTGTCGGCGCCGTGGAACGGCCGTGGTTTCGCCGCGGTCGTGTACGGCCGTCCCGAGGGGATGACCATCGAGCACTGCGTGCTCTCAGCCGCCTTTGATCGGCAACCGACGACCTGTCGCGACCTGTGCGTCCGCTCGCACACCGACGTGACGCTCACCGATCCCGCGGGTTATTCGTTTCCGGTCGCGACCGATAGCGCGTGTCGCAACCGCCTGCTGCACTCGCGCCCCATCGAGGCGTCGGAGTTCCTGCCGCGTCTCGCGCGGGCGGGCATCCGGAGCTATCATCTCCTCTTCAACACGCCTGGCGATCCGGTCGGACCGCTCGTCGCGGCTTACGCTCGCGAGCTCGGCGCCGTGCGTCAACTCGTCGGCTCGACGTTCACACGCGGGCATTTCGCCCGCGCGGTGTGACCACGATGCGGCCGTCGCGGGCATCTGGGAGTACCATCCAGGGATGATGGCGGCCGACGCGGCGCGAGTTCTGCGCGAGCAGTTCGGATACGAGACCTTTCGTCCCGGGCAAGAGCGCGCCGTCCGCGCCGTGTTGGATGGCCGCGACACGCTCGTCGTCCTGCCCACCGGCGGCGGCAAATCCCTCTGCTTTCAAGTCCCGGCGCTCATGCTGCCGGGGCTGACCATCGTGATGTCGCCGCTCATCTCCCTCATGAAGGACCAGGTCGACGCGCTCACCGCCCGTGGGCTGCCGGCGGCTTTTATCAACAGCACGTTGACCGGCGCTCAGATCGCCGACCGCCTGGCGCGCGCCCAGCGGGGTCAGCTGAAGCTGCTTTACGTCGCGCCCGAGCGGTTCGACTTTGGCACGTCGGCCGGCCGGCTGCGGGCCATGGGAGTGTCGCTGCTCGCGGTCGATGAGGCGCACTGCATCAGCGAATGGGGCCACGACTTTCGGCCGAGCTACCGCCGCGTCGGCGCCGTCCGGGAAGCCCTCGGTTTCCCGCCCACGATCGCCCTCACCGCCACCGCGACGCCGCCGGTCCGCGCCGACATCACCCGCCAGCTCGGCCTCCGCGACCCCGAGGAGATCGTCACCGGCTTTGACCGGGCCAACCTCCGGTTCTCGGTTGTCCCGACCAAGAACGACGCCGAGAAGGATGCGTCGCTCCTCGATCTGCTCCGGACGCACACTGGGTCCGGCGTGGTGTATGTCTCGACCCGGAAGGCGGTGGAGCGTATCACCCCCCTCCTGGAGAATGCCGGGATCCCGGCGGTGGGATATCACGCGGGCCTCGACGACGACACGCGGCACCAGGTGCAGGACGCCTTCATGACAGAGCGCGTGCGCGCTGTCGTGGCCACCAATGCCTTTGGCATGGGCATCGACAAGCGCAACGTGCGCCTCGTCGTGCACCACGCGATGCCAGGGTCGTTGGAGGCGTACTACCAGGAGGCGGGCCGCGCCGGGCGCGATGGCGCGCCATCGGAGTGCGTGCTCCTGCATGCCTTTCAGGACCGGTTCACACACGAGTTCTTCATCAAGGCGGCCTACCCTGACCGGGGCATCGTCGAGTCGGTGTACCAGTCCCTTCGCGCAGGACGTGCTGGACGGATCCCCGGCAAGGTCTCGCCTCGGGAGATCGAAGGCGCGGTCCGCATTCTCGCCAAGGCTGGGGCGGTCCTCGAGAACGCGGACGAGTCGCACGTCATTGTCCGCCTCCTGGTATCGGCGGAGGGTGTGAAACGCTCACTCGACCCGGTGACCGAGGTGCACGCGCTCGACATTTTGCGCGCCCTGTGGCGCAAGGGCGGCAGAGCCTTGAATGGTGGTGTGGCCATTGATCTCGACACGCTGCCGCCAAGCCTGGGCGGGGCAGAAACCGTCCTGTCCGCCCTGATGCAGTTGGAGGTCAGAGGTCTCGTCTCCGTACGGCGGCCGGAGAGCGGGACGAGCCTCGCCAACCCCGGCTCGTCGCTCGACGCCTTCGACATCGATTGGAACGGTTTCGAACGCCGTCGCCAAGCGGAACAGGACAAGCTCGACACCGTGCAGCGTTACGCCTACGGGAAGGGTTGTCGGCGGACATTTGTGCTGCGCTATTTTGGCGACCCGGCGGCGAACACCAGCAGCCGGTGTGACGGCTGTGACAATTGCACGGGCACCCGCCGCGACGCGACGCCGGCGGCCGTGACGGCCCGCCGTCAAAAACGTCCGCCAAATGACAGCAAGGTCGCCCCACGCGACGAACGCCTCTTTGCGGCACTCAAGACCCTGAGAACAGAGATCGCGTCAGCTGCCCGTGTTCCCCCGTACGTGGTGTTCCCCGATACGACGCTCATCGAGTTTGCGGTCCAACGTCCCCGCTCGTTGCCGGCCCTGGCCGACATCCGCGGCGTCGGGCCCGCCAAACTCGACAAATATGGCGAACGATTCCTGGCGGTGATCCGCCAGACTGAGGCCGTGACCAATGGATGACGCGCTCTACTTCAACGAGCAGCACCTCGCGGTCCGTGAGATGGTCCGCGCCTTCGCGGTCGACGAGATCGCTCCGATCGCGGCGCGCGCCGACGCCGACGCCACGTTTCCGTGGGAGACCATCAAAAAGATGGGCGAGCTGGGACTCCTGGGCGTGCCATGGCCCGAGGAGCTGGGAGGCGCGGGACTCGATATCCTGAGCTACATGATCGTGATCAACGAGCTGGCCAAGGTCGACGCGTCCCACGCCATCACGGTGTCCGCGCATACGACCCTTGGCACCTCGCCGATCGTCAACTTTGGGAGCCCGGAGCAACGCCAGCGCTTCGTCCCGCTCCTGGCCACCGGCCGCGTCCTGGGCGGGTTCGGCCTCACCGAGCCCGGCGCCGGCAGCGATGCCGCGGGCACCCAAACGACCGCCGTCCGCCGCGGGGGCCACTACGTGCTGAACGGCTCCAAGATCTTCATCACCCACGGCGGCGTGGGCGAGATCTTCGTCGTCACCGCCCTGACCGACCCGAAGGCGGGGACCAAGGGGATCAGCTCCTTCATCGTGACCAAGGAGACGGTCGACATGGACCGCGCCCGCGTCCTGGGGGTGGGCCACGATTCCTCGCTCCTCGCGATGCCCGGGTTTCGGTCGGGCAAGAAAGAGGACAAGCTCGGCTGGCGGGCCTCCGACACGCGTGAGCTCTTCTTCGAAGATGTCGAGGTGCCGGTCGAGAACCTCCTCGGCGAAGAGGGGGAGGGATTCACCAACTTCATGCGCACCCTGGACAGCGGCCGCATCGGCATCGCCGCGCTCTCGCTCGGCATTGCCGAGGGCGCGTTCGATCAGGCGCTCCGTTACGCCAGCGTGCGCAAGCAGTTCGGCCAGGCGATCGCCCAGTTTCAGGGGATCCAGTTCCAGCTCTCCGACATGGCGACGGAGATCGAAGCCGGCAAGCACATGGTGTTCCATGCCGCCTGGCTCGCCCAACACGGGAAGCCGGTCGCCAAGATCGCGGCCATGGCCAAGCTGTTCTGTAGCGAGCTGGCGATGCGGACGACGATCAAGGCCGTCCAGATCCATGGCGGGTACGGCTATACCAAGGACTACCCGGTCGAGCGCTTCATGCGCGACGCCAAGATCTGCGAGATCGGCGAGGGGACGTCGGAGATCCAGCGGCTGGTCATCGCCCGTCACCTGCTCCGCGATCTTGCCGACTGAGGTAAGTCTCTGCCGTTATTGCGATATAGGCCGAGAGTCGTTATTCATACAGTAGTGGTCGACACATGACCGTACGCCTTGCAGGGACCGTGTCGCAGGTGCCGATGGATCGGACGCACCATGAGATAAGACCGAGCCGGCCACGGGCCGTGCCGTTCAACGCGCGCTGTGCGCTGAACGGACGGGTCGGACCGGCTCTTTCGTTCACTATGCCAGATGAAACGAGAAATCTTGATCAACGCGACATCGCGGGAGACCCGTGTCGCGATTATGGAGGACGGCGAACTCGTTGAACTCCTTGTAGACCGCCCAGACGCCCGCCGTATGGTGGGTGACATCTATCTAGGAAAGGTAGAAGCGGTACTGCCGGGCATTCAGGCCGCGTTCGTCGACATTGGTACCGAGAAGAGCGCCTTCCTGCACGCCTCCGATCTCGTCTACGGCGACGGCCGTGACGAGGACGATGACGACACCGCGACCAACGGTGACGACACGGATGACGAGGATCGTGAGGACCGCAAGGCGCCCCCGATTCAGGATCTCCTGAAACGCGGGCAGGAGATCCTGTGCCAGGTCTCCAAAGAGCCCATTTCCACCAAGGGCCCACGCGTCACCGCCCAGATCTCCATGGCCGGACGGTTCCTCGTATACATGCCCGACGCCACGCGGGTCGGCGTGAGCCGGAAGATCGGCGAGCGCGCCGAGCGGCACCGGCTGCGCGACATGGTCCAGCAGGTGCTCCCGGAGAAGAGCGGGGGCGTGATCGTCCGGACCGTCGGTGAGGACGCGACCCAGGAGACGTTCAAGCGCGAGCTGACGACGCTGATCAACACCTGGAAGCGCATCAAGAAGAAGACGCATTTCCTGCGGTCGCCGGCCCTCGTCCACCGCGAGACCAACCTGACGCGGGGGATCATCCGCGACCTGTTCAGCACCAAGGTCGACAGCCTGACGGTTGACAGTAAGCAGATCTACAACGAGATCGTCGAGTACCTCAAGGGGATCGCGCCCGATCTGCTCGATCGTGTCACCCTGTACGAGGCCCCGATCCCGCTGTTCGACAAGGCGGAGATCGAGACCGAGATCCGTGACCTGTTCAAGCGTCGGTGCGATCTCCCGTCCGGCGGGTACCTCATCATCGAGCCCACC
>DATMNB010000263.1:0-7144 GCA_035569435.1 Gemmatimonadaceae bacterium
ACCGTGTGCGGCGATAGGTTCCGCTCTTTCTCCAAATGCGCTAGAAACTCCGCCGCATGATCGCTCACCCGACAATCGCCGCCAGCGCGCGCTCGGCAAACATCTCCCGCTTCCGACGCTTGTCCCGCACCGGCGTCTCCAGGTCGTCAAGCAACCCAAAGTTGGCGTTCATCGGCTGAAAGTGTCGGGGATCCGCGTCTCGGAGGTACCGGTACAACGCCCCAAGCATCGTCGTCGGCGGCGGCACCGCCGGCGCCTCACCGGCCAACAACCGCGCCATGTTCATCCCGGCGACCAACCCGGTCGCGCAGCTCTCCGTATACCCCTCGACCCCCGTGATCTGCCCGGCAAACAACACCATCGGATCATCGCGCAACGAGAGATGCGGCGTCAGCGCGGCGGGCGCGTTCACATACGAGTTCCGGTGAATCGACCCAAACCGGAGCAGCTCGGCCTCGCCCAACCCGGGAATCATCCGCAGCACCCGCTGCTGCTCCCCCGTGCGCATCCGCGTCTGAAACCCGACGAGATTCCACATCCGACCGGCCCGATCCTCCATCCGAAGCTGCGCAACGGCATACGGCCGCCGCCCCGTCCGCGGATCCTCCAACCCGACCGGCTTGAGCGGCCCAAACCGCAGCACGTCCCGCCCCCGCTGGGCCATGACCTCTATGGGTAAACACCCTTCGAAGTAGGGCACCTGATCGAACGCATGGCCTTCATACTGGTCGGCGGCAACCAGCGCATCGATGAACGCCTCGTATTCGTCCCGCGTGAACGGGCAATTGATATACGCGCCGCCGGCCTCATCGCCGCCTTCCATGGTCTCCTTCCCGTACCGCGACGCCCGAAACGCCACCCCGAGGTCGATCGATTCACCGGCCACCACCGGCGCAATCGCGTCGTAAAAGGCGAGCCCCTCGACCCCCAACCTGGCCCGAATGGCCTCGGCCAAGGCGTCGGAGGTCAGCGGCCCCGTGGCAATGATCCCCGGCGACGGCAGCGACGTAACCTCCCCTCGCTCGACCCTGATCAGGGGGTGCGACCCGATCCGCCGCGTCACCGCCGCGGCAAACACGTCGCGGTCGACCGCCAAGGCCGTCCCGCCGGGCACACGGGCCTCGTCCGCGGCCTCCAACACGACTGACCCGAGCTGCCGCAGCTCAGCCTTCAACAGCCCGTGCGCGTTCGTCACGTCCGTGCTCTTGAACGTGTTCGAGCACACCAACTCGGCCAGCCACTCCGTCCGGTGCGCGGCCGTCCCCCGCACCGGCCGCATCTCGCGCACAACCACTGGCACGCCACGCTCGGCAAGCTGCCACGCGGCCTCGCACCCGGCCAGGCCACCCCCCACGATCTCGACGGACTCGCTCACGACGGCAACATACGCCAGATTCCACCCTCATGGCGACCCGACAGCACGCACCGCCCCCTCCCCGACCCCCGAGTCCGGGCCCCACCCCGCAGCAGCTGAACGACCTGGGCTTCGGCTCGGTCGTGGCTCGCGAAACCCGCACCCGGCTGCTCAACCGGGACGGCACCTTCAACGCCCGCCGCGAGGGCGTCTCGCTCACCGACCGGTTGAGCCCCTACCAGACGCTCCTCACGATGTCGTGGCCGGCCTTCCTCTCGCTCTTCGTGGCGGCCTTCATCGCGACCAACGCCATCTTCGCCCTGGCCTTCTACCTCCTCGGCCCGGCGGCGCTCTCGGCACCGAATCTCCAGCCCCTCGGCGGCCGATTCATGATGGCTTTCTTCTTCAGCATCGAGACCTTCTCCACCATCGGCTACGGCAACATCCTGCCCAACGGCCTCCTGACCAATCTGATCGTGTCCGCCGAGTCGGCTGCGGGCATTTTGTTTGTCGCCCTGGCGACCGGGGTGATCTTCGCCCGATTCTCGCGACCGTTGCTGCACCTGCGCTTCAGCGACCACGCCATCATGGCGCCCTACCGCGACGGGATGGCCCTGATGTTCCGCGTGGGCAACACGCGACGCAGTGAGCTCGTCGGCCTCACCGCGACCGTCACGTTCGCCCGCTTCCAGGACTGCGATGGCGAAGAACGGATGCGCGCCTTCGATCAGTTGTCACTGGAACGGAGCGGGGTGCTGTTCTTCCCGCTGACGTGGACGATCGTCCACCCGATCGACGAGCACAGCCCCCTGCATGGGCTCACGCAGGAGGATCTGGTCAAAGCCCACGCGGAGTTCCTGGTGCTCGTCAGCGCAACCGAAGAGACATTCTCGCAGCTCGTTCACACGCGGACGTCGTACACGGCCGACGAGGTGCGGTGGGGCGTCAAGTTCGGGAACATTTATACGCCCCCAACGCCCGAGGGGCTCGTGCAGGTCGACCTGCGCCGCATCGACGCCGTCGTGGCCGCCGATCTGCCGGTCGGCTAGCCGGTTTTTAGGCGACCACCGCTTCCTCGGGCTTCGCCGCGACGTCCCACTCGTTGGCGCACTTGAGGCACCGCCGGTACTCACCACGCGCCTTGGTCGACTTGGACTCGGCTCCCTCGTACCCGCACTCCGGACACGTCTCCTTGACCGGCTTATCCCAGGTGACAAAGTCGCACTTGGGATAGTTCTCGCATCCGTAGAACGCCTTCCCCCGCTTCTTCGACCGGCGCGCGGCCAACTCGCCGCCGTCCTTGGGGCACATCACGCCCGTCGGCATCGAGCGCGTCCCGCGACACTTGGGGAACCGGCTGCACCCGAGGAAATCCCCCGACTTGCCGTTCCGCTTGAGCATCGGCGCGCCACACTCGTGGCACAGATAGTCCGTCATCTCGGCGGCCTTGCGATCGCCGCGGAGCGGACGCGTGTGCTTACAGGTCTTGGGATGGTTCTCACACGCCAGGAACGGCCCAAAGAACCCGCCCTTGGGCACGAGCTTCCCCCCGCAATCCGGACACCGCTCCCCGGCCAAAGCCGACAGATCGTGCGCGGCGGCGATCAACCCTTCCACGTCGACGCGCTCGAGCGTCTTGGCAAACGGCTTGTAGAAGTCGCTCAGTACGCGCTGCCACCCGCGCTGCCCGTCCTCGACCTTGTCCAGTTGGTCTTCCATGGCCGACGTGAACCCGACGTTGAACACGTCCGGGAACTGCCGGATCATGACCTTCTCGACGCTCTCACCGAGTGCCGACGGGAAGAACCGCCGCTGCTCGAGCTGCGCGTAGCGACGGTCGACGAGCGTCGAGATGATCGACGCGTACGTCGACGGTCGGCCGATACCGAGCCGCTCCAGTTCCTTGACCAGGCTGGCCTCGGAGAACCGGGGCGGCGGCTCAGTGAAGTGCTGCGTCGGCGTGATTGCCCACACCGGCACGCGATACCCGCGCTCGAGCACGGGCAGCGCCTGCTCGTCCTCCAGCGTCCGGCCGTCGCCTTCCTCCCGGGTCTCGCGATACAGACTCAAAAAGCCGGCGAACTTGATCACACTCCCCGTCGACCGGAACAGATACGTCCCGAGATCGAAATCGACGGTCGTTGTATCGAACACCGCCGGCGCCATCTGCGATGCCATGAACCGCTGCCAGATGAGCTGATACAGCTTGAACTGGTCAGCCGAGAGATAGCGCTGCACGGCATCAGGCCGGCGCGTCGGATCGGTCGGACGGACCGCCTCGTGCGCCTCCTGCGCGTTCTTGGCCTTGTCGTCGCCATAGAGCTGCGGCCCGGGAGCCAGATACGGCTCGCCAAACAGCGTGCGCAGATAATCGCGCGCCGCAATCGCCGCGGCCTCTGACACGCGCGTGGAATCCGTGCGCATGTAGGTGATCAACCCGCCCGCGCCCTCGTCCCCCAGCTCGACGCCCTCATAGAGATCCTGCGCCAGGCGCATGGTCCGCTTGGAGCCAAAGCCCAGCTTCTTGGCTGCTTCCTGTTGCAACGTGCTGGTCGTATACGGCGCCGACGGGTTCTTGCGCCGCTCGCGGCGCTTGACCTCCGTCACCTCGAAGACGCCCATCCCGGGCACGTCGGTGGCCTTGCCGTTCAGGGCGGCCTTCAACGCCGTCGCCCGCTCCGTCACCTCGTCGACGATCCGCTGGGCTTCGGCCTCGGTGCCGATCTCCGGCTTCTTGCCGTCCATCTGGTGCAGCCTGGCCGTGAACCGCTGCCCCTCGTGCTCGAGCGCGGCGGCCACCGTCCAATACTCGACCGGCACGAACGCCCGAATCTCGCGCTCACGCTCCACCAACAGCCGCAGCGCGACCGTCTGCACTCGACCTGCCGACAAGCCTTTCTTGACCGTCTTCCAGAGCACCGGACTCGCCTTGTACCCGACCAACCGGTCGAGCACTCGGCGTGCCTGCTGCGCCTCGACGAGCTTCTCGTTGATCTGCCCTGCCCCCGCGATCGCCTTCTGGATCGCATCCTTGGTGATCTCGTGGAACCGCGCCCGCCGGATCGGCGCCCCGCCACGGTGACGCAGCTGTCCCGCGACGTGCGCGGCAATCGCCTCGCCCTCACGGTCCGGGTCTGTCGCGATGAAGATCTCGCGCGACTCCTGCGCCGCACTCTTGAGATCGGCGATCGTCTTCTCTTTCCCCTGGATCGGGACGTACTCCGGCGTGAAGCCGTTCTCGACGTCGATCCCGAGTTTCTTGGTCGGAAGATCCATCACGTGCCCCACGGTCGCCTTCACGCGGTAGGCGCGCCCCAGATACTTACCGATCGTCTTGGCCTTGGCCGGCGACTCGACGATGACGAGCGACGTCCCGCCGACCGGCCCCGGTCCCTGAGGCTCCTCGACTACCGTCTTTTTAACCCGCACGCTTTTTACGGCCGATTTTGCGATGGTCGACTTCACGCCTGCTTTCGCAGCCGTCTTCTTGGGCGGAGCCTTGGCCGCCGTCTTTGTAGTACGTCCTGCCGCGCCCGCCCGGCTTGACCGGGTCGCGCTCTTCACTGTCCGCTTGGTTGCCATGTCTCTCTAATGAACGATCGTCTGATCGGTACCGAGCCCACCGTCATCCAGGCCCGATCCCTCCATCAACGATCGAAGGTCGTCGAGGGCAATCCGTCCGTCGATCTGCGCCAGGGCGCGGTCGATGACGTGCTCCAACTCGACTGCGTTCAAGATCCCAGCCCCGCGGAGCGACAATAGATGCCCCCATGCTTCTGGAGCAAACCGTCCACGCTCATGCGGGCCCAGTACTCGGAATGTCATCTATCTATGGTCCTGCACCCGTGTATATCCGACGACTGTCATGATGGTTCGGCAATGATAACCGCTCCCACACCGTCCCACGCATCAGGTCATTACGACCTGTACCATAATAACGCGCACTACAAGTCGGCCGACGCCATCTGTACAAGGGACTCCACAACATCTTGTAAGTCAAGGGCTTCCGTATCTAGGACCCGATCCGCCGTCAAGTAGACGGGCGCCCTCGCCGCCTCGAGCGACCTGAGCGCCGCGGCCGGGTCGCTACCCGCGAGCAAGGGTCGCGTTGCAACGCCCGGGCCCAGTCGCCTGAGTGCCGCCTCCGGGCTCACACGCAAATAGACGAGCAATGCATGCGGCCTCAGCAGTTTGACCGTCTCCGCCTGCGTCATCCAGCCTCCGCCGGGCGCGATCACCGCCGGCGCCGATCCGACGAGCGCGGCCGTCGCCGCATGCTCCAACCGACGGAACTCCGGTTCGCCCTTCACCCGGAACAGCTCGGCAACCGACCGGCCCCCGCGCGCCTCGATCTCGACGTCCAGATCTACAAAGGGACGCCCGAGCCGACCCGCGACTGCCAGACCGACCGTGCTTTTCCCTGCACCCGGCAACCCGACCAGCACCAGGTGACGGTGGGTCATCCCTGGCTGCCCATCATAGGCCGCCGGTCGCGCCCGTGCGCTCTCCCACCTGGCGGAGATAGGCCGCGTGGTTCCGACAGACCTCCCCCAACGAGTCCCCGCCAAACTTCTCCAGCACCGCGTCCGCCATCACGATCGCCACCATCGCCTCGGCGATCACCCCCATGGCCGGCACCGCCGTGACATCGCTCCGCTCGGCCACCGCCGCCGCCGGCGCGCCGGTCGTGACGTCGATCGTGGCCAGCGGCCGCATGAGCGTGCTGATCGGCTTCATGGCCACCCGGAGCACGAGCGGCTCACCCGTCGTCATCCCGCCCTCCAACCCCCCCGCCCGATTCGTGCGGCGGCGCGCGTTCCCCGTCCGCGTCCGGCCGGGCGCGCCCTCGATCTCGTCGTGCACCTCGGCGCCGGTGCGCCGCGCGGTCTCAAAGCCCATCCCGATCTCGACCCCCTTCACCGCCGGAATCGACATCAGCGCCGCGGCCAGACGACCATCGAGCTTGCGGTCCCAGGAGACGTGCGACCCCAGGCCAACCGGGAGTCCGTCGCAGACGACCTCGCAGATGCCACCGAGCGTGTTGCCGTCACGCTTGATGCGGTCAATCAGCTCGATCATCGCCGACTCGGCCGCCGCGTCGAGCGTGCGAAGCGGCGACGCATCGGCCGCCGCGTTGAGATCGGCCGGGAACGGGTCGGGGCGACGCGCATCGATACCGCCCAGGTGCACGAGATGGCTGCCGACGGTGATCCCCAACTCCCGCAGGAGCACCTTACAGATCGCGCCGGCCGCCACACGGGCGGTCGTCTCGCGCGCGGACGCGCGCTCGAGAATGTCGCGCGCATCATCTCGATCGTACTTGAGCAACCCGGTGAGATCGGCGTGGCCGGGCCTCGGGCGCGTCACAGCCCGGCGGCGGGCGCCCGTGGCATCTTCAGGGCGCGGCGCCGGGTCCATGATCTCCGACCAGTTGGCCCAGTCGCGATTGCGGATCAACATGGCGATGGGTGAGCCTAACGTCTCGCCGCCCCGCACGCCGGCGAGCCACTCGATCGTGTCGCGCTCGATCTGCATGCGCCGGCCGCGGCCATACCCTTGTTGCCGCCGCGCCAACTCGACATCGACATCCGCGGCAAGCAGGGGCACGCCCGCGGGCATCCCCTCGAGCACACTCACGAGCGCCGGCCCATGCGACTCGCCGGCAGTGGTGAATCGGAGCATTGATCTCCCTCAAAAGACAAACCCGGCCTGCTCGGCCGGGTTCGTCCAACGCGGAAGACCTCAGCCTAAGTGCTACCGGCCCGCGCTCGCGCGCTGCGGCAGGTCGCT